>NZ_BBUX01000115.1:0-11614 GCF_000974725.1 Methylobacterium sp. ME121
AGCAACGCCGATTGCTCAGGGGAGAGTGCCAATGCTCGCATCCGTTCGTTCGAGTATGGCGACGGCTCCGCCGCGGGCCCTCGGCAACCGCGACGCCAGCAGCCCGGGGACGCGCGTTCATGCTAGAACCCGCCCGTCCGTCGCTGTCATGATAGTGCCAGTTACGGACGAACGGCGGCGCGATCAATGTCGGGCCGGCGTTTTTTTCGATCACGTGCCCTTAACGCCACAAGAGGCCCGCCTTTGAATCCGGCTCGTCTGTGCACAATCCTGCTCATGCTCGCGATTACGGGTAACGGCCAAGCTTACGCCCAGCCGCGGCCGCCGGACGGCAATCTCGACTTCCTCTGCAACTTCCTCGGCGACTGCCCGGCGCGGGTCTCGCCGGGCGGCCCGGACCGCGACGCCCGCCCCTTCGGCAACAGCCTCGGCCGGCCCTGCGCGTGGCGGGACCGCCCGACCCCGGAGGGCGTGCGCCGGGTCCGCGTATGCTGGTGAGGCGCCACCCGGGGCTCGCCGCCGCGGCCGTGGCCGCGGTTCTGGCCCTCGCACCGGGCGCGGTCCCGGCCCGGGCCCAGGATGCCTGCCCGGGCCTGTTCGCCGACGGGCGGACGCCGGTCCTCACGAACCCGAAGCTCGCCGTCCGCGCGGTCCCGCTGTGCTTCGAGGCCTTCGCGGTCCTGCATTCCGGCGTGACGCGCACGCCGCTCTACGCCGCCGAGCACCTCACGCGCGCCAGCGTCGCGGCCGCCCGGGCGGTGGCCCGCGACGACGCCTTCCACGAGGAAACCCGGCTGCCGGAGGATCAGCGCGCCTCGCTGGAGGATTACGTCCGCAGCGGGTTCGACCGGGGCCATCTCGCCCCGGCCGGGGACATGCCGACCCTCAGTTCCCAGGCCGAGTCGTTCAGCCTCGCCAACATCGTGCCGCAGAACCGCGTCCTGAACCGCGGGCTCTGGGCGGATATCGAGGAGAGCACCCGGCGCCTGGCCACCCGCCGCGGCGCGCTCTTCGTCGTCACCGGGGTGATCTTCGCGGGCGACGCGGTGCAGCAGATCAAGGGCGGCGTGCTCGTCCCGACGCAGCTGTTCAAGGCCGTGTACGACCCGTCCCGCGGCGAGGCGGGCGCCTACCTCGCGCGGAACGACGATTCGAAGGACTGGCGCGCCCTGTCGATCGAGGATCTCCAGCGGGAATCCGGCATCGACGTCTTCCCCGGCCTGCCGCCCGCGGCGCGGGCGACCGCGATGAGCCTGCCGGACCCCCATGCCTCCGCCCGCGCGGACGAGCGCCGGCCCCGCCACGAGCAGACGTGGCAGGAATGGCTCGAGCGCGAACTCACCCGTGCCCTGCGCAAGCTCGTCCGCGACTTCCTGCGCACGTTCTTCTGAGAGGACCCGATGCCCGAGGACAAGCGACGCGCCCGGCGCAAGGGCGAGAGCCCGGATGACAAGAGCGGGCGTGACGAGAGCCCGGCCATCGCGGGCTTCGTGCCGTTCGCGGACGAGGCCGGCGCGCGCTCCATCGGCGCCCTGTGCTTCGAGAACGGCACGGACCGGATCGCCGTGCACGGGTCGATCGACCTGACCCGCGACCGGACCGGCCTGGATCAGGCCAGACTGCTCCGGGAGACGCTGGACGCGATCGTGAAGGCCCTGGAGGGGTCCGATCTGCCGGAGGCGGTGGCGGAGGCGCCGGACGCGCCGCCGCGATCGGTCAAGAACCCGTTCGCGTGAGCGTTCCGCTCCCCGCCGAGATCCGGCCCGTCCTTGCCGCGTCCCGGCGGGCCTGATAGTCGGAGAGGGTCATTCCTATATCGTAGGGACGCGCGTCCAGGACGGGTGCTGAGGCCCGGTGCCTGACCCGTGCCGCTGGCACGATCCGCGCGGTCCCGAACAACGCGCCGAGGACGATCCGCGATGGCTCGCGAATTCATCTACCACATGCGGGGCCTGACCAAGGCCTATACCGGCGGCAAGAAGGTCCTGGATAACGTCAACCTGTCCTTCTACCCGGACGCCAAGATCGGCGTCCTGGGCATCAACGGCGCCGGCAAGTCGACGCTGCTGAAGATCATGGCGGGCATCGACAAGGAATTCACCGGCGACGGCTGGGTCGCGCAGGGCGCGCGCGTCGGCTACCTGCCCCAGGAGCCCCAGCTCGACCCGAACAAGACCGTCCGCGAGAACGTGATGGAGGGCGTCGCCGAGAAGCAGGCCATGCTCGACCGCTACAACGAGCTCGCCATGAACTACTCGGAGGAGACCGCCGACGAGATGACGGAGCTCCAGGACCGGATCGAGTCGCTGGGTCTCTGGGAACTCGATTCGAAGGTCGACCAAGCCATGGAGGCCCTGGGCTGCCCGAGCGACGAGCAGCCGGTCGCCACCCTGTCGGGCGGCGAGCGCCGCCGCATCGCGCTCTGCCGCCTGCTCCTGTGGGAGCCGGAGCTGCTGCTCCTCGACGAGCCGACCAACCACCTCGACGCCGAGACGGTGAACTGGCTGGAGGGCCACCTGCGCCAGTATCCGGGCGCGATCCTGATCGTCACCCACGACCGCTACTTCCTCGACAACGTCACCAGCTGGATCCTGGAGCTCGATCGCGGCAAGGGCATCCCGTACGAGGGCAACTACTCGGCGTGGCTGGTCCAGAAGCAGAAGCGCCTGGAGCAGGAGGGCCGCGAGGACATGGCGCGGCAGCGCTCCATCGCCCGCGAGCAGGAGTGGATCGCCGCCTCGCCGAAGGCGCGCCAGTCCAAGTCGAAGGCCCGCATCACCCGCTACGAGGAGCTGGTCGCTAAGCAGGCGCAGAAGGTCGACGCGGCCGCGCAGATCGTCATCCCGATCGACGAGCGGCTCGGCAACAACGTCATCGAGTTCGAGCACCTCAGCAAGGCGTTCGGCGACCGGCTGCTGATCGAGGACCTGTCGTTCAAGCTGCCCCCGGGCGGCATCGTCGGGGTGATCGGCCCGAACGGCGCCGGCAAGACCACCCTGTTCAAGATGATCACCGGCCAGGAGAAGCCCGACAGCGGCAAGATCGAGGTCGGCGAGACGGTGAAGCTCGGCTACGTCGACCAGTCGCGCGACGCCCTCGATCCGAACGCCACGGTCTGGCAGGAGGTCTCGGGCGGCAACGACATCATCTATTTCAACAAGCGCGAGATCAACTCGCGCGCCTACTGCGCGGCCTTCGCCTTCAAGGGGCCCGACCAGCAGAAGAAGGTGGGCACCCTCTCGGGCGGCGAGCGCAACCGGGTGCACCTCGCCCGGACCCTGAAGGGCGGCGCCAACGTGCTGCTCCTCGACGAGCCGACCAACGACCTCGACATGGAGACCCTGCGCGCCCTCGAGGACGCGCTGGAGGATTACGCCGGCTGCGCGGTCATCATCAGCCACGATCGCTGGTTCCTGAACCGCATCGCGACGCACATCCTGGCCTTCGAGGGCGACAGCCACGTCGAGTGGTTCGAGGGCAATTTCTCCGACTACGAGGCCGACAAGGTGCGCCGGCTCGGGGCGGATTCGATCATGCCGAAGAAGATCAAGTACAAGCGCTTCTCGCGCTGAGACCGGTCGCGCTCCCGAGCGCCGCCGGCGTTTCCGGAACCGCGCGCCCGTCCGAGGGCGTCGCCGTCACCTTCGGACGGTGACAGATCACCGGAGGCGCGCCCGTGCCTCCGCCAGGATCGTCGACAGGCTCTGCGCGAGCGGGATGGTCGGCGCCCATCCGGTGGCGGTCCCGAAGGCCGCGGGGTCGCAGCCCTCGCTGCGTACCCCCGCCGGGCGGACCCGCCCGGGCGCGACGCGCAGGTCGAACCGCGCGTCCGTCAGTCCGCGCAGCGTCTCCAGGATGTCGGAGACCGGGGTGACGACCCCCGATCCCACGTTGAAGATGCCGCCGTCCGGCAGGTCGTCGATCCGCGCGATCACGCGCAGGCAGGCCGCGGTGAAGTCGGCCACGTCGAAGAAGTCGCGCCCCGCCGAGAGGTCGCCGACCTCGAGGCTCGGCGGCGCCAGCCCCCGCTCGATGCGGGCGATCTGACCGGCGAAGGAGGCGACCACGAAGGTCTCGCTCTGCCCGGCGCCGATGTAGTTCGACGGCCGCAGCACGAGATGCTTGACGCGGGCATTCGCCAGGACGTCGCGGAGGATGTACTCGCAGGCGTTCTTGGTCCGGCCCGAGATCGTGTCCGGGCGCGGCGTGACGCTCTCGTCGGGGCGCGCGCAGGCGCGGAACACCTCGCCGTAGACGACGGTGGAGCTGAGGAAGACCAGGGCCGCGCGGGTCCGCGCCACCGCCTCGGCGAGGTTGAGGGTGCCGAGCAGTTCCGCCCGCCAGGCGTAGGACGGCGTCTCGCTCGACTGGGCGACCGAGGCCAGGGCCGCGAGGTGGAACACGCAGGTCGGATCGAAGGCCGCGACCGTCTCGGCGAGGTCGCGCGCGTCGAACGGGTCGACGGTCCTCAGCGTCACGCCGTCGAGGGGCGGCGGCGGGCTCCGGTCGAGGCCGAGGATGCGGCTGCCCGGGGGCAGGTCCCGACGCAGAGCCTCGAGCAGGCGACGGCCGAGATAGTCTCCCGCTCCGGTGACGAGGACGCGCATGTCCCTTGCCCTCAACCCTGCCTCGAGCCCCGCGGTCCCCCGTCCCGGCGCGGGCGCCGGAATCCGGGATCGTCGGCCGCGTCTATACCGGGCCCCGCCTCGACGCGAGGGGGCGCGGGTGACGGCCGGCGCGGCCTGCGGATCATCGGCGCGCTCCCGCCGTTGTGCACATCCGAACACAGGCACGTGATCGGCGGCCTCCCGGGCGGCGCGCGCGCTATTGTTCCACCGCGGCTCCGGCCGCTCCGCGTCCGGACGGAGAGCGCCACGGTGATGGGCTGAGTGACGCGCCTCGACGATCTCGAACGGCCCGGCGCCGCGGCCCCGCGGGCGCTTCCCCCGCCGCCCGCCGGGGCACCGCCCGCGAAGCCCGTGCGCGACGCGCGGGTCGACGTCGTGCGCGGCCTCGCGCTCCTGACGATCTTCATCGACCACATCCCGCGCAACGCGCCGGCCCTGCTGACGCTGCACAATTTCGGGTTCTCGGACGCGGCCGAGATCTTCGTCCTGCTGGCCGGCTACTCGTCGATGATCGCCTACGGTGGGCTGTTCCGGCGGGCCGGGATCCGGACGGCGCTCACGCGCATCGCCAAGCGCTGCCTGCGCATCTACCTGTTCCAGGCCGGGCTGCTGCTCGCGACCCTGGTCATCGTGCGGATCTGGATGGACCTCACCGGCCTGACGCCGCGATTCGGCGTCGCGCCCCTGCTGCAGATGGGGCTCCTGCCGGGCCTGCTGCGCGGCCTCGCGCTGAACGCGCTGCCGAACTACCTCGACATCCTGCCGCTCTACATCCTGCTGCTGGCGCTGTTCCCGCTGATCTATCTCGGGATGCGGCGCGGGATCTGGGGCGTGCTGGGCCTGTCGGGCGCCCTCTGGCTCGCCGCCAACGTCGACCATCAGCTGAACCTCCCGAACGCCGCGGCGGTGGACGACGGGTGGTACTTCAATCCCTTCGCGTGGCAGTTCCTGTTCGTGATCGGCGCGGCGCTCGCGGTCGCGGTCCGCGCCCATGACGGCCTGCTGCCGCGGCGCGGCTGGGCCGTGGCCGCGGCCGCCGCCTACCTCGCCTTCGCCTTCCTGCAGGGCGGGTCCTGGGCGGAGTGGGGACTTCCCGATCTCCGGCCGCTGGGGATCGGGCCGCCCGACAAGGGCCACGTCGCGCCCCTGCGCCTGATCAACATGCTGGCGCTGGCCTACCTGCTGTTCAGCACGCCCGCCGCGGCGCGCGCGAGCCGGTGGCGGAGGCTGCGCCTCGTCGACGCCTGCGGCCGGCACTCGCTGGAGATCTTCGCGGCCGGGTGCCTGGCGGCGCTGATCGGCCGCATCCTCTACCGGACCTTCGACCCCACTTGGCCGCTGCAGGTCGCGGTCAATGTCGGGGGGATCGCGGTCATGCTCGGCCTGGCGCACCTCCTGGACGCGCGCCTCCGCCGGGCCGCCGAGACCGGCCCCGACGCGCGCCGGCCCGGATAGGCCGGGAGGAGCGACGATGCCGCCGATGCGCCGCAAGGGCGATCTGCCGGAGAAGATCTGCGCCCAGTGCGGCCGCCCGTTCGCGTGGCGCAAGAAGTGGGAGCGGGTCTGGGACGAGGTCCGCTACTGCTCGGATCGGTGCCGGGCCGAGGCGAAGGCCGCCCGCGGGCGCGGCGCGGCGGGGCGCTGACCGCCCGCCGGGACGATCGGACAGCCCGCGCTCACGCGGTCCGGTCTGAAGGTCCGCCGGCCAGCGCGGCCAGCGTGTCCGGCGTGTCGACGTCGAGGGCGGTGGCCGGGTCGCCCGGGATCTCCAGCACGTCCGACCGTCCCTTCAGGAGCGGCCCGGCCCCGCGATCGCCGGCGAGGCGGGCGATGTCCGGGCCGAGGCGGCGCAGGTTGAGCAGCACCGGGTTCCCGCGCCGGCCGGCCTGAACCGGCACCACGGCGGCCGGCAGCTCCGGGGCGCCCGCGAAGGCCTCCGCGAGGCGGTCGAGATGCGCGGCGGTCACGCGCGGCATGTCGCCCAGGACGACGATGGCGGCCGCGCAGGTGGCGGGCAGCGCCGCGAGGCCGGCGCGCAGCGAGCTCGCGAGGCCGGTGCGGTAGTCCGGATTGTCGACGCGGACGAGGTCGAGCCCCGCCAGGGCGTCGCGGACCGCCTCGGCGTGCGCGCCGAGGACGGCGACCACCGGGCGCGGACGGGCGCCCAGGGCGGCCTCGGCCGCGTGGCGCACCAGGGGCTTGCCGTCGAGGCGCGCGAGCAGCTTCGGCGCGGCGCCGAACCGGCTGCCGAGGCCCGCGGCGAGCAGGACCGTGCCGATCTCAGCCATCCGCGGAGCCCGGCTCGGACTCGTCGGTCGCGGCGGCGCCGCCGGCGCGGGGCTGCGGGCGCGAGACGATCTCCATCAGCAGGCCGCCGACGCCCAGGGTGACGATGTCGGCCCGGGTCACCGGCAGGTCCGCGAGGAGCCGATGCAGGATCCAGTCGAAGCCGTTCTCCTTGGGCGAGCGGGCGCAGCCCGGCGCGCCGATCACCGGCACGGCGCCGCGGGCGCCGACGAGGAGCAGGTTGCCGGGGTCGACCGGCATGCCGAGATGGTCGACCCGGCCGCCCGCCGCCGCGATGCCGGCCGGGATGACGTCGCGCCGGTCGGCGATCGCCGAGGCGCCGAACACCACGACGAGCTCGGCCCCGGCGCGATCGATCACCTCCGCCAGGGCCACCGCCACGGACGCGCCGGCATGGGGCACCCGGGTCTCGGCGACGATCGCGGCGCCGGCGGGCGCGAGACGGTCGGCCAGGGCCCGGAGCGTCTTGTCGATCGTGGTCTCCTTGAGGCTCGGCAGGCGCGTCGAGACCACGGCCACCCGGCGGCGGCGATACGGCGCCACCGCGAGGACGTCGCCCTCCGCGGCCGCGCAGGCCCGGGCCAGCACGGCGCCCGGCACCGCGTAGGGGATGATCTTCACCGTGGCGACCATCTCGCCCTCGACCACCGGCCGGAAGCGCGGCAGCGTCGCCACCGTCACCGCCTCGTCCACGGCGTTGACCGCGTCGATCCGGGCCGGATCGAGGGTGAGCACCCCGGCCGCCTCGGCGAACAGGTTGCTGCGGCCGGTGAAGGGCGCCTCGACGCGCAGGTTCGGCCCGCGCAGGCGCGCGGCGAGGCGCGCCGCGGCGGCGTCCTCGCCGACGTCGCCGGGTTCGAGCGTCGCCGCCACGATCTCCGACAGGCCGGCCCGGGCCAGACCGGCGGCGGTCTCCTGCGCGATGACGGCGCCCTTGCGCAGGGTGATGTCGGCCCGCCGCACCGTGTGCGCGCTGATCAGCCCGGCCGATTCGGCGACCGGGACCGTCCCGAATCTCACGCGACCTCCGGACGGGGCACGCGGCGCAAGGTGGCGACGATCTCGGCGAGCACCGCCAGGGCGATCTCGGCGGGGCTCACGGCGCCGATGGGCAGGCCGATCGGCGCGTGGATCCGGCCGATCTGGGCGGGCGCGAACCCGGCCTCGGTGAGCCGCGCGACGCGCGCCGCGTGGGTCTTCCGCGAGCCGAGGGCGCCCACGTAGAAGCACTCGGCCGCCAGCGCCGCCTTCAGCGCGGGATCGTCGATCTTGGGGTCGTGGGTCAGGGCCGCCAGGGCGCAGTAGCGGTCGAGCACCGGCACGCTGGTCCCGAGGGCCGCGTCCGGCCATTCGGCGACCAGCGCGGTGCCGGGGAAGCGCTCGGGGGTCGCGAACGCGGTGCGCGGGTCGATCACCGTGAGCGCGAGGTCCAGCCCCGCCGCCATCGGCGCCATGGCCTGCGAGATGTGGACGGCGCCGACCACCACGAGCCGCACCGGCGGCACCTGCACGGTGAGGAACAGCGTCCGGCCGCCCGCCTCGACGAGGCCGCTCTTGCCGGCGGCGAGGTGCTTCGCCAGCACGTCGGCGAGGGGATCGGCGGCGATCTCGTCCTCGCGGACGAGGCGCTGCGCGCCGTCGGCGATGTCGGTGATGAGGATAGCGGCGCGGCGCGCCGCCCGCGCGTCGTTGAGCGCCGCCAGGACATCGCTGCGCATCAGTCGACCCGCTCGACGAAGACCCGGATCCGGCCGCCGCAGGACAGGCCGGCGCGCCACGCGGTCTCGTCCGCGACGCCGAACTCGAGGACGCGCGGCGCGCCGGCCTCGATCACCTCGATCGCCTCGGTGATCACCGCGCCCTCGACGCAGCCGCCGGAGACGGAGCCCAGGAAATTGCCGTCGCCGTCGACGACGAGGTGGCTGCCCACCGGTCGCGGGGCCGAGCCCCAGGTCTCGATCACGGTGGCGAGGGCCACGGCGCGGCCGTCGCGCCGCCAGGATTGGGCGGCGGAGAGGATGTCTGTGTCGGTGCTGAGCATGGCCTCGTGGACTTTCGGCCGGCGGGCGCCCCCCGCCCCTCACAGGTATGGCCCGCGTGCCGCCGTGCAAGTCGCCCGGGCCCACCGGGGATCGCGCGGCGCCTTGGCCGATCCCGACGCGGATGCGATAACGCACAGGCTTTCCGCGCCCGCTCGAGCCATGTCCGCCGCCGTTGAACGGATCCTCCGTCGACCGACCTGCCACCGCGCCCGCGGGACGGACGGGCGCGCGATGTCATGAACGCCCCGGATCCCGCCCTCGCCCGGGCGCTCCGGAAGGACCCGCCGCGCTCGGGCCCGCGCCGCCTGTGGAAGCGCGTCAGCCGGGCGATCGGCGACGTCCTGCCGAAGGGCCTCTACGCCCGCTCGCTGATCATCATCATCGCGCCGGTCGTCCTGCTCCAGTCGGTGATCGCCTACACCTTCATGGAGCGGCACTGGCAGCTCGTGACCAAGCGGCTGTCGGCGGCGGTGACCGCGGACGTCGCGGCGCTGATCGACATCTACGAGAGCTACCCGCAGGACAAGGACGCCGAGACCCTCTCGCGCATCGCCGGGGAGCGGCTGAACCTCGACCTCGACATCCTCAAGGGCGCCAAGCTGCCGCCCCCGGGCCCGCGGCCGTTCTTCTCGATCCTCGACGAGGCCCTGTCCGACGAGATCAAGCGCCAGATCCGCAGACCCTTCTGGATCGACACGGTCGGCCGCTCGAACCTGATCGAGATCCGCGTGGCGATCCCCGACGGGGTGATGCGCATCACCGCCCGGCGCAGCCAGGCCTACGCGTCGAACTCGCACATCTTCCTCGTGTGGATGATCGGCTCGTCGCTGGTGCTGCTCGGCGTCGCGATCCTGTTCCTGCGCAACCAGATCAAGCCGATCCTGCGGCTCGCCGCCGTGGCGGAGGGCTTCGGCAAGGGGCGGGAGATCGAGTTCCGGCCCCGCGGCGCCCGCGAGGTGCGTCAGGCCGGTCACGCCTTCATCGAGATGAAGCGGCGCATCGAGCGGGCGATGGAGCAGCGCACCACGATGCTGAACGGCGTCAGCCACGACCTGCGCACCATCCTGACCCGCTTCCGCCTGTCCCTGGCGCTGATCGAGCAGACCGAGGAGATCGAGGATCTCAGCCGCGACGTCGACGAGATGAGCCGGATGCTGGAGGGCTACCTCGCCTTCGCGCGGGGCGATTCGGCCGAGCCCGCGACCCCCACCGACATGCGCGCCCTGCTGGAGGACCTGCGGACCGACGTCGAGCGCCTCGGTGCCCACGTCTCCGCGGTCGATCTCGTCGGCGCGCCCGAGGTGACGGTCCGGCCGGGCGCCTTCCGGCGGTGCCTGTTCAATCTCGCGGCCAACGCCGTCCGCTACGGCGAGACGGTGGCGATCTCCGGCCGGCTGGAGGCCCGCGCCTTCCTCGTCTCGATCGACGATGACGGGCCCGGCATCCCGGCGGAGAGCCGCGAGGACGTGTTCAAGCCGTTCGTGCGGCTCGACGACGCCCGCCAGGATGCCGGCGGCTCCGGGCTGGGCCTGTCGATCGCCCGGGACATCGCCCGCGCCCACGGCGGCGACATAACCCTGCACGACAGCCCGCTCGGCGGCCTGCGGGCCACCGTCCGGGTTCCGGCCTGAGCCGGATCAGGCGGGCCGGATCACGGGAACCGGCTCAGGTATCGGCGGGCCGTCGCAGGCGCAGGAACTCGGCCTGCACGTTCCGGAGCAGGTGATCGATGCTCGCCTCGTCGAGGGCGGCGCCCGCCAGCCGGGCGCGCAGGCCGGCCTCGCCGTTCCAGGCGTAGCCGGCCTCGTACGGCAGGTGCCGCCGCAGGAGCGGGCTGACGACCGCCTCGCGCCGGTAGGCGGGATGTCGCAGCAGCCGCCCGATATGGAGCGCCAGCGTGTCGATGCTGGGGGATCTGGGGCCCGCTCCCCCCGCTCCCTTGCCTTTCGAATCGACCGATGCCCAACGCATACGTGTCCGCCCTCCCGGAGACGCCACTGTTGCGCGAAATGATTGCGCATCCATGAGCGTCCGGGCGAGCCGGCGAAAAACTGCAGCTTGCGGGGTCCCAACCTTCGCAGCACGGTGATATGCAGGGGCGCTTTCCCAGGGCCGCGGTCAGCCGCGCGCCGGATCCCGAGTGCCGAACATGAACCCGCTCGTCCCGCTCTTCGCCCTCATCTCGCTGCCGCTCGCGGCCATCGGGCTCGTGCTCTACACCGATGAGGGCATCAATCCGGACCTGTTCTACGCCTCCGTGAAGACCTTCGTGATCCTGGGCGCGATCGCCGTGGCGATGTCGTTCGGCGCGATGAAGCTCTCCGAGCGGTCCAAGCACTGAGACCTCACCGCCCGGAGGGCGCGATGCTGCACGTGGTCCCGGCCTTCTCGCGCATCGGCGAGGAGAACGCCTTCGCGGTTCTGGCTCGGGCCCAGGCCCTCGCCGCCCAGGGGCGGGACGTGATCAATCTCGGCATCGGCCAGCCTGACATGCCCACGCCCGCCCACGTGGTCGAGGCGGGGATCAAGGCGCTGCGCGACGGCCACCACGGCTACACGCCGGCCGTCGGCATCCCGCCGCTCCGCGAGGCGGTGGCCCGCGACATCCACCGCCGCCACGGCGTCGAGGTCTCGCCG
>NZ_BBUX01000114.1:0-11727 GCF_000974725.1 Methylobacterium sp. ME121
CCGCGGTGGTCGTGTCGGGCCGGCGCCCGAGGAAGGTGGCGAGGCGGCCGACGTCGCGGATGTAGTTGCGCTGGGTCTCGTGCGAGAACCGGCGCAGGCTCATGTCATCGATCAGGCGCTGGCGCAGGGGGCTGACCGCGCTGGCGGGGAGAAGATCGTGCATCGTGGGGCTCCTCGGATGAAGGAGCCGCGATGCTCGGCCCGCCTCCGACGGGCCTCAAACGATACGCGACGGTCCCGACCCTACCGCGCCCTCACCACACGCACCCTCCCGCGCAGCGGGTTCGTTCTTCGGCCAGACGACGTCATGCCGGATCGCCATCGCGCGCAGAATCGGACATTCGGCTTGGCGCCCATCCGAGTGCACTGACGCGGAGGTAGGATTCACGCATGGGGTGAGGCGTGCGAGTCCTCGCCAGAGCTCAGACGGTATGCGTGCTCCTTAATCCGACCTGATCCGCCCCCACTGGAGTGGTCCGCCCTGAGGTATGGCCTGCGGGCCAGGGTCACGGAAGCCAACGCCCAGATACTTAAGCCAAGCAAATAGACTCTGATGCAGTGACCCTCGAACGCCTCGACGCTGGCCGGGTCGTAGACGGCCGCAAGACGGTCGCGCTTGTCCGGCGCGGGCTAGTGGCCTCGGGCGCAAAGAAACCCGCTCACGCATTCGGGGCCGGAACTCGATGATCAGACGGGTCTGGGCGCGCGCCGACAAACTTCGCGCGCCCAGGCCGACACACTACCCGCTCCTGCCGACAAACTTCCTGCGCTCGCACATCAGGCCTCGCAGCATCAGCCTCGTCCTGCGAGCAGGGGACCGGCCAGGATCCTGTTGAGTCCGATCACGCCGAGCAGGACGGCGGCGTGCAAGGCGAGATCCGTCGCGGTGGCGTCGTAGGAGTGGAACGGCATCAGCATCGTCGCGGCGACCGCGGCGACGGCCAGGCCCCCCAACGCCGCCGTCAGGTTCGGCCGAAGCGGGCAGGCCCGGCGCACCATGACGACCATCAGCGCCGAAAGCGGCACAGACACACAGACCAGGACACCGAGGCACATCGTCATGTCGTGGGGCCCGGAGATGCCGGTGCCGGGAACAATCCGAACGTACAGGCAGCCCAGGCCGCTCGCGCCGATCCACAGGACGACGGCGGGCAGCGGCAGCAGCGCCCAAGCGCCGGAGCGTCCCGGCACGGCGGTGGCGAAGGCGGCGAGGGATGCAGTCACCGCCGTCGACATGGCCCCGAGCGCGGCGAGCATCAGGTTCGGTGCGCGCATCCGGATCAGAAAATCGCCCGCATCCATCCGTGTTGCTAGGATCAGTCCGACGAGCATCGCCCCCCCGAACCAGAACACGGCACGAACGCACGGCGCAGGCAGCGGCCGCACGGGTTTCAATCCTTCAGCGAGGTCCGCGACAAGCTTGTCGTGAGGGCTGAGCGTGACCATCACTCCTTCTCCTGGATCAGGCTGGCGCGCAGAGCCTCGATGGCTCGGTGCAGGTTGACCTTCAGCGCTCCCTTGCTGCGGCCGATGAGTCGCGCGGTGTCGTCCAGCGACAACTCGCGCAGGCCGAGATTCTCGATCGCCTGACGTTGGCACTCCGCCAGGGCGGCGACTGCGCGAGCCAGTGCCATGCTTCGCCCGCCCGCCCCCGGCGCCGTGCCGGTAGCGGGGCCGGGATCGACCTCGGCGCAATAGGCCAGGGGATCGTGGACCTCCTGCGGACCGCGGCCCGCCCGCCTCAATCGGTCGATCCCCCGGCGTCGGGCAATCGCGTGCAGCCACGGCAGGAAGGGTCGGCGGGGGTCATAGCCCGCTCTCGCCCGATGCACCGTCATGAGCGCGTCCTGCACGACATCGTCCACTGCCTCGCCCCTCACCCCCTGCGCCGGGCAATGCCCGCCACCACCGTCAGGCATGCCTTCGGGAGAATCCGGTAGGCCGCCGCGTCGCCGGCTTGCGCTGCCGCCAGCAAGCGGGCGAGATCCTCTTCGAGCGCCATCCGACTCCCGCCGATTTTTGCCCCGGCCCGCCTACGCTCTCATCGACAGCAGAGGTAATGACGAGGAGCGATGCGAAAAGCTCTCCGTCAGGTGGAGAAACGGCGGGGATCACCGGGCGACGGCCGGTTCGAGTGTCGCCGTCCGACTAAAGGCGTGCGGCGCCGAGGATGGTCCCGTCAGGTGCTTGGACCAGCACCGCCGCGGTCTCGCCTGCCGGTAGGGGAGTGCTGAGCGTCATCGCGGCACCCGACCATCGGCCGATCTCGCGCAGCGAACGCACGATGTTGGCCTGCTCGATCGTGCGACCGGCATTCTCGCCCCGCGCAACCCGCGTCGTGTGACTCGGGTCGAACCCGACCAGCACGACCGATCCGGAACCGCTCGCGGCTCCGAGTTTCACCGCCAAGCCGCCGCCATCCCGCACCAGGAAGACGGGGACCGATCGCCAAGCGCGTGCGCGTGCGACGGCGGCGCGCAACGCCGCCTCGTCGGAGCCGAGAACGTCCAGGTGACCATCGACGACGGCCTGAGGCGTATAGCTCGGACCACGCAACCGCGCCGCGTAGGCGCTCTGACGCGCCGTCGCGGCCGGCAGGGAATAGGCGTCACGCCAATCCAGGTGGTTCCAGTAGGTCACGTGGAACGCGAGCGGCAGCACGTCCGCACCCTCGTGAGCAAGCCGACCGAGCAGCGCCTCGGCGGGCGGACACGACGAGCAACTCTGCGAAGTGAACAGCTCGACGACCACCGGGCGCTCAGCCGCGCCGGCAGGCCCCAAGACGGACGACAGGAGCACGGGGGCGAGAAGGGTTGCGGCGTATCGCATTGTCGAGGCTCCGAGTTGCGAGCGATGCATGGAAGCTTCTCATCCGTTCGCCGCGCCCTGGGTCGCGGTTACTCGCCTTCGTAGCCGTAAAGTATGAAAATGATGCCGCGTCGTTGTACTCCGTGTCATCGATGAAGTGTTGATTTGATGCGTCTGGCCTCTGATGCTCCGGGTCGGACAGGAAGAGCCGTCACTCGGCATGATGAAGTGAGCGGCATTTTCTGTTCGACCGACGTGGCACCGTCCAGCTATGACGACGGTGCCTAACTCTTCATTTCACCCTTCGGCGATGTGCTTGAACATGTGAGCGCGCGCCTCATCGTCCATCTCGGCTTTGAAACTGAAGCGGTCCTTCAACCCGAGCGCTCTCTGCGCAGCCGGACGCGCGGCGATCTCGTCGTGAAGTCGCTTCACGTTCGGCAGCTTGTCCCAAGCATCCTCGCCGAGCACGAACGGCAGCATCCGTGCCCAACCCCAAACGCCCATGTCGACGATGGTGTAGGTGTCGCCGACCATGTACCGGCGACCTGCCAAGTGGCTTTCCAACACGCCGTAGTGGCGGCGTGCCTCGTAGGCATAGCGCTCACGGGCATACGGCACCGGCTCCGGCGCGAAGTGCCGGAAATGCACGGCCTGCCCTGAAAACGGACCGATCCCGGTGGCCACGAACATCAGCCACGACAGAAGCGGTCCCCGCTCGGTTGCACCGGCGGGTAGAAAGCGGCCGGCCTTCTCGGCGAGGTAGAGCAGGATCGCGTTGCTGTCGAAGACCGTGACCTCGCCGTCGACGATGGCGGGCACCTTTCCATTCGGGTTCACGGCGAGGAAGGCAGGCTCGAACTGCTGGCCGCGGCGGGTATCCACCGGCACGGGTTCATAGTCCAGACCGAGCTCCTCCAGCAGGAGCGCGACCTTGCTCGGATTCGGAGACAGGTTGAAGTAGAACTTGAGCATCACGTGCCTCGGGCAGCGAGGGCCTGAGCGTGTGCAATCCGGTTGGATCGGGGCAGCGCAGGCAGTCACCAGGTTGTGCCAGACCTCTCGCGGAAGCGAAAGCATCGGGTTTGGGCCGCACGCGGCACGGGTGGCCGTTCCTTCGGAATCATCCTTAAGATCGCCAGCGCTCGAAGCAAGCTCCCGTCACAGGCGTGGATGCTGATACTTCAGACTGTTTGCCCGGTCCGTCGCCCTACAGACAGCTGCAACGAGGTTCGGCCTACAGCCATCCCGCGTCCCCGCCGGGCACCAGCACCGCATGATTTATGGCAGGCCCGGATTGATCCGTCGACAGGCTCATGTGCGCGGCCACACGCGGATCCATCGCTCCGCCGGCACTCATGGACATGGCGCGATCGTCGCGCCGCGGAGACCTCCGATGCCCAACCCACTCTACGCACTCGCCCCGGTGATCGGCACCCTGGCCGCCTTCTTCGGCCTGATGATCGTCGCCTACGCCTGAACATCCTCTGCCAAGCACCGTGTCGAGGAACACCGCCATGATCCGCTCCGCCCTTGCTGTCATCGCCCTTTTCACCATCGCCACCCTCCCGGTTCGAGCCGCGCCGATCGACGCGCCGAGAGTCGTCGCAACCGCTGCACTGCCGAAGGCGCAGCTTCGCCACGTGACTATGAACGGAACCACGAAGCCGGCCGGCCTTACCCTCGACGGGCGCAGCGGGACCACGCCGGACCTCGACCGCAAGAGCGGCGAGCTCCACCGGCTCATCGTGACCTCGATCTGTACCGGCTGCTGACGGCCCGCACCGCGACGCCTCCCGTGTGAAGGGAACCTGAGTTTGGCATGCCCTACTGGTAAGCGGCCGAATTCATTGATCGACTCGATACGCTCACGTTCTTCTACGTCTGAATGTGGGTGCTTTGACCTTAAGACGGCTCGTCGAAGATCATTTGGCTTCCGGGGACCGGCAGCGCCCACTAATCCTCGTGGAAGTGATCTCCGCTCTCCGCGCGCGGAAGCGGCCCTCGACGCCCGGGGCATCACCAGGATGTCCATTTTCGGCTCTACGGCCCGCGGCGAGAACCGGACCGATAGCGACATCGACAACCTGATCGAAGTATCATCGGATACCTGCATGTCGCTCACGGGCTTCGTAAGACTAAAAAGCGACCTAGCCGAGATCCTAGGTCATCCGGTCTATCTGGCGGAATGGCTAAATCTGTATCCTCGCTTCGCAGCGTCGGCGGAACGCGATGCCGTGGCGGTGTTCTGATGCCGCGCGACCTCGAACTGCTTCTCGAAGACCTTCCGGACGCGGCACGTGGCGCTGTGCGGTACGCCTCAAATCCGACCCAGGATGGCTTCGAGCTGATGCCGACGACCGATTGGGATAGGTACCGCGCCCTCAAGGAGGCTGTGACCGAGCTGAGAGAGGTCGTGAAGAAGTCACTTGAGGATTTGAATATTAGACACGGCGAAATCGATGGGGCGGGCATGGCCGGTATCAGGAACATCTTCACGCATCAATACTTCCGGGTCGACATGGCGCGGCTTTGGCTTGCGGCCGTCTGGGAGTTTCCCGACCTAATCATTGTTTTTGATCAGGAAAAGCTTGCCACATCCAATCCTAGCCTTGCAACTAGCGGCTCGACATACGGAGTATGATAGCTCTGACGTTTGAAAGACGGTCCTCGCAAAGGGCGCCTTCCAATCGGACAGACATGCACACGAAAGCTCGAGCGAGAGGCGCGTCACGGTTGAGGCGACCAGTCGTTGCGATGCGCCTTCCGATCGGATTTGCGCCTGCGCGTCGTTCGTCATTCGTTCCACAAATTCTCCTCTCACAGGCGCCTCATCGGGTGACCGCAGCCTGATCTGCCTCAGCCTCATGCAGTACGAAGCCTTCAAGAGGGTCGACCTCTCGTCTCCACGGCGCCTCAGCGAGCACACGCCGCGCGTGCAGGTAACCGGCCTCCTCACGCGCTCGTATCCCGTTCGGGCTGAAATCGATGTCGCGCATATGGTCTTCTGCCTCAAGCCGCGGTGCGAGTAGCCGCACCACGTGCATGCGGGTCAGGCAGCCATACGCCGTCAGTGCCTTGATCTCCGGCTCGGCCGCGACCTCTGCGGGAAGCCGGCGGGCGAGTTCCGCAATGACGTGGCGGAGCCGGTGCGTCTGCTTCTGACGGGCGATGTGGCTGTGAGCGCGGCTGGCGTATTGGAGATCCTTCTGACGGTTGACCACCTCCCAGATGGTCCGAGGTTCAGGGCCGGACGGGTTCCACATATGCACGACGAAGATGATCCCATCGCGCCGCGGGTTGTCATCGAACACCGCTTCAACGGGCGTGTTCGAAAGAATGCCCCCGTCCCAGTACAGATCGTCACCGATACGCACAGGTGGGAAGGACGGTGGCAACGCTCCGGATGCCAAGACATGACGGAGGTCCAGAACTTCATCGCGGCTGTCGAAGTAGCGCATCTGGCCGGTACACACATGCGCAGCGCCGACCGTCAGCCTGCAGCCGCCGCCGTTGAGCTGCTTCAAATCGACGAGGTCAGCAAGCGTCTCACGCAGGGCCGCCATGGTGTAGTAGCCGACCGACTCAGGTGCGAGCGGCCAGTGAGGGTTTGCCAGCGCGAAGGGGTTGGGGGTGAAAAATCCTGCCACCCCCTGCATGATCGTGGACCAATGGACGGTCATTGGACCGAAGCCAGGCCAAGCCGATAGCTGTTCGCGCAGGGCACCGTGCTCGATGCGGCGCCAGAACGTGCGGAGGCGTTCGAGGCGCTGCCCGTGTGAGTTGCCGGCGATCAACACACCGTTGATGGCACCGATGGAGGTGCCGATGACCCAGTCGGGATCGACTCCAGCCTCGTGCAAGGCGCGGTAGACGCCGACTTGATAGGCCCCCAGTGCGCCGCCGCCTTGAAAGACGAGAACGACTTGACCGAGGTCCCGAAGAGTTAGTGCGTCGGGGGCTGGCGCTTGCATTGGATCCGGTGGGTTCAAGTTCTGGTCCTGGGACACGATGCTTCAGCGAGGCAGCGGGCCACCGGCGCGCGAACCGGATCCGTAGCGGGACACAGAGCGGCTCCGCTTCACCACAGGTGATGCCTCACGCGGTCCAGTCGAGGGCCGTCGATTGTTGAGCGTACCGCCGGCATGGCTGCCAGAACCGAGCCGCCTCGGGTCGGGAGTAGCAACCGGCTTCTGGCGACCGCCGGTCGCGCTGATTCGATCCCGAGCCGGTCCGCCCGTTTGCTGGCCGCTGCCGGTGTTTTGGGCGAGGGCAGGCCCCGAAAGGCAAAGAGCGAGCCCGACGATGAGGACACGATGCATAGAGATCTCCGCATTTCGGTGCTTGCCGTTTCCCTTCCACTCCGTTCGCTTGGTCAAGCCACCCTGTTACGCGTCCTTTTTGGTCCATCATCGCGCGAACGCCAGAATGAGCCCGATGCGGACGGCTGGGATCAAGCTCTCCTGCCCGACACCGCCGTGACAGGCGCACTGCGCATCGCCGTGAAGGTTCATGAGGCGGACGCGATGTTCGCGGTCCTGTCGACAGACCTCGGCGCCGGCGCGATCACGCTGCGAAGGCGATCCACACCTGAATAGGTCAAGGCCGGCGAGGACTGGGATGTTCGCTTTGTTCATCCTCAACCCGTTTCAGTTGGAGGGCAGCGCGGGCATAGCCGCCGGAAGCGCCATCCACGAAGTGGAGGTGATCGGCACTGAGCGGCGACGGACTGATGCAGGTCACAATCGCCGAATCCTGTTTATGAAGGCCGTAGCGCACGAGGCCGGCTCGCATCGCCGCCGCCAGTTGCGTTTCGATCGCGTCGACGGTCGCGGACGGGCAGGCCACGGTGAGGCGCAGGCCGTCGTCGTACTTGCGGAAATCTGCGTTGGCCGCGAGTTCGCGACCGTAGGCGCGCGGCGAGAAAGGTCCGACCGGTAGTCCTGAGCGGAACAAAGCGAAAGACCAGCAGCGTTTCGTGAAGAGCAGGGCACTACGGAGAGCGAGCGAGCCCGCCAATGGGCCGGCGGCGCGCGCCTCTGTGCCGAGTCCGGCCCACGGCGGCCGCATGCGCGGGCCCTGTTCCGGGAGAGGCCGTCCCATGGCCGGGCTCGCTTCGACGGCTTCGATCAGGTCGGAGAGGACGGTGTGCAGACTTGTCCGGTCGACGTTCGGGCATGGCACGACGATGAGCGATAGGACGATGCCCTCGGAAGCCGGGACGGGCGCGAAGCGGCAGGACAGGCCAGTCAGGTCGGGCCTTGCCCCCCTGGGTGCAGGCGGAACCGAATACAGGCCCCGTTTCATCGCCGCCTCCGCCCAGGCGAGACCGCCGCCGGAGAACATCGCATAATCGACCTGTACGGAAGCACGGTATCGAGCTACGCGCAGGTCGCGCCCAGCCGCGCGCACGGCAGAGATTGGGATCAGCGCCGCACGCAGGTCGAGGTTGAGAGCCTCTCCGACCCAGGTCACCGTCTGGGAGAGTACCGCCTCCACGGTCCCACGATCCTCCGGCCGAACGAGCAGGCTCGCACCATCGCCGCCGAACACGAAAGGCACGTCGACGCCCGGCAGCGCGTTGCGCACCGCCGTGATCGCCGCAGCGCCGGCGAAGTTGACGGCGCGGTAACGCCCCTGCTCGATCGCAGCCGTCGAGCGGACCACATCCGACAATGCTACGAACCAGTCGTCGGGAATCGGCACGTAGCGCGCCTCGTCGAGCACGTCGGCGAAGCGGTCGATGTAAGCAACCCCTTCGTAGCGGAACGGGAGTGAACCGGATGCGATAGCGTCACCCTGTTGGTAGAATGTCATGGCTAGATCGGAGCTTTCGGCCGGTGACCGGCAGTGTCGTCGCACCAACGGACAGGAAAGTCATGGAGTGTCCCTCGGTGCGATGACGTTGAAGCGCGGGATGGTAGGCCGATCCATCGCGAAGGCGGTTTGCATCGCCCTCGTCTCCAATGGCTGACTGCGAAATCGTGTTCCCAAGCGATCCCTGGATTCGACGAGGAGACCATGGCTGGACCAGCGGCTGCGGGGCATAGGATCGGGCCGAACATGCGAGCTGCCATTGAAGCCCTTTCCATGACCACCGCTTTACGAACGACCTCTGAGTCGCGTGTAATTACTCGGCTTTCGTCGACCGCAGCGATCTTGTTACCTGAAGCGTGCGCAATGCCTCGGCTTCTACGCCGGGATGAACGCGACCCAGCCCGCGCTGCCGAACGGAGCGCGAATCTTTGGACTGCCCCGATGGCGTTCGCGGACGGCCACAGAAATCGGATCTATCCCACTCCCGACCAGGTGGACCTGCTCCGCAAACCCCAACTGCGTTCGCGTGGAGTGCAACCGTGCGCGTCGTGAACGCGAGGAGGCTTGGCGCGAGCATCGCAAGCACATCCCTTCAAGATCTCGTCTCGTCGCCGGCTGGCACTTGTGCGCAGCCGCACGCGGATCCACCAATCCACCGGCACTCAGGATCATGGCGCGATCGTCCCGCCGCGGAGAACCACGATGTTCGATCCTCTGCTGACCCTTCCCCTCATCGTCGGCCTGCTCGCGGCCTTCTCTGGCGTGCTGGTCGTCGCCTCCATCTGAACACCCCCTGCTTCGAACCACATGAGAACCGGAGCCATGATCGGCATACCGCCATACGAAGAGGCTTTCCGCCGGAGACGAAGCTTGCCCTGACGCCTCCCGGAATCTTCGCCATGTCGAGTTGCTTCATCGTCCACGGCGTTTCAACACAGGTGCAGTCTTGGCTTAGCGGAACGCGCGCTAATCCCTTTCCCTTCAGGGAGAGGATGTAAGCGCGCCCGCGGCGGCAGCCGCGATCAGCGACCTTGGTTCTCGATGTACTGCTTCAGAATCGAAAGCGGAGCGCCACCGACCGATCCGGCGAAATAGCTCGGCGTCCAGAGGACTCCCCGGCTTTTCTTCACGGACCAGAACGAGGCGATCTCGGGGAATTCCTTCTTCAGCAGGCGACTCGACACGCCTTTCAAGCTGTTGACCAGCTCCGAGAGCCGCACCTTCGGCGGGTAGAACACCAGCAGGTGGACGTGGTCCCGCTCGCCGTTGAACTCGCGCAACTCCACCTCGAAGTCCGCACACACGCTTGCGAAGATCACCTGCAGTCGGTCGAGGTGGGGGCGGGTCAGCACCTTGCCGCGACGCTTGGTCGTGAAAACGAGGTGCGCGTGCAGGGCGAAGACCACGTGCCGCCCGGTGCGAAGCTCCATAGACCAAACCGCCGTTATGCCGTATGCGTCGTCTGTGAGCACAGCGACAGACCAACTGGTTCTGAAAGCCTTCAGCTTCCGCGTCAAGGACGCGACGAGCAGCAAGCGCCTGACCGCGCTCGCCAACGCGGTGAACACCGTCTGGAACTACGTCAACGAGATCAGCGCCCGGTCCGCGGACCGTGGCACGCTTTGGGCGACGAAGAAGCAGTTCCGCGACCTGACCAAGGGCAGCGGCAAGCTGCTCGGCCTCCCGTCCCAGGTCGTCCAGGAAGTCATCGACGAGTACGTCCTCAAGCGGCGCGCCGCCCACCGCCCGAAGCTACGCTGGCGCGCGAGCCGGGGGCCGAAGCGCGCCCTCGGCTGGGTCCCGTTCACGAACCAGGACGTCGCGCTCGACGGGGAGACGGTGCTCCTGCGCGGCCAGCGATTCCGCCTGTGGCAGCATCGCGCCGTCGAGGGTCGGATCAAGTCGGGCAACTTTTCGCAGGACGCACGGGGCCGGTGGTACTGCAACCTCGTGTGCGAGATGCCGCGCTCCCTCGGCAAAGGGCGCGATGAGGTCGGCGTCGATCTCGGGCTCAAGTCCGTGGCGAAGTGCTCGGACGGGCAGGAGCTTGAGCAGGCAAGGTTCTACCGCGACCTCGAACCCAAGCTCGCCGAGGCGCAGCGCAAGGGGCGCAAGCGGCAGGTGAAGTCGATCCACGCCAAGATCGCCAACAGACGCAAGGACACCCTTCACAAGTTTTCGCGGGCGCTGGTGGACCGCGCCCAAAGGATCACGGTCGGCGACGTGTCGGCCTCGGCGATGACGAAGACCCGGATGGCGAAGAGCGTGCTCGACGCCGGATGGTCGATGTTGCGCGGTATGCTCCGTTACAAATGCGATCACGCAGGGGTGGCCTACGCCGAGGTGGACGAAGCCAACACGACCCGGGCCTGCTCGTCCTGCGGCTGCCTCACCGGCCCCCGCGGACTTGCTGGTCTCGGCATCAGGCGGTGGACGTGCGGCGATTGCGGGGCGGAACACGACCGCGACCAGAACGCCGCGCGGAACATCGCCCGTCTCGGATGTGAGACGCCGTGCCCGTCCGGGCACGGAAGCCCCGCCTTTTAAGGCGGGGAGACATCACCTCCAGCTCGTTGCCTTCCCCTGTTCGCCCACTCATAAGGGCGGGCGGCTTGGAATCGCCGCATCAACATTCAAGCGTCCGGACCCATAACGGTAGTGCCGTCCGAGGTGACGTGATTCGAGGCCCCCTGCTGAAGGAGCCGATGGATCACTTTTTGCGGACGGACGAGCAGTTTGCGACGATCGCCCCGCACTGCCCACCGCTGCGCCGCCGGCGGCGAACGTATGGCCCGCCCCGTCCGCAAGTGGCTCTGGATCCGCTGGTCTGAGCAGTCCGCATAAACGTATCCGGCCTTCGGGCGAGCCCTTGGCCAAGATGAAGATCAGCGCGTCCTGCGCCTCATAAGGGGGTCGGCGTCGAACGCCATTGGCCAGCCAAAGGCTTCTAGGGCGTCTCTGCAAACTGTCTCATTCGTGCGAGCGCGTCAGCTTTTTGCTTTCTTCGAGCGTATTTGGCAGCGGCTTCGCTCTGTCTGCCGAGCGCCGAAGGGAGTGAACTCGTAGGTTTCGTGTGCCTGCCCCGAGTTTGCAGAGACGCCC
>NZ_BBUX01000113.1:0-12268 GCF_000974725.1 Methylobacterium sp. ME121
CGACCTGATGCTGGCCGAGCTGGAAGCGTTCGTCCCCGAGGTGCTGGCGGCCGCGCGCGCGGCCCTGGAGGCGGCGGTGACCGACCTCGACTTCGTGCGCCTCGACGCGACGGCCTTCGCTCAGGCGCCGAAGATCTCGATCGACTACGCGGTCATGGAGCGGACCGCCCGGGCCGGCGTGCTGCCGGTGTCGTTCGCGTGGTCGGATGTCGGCACCTGGGACGCGGTCTGGCAGGTGCTGGACCACGACGAGGCCGGCAACGCCGTGCGCGGCCGGGTGTCGCTGATCGGCACGAAGAACAGCCTCGTGCACAGCCAGGGCGAGGGCCTGACCGCGGTGGTGGGCCTGGAGGACGTGGTGGTGGTCTCGACCCCCGACGCGGTGCTGGTGGCCTCCAAGGCGCATTCGGGCCAAGTGAAGGAGCTGGTCGGCGCGCTGCGGGCCCGCGGGGAGCCGGAGGCGGACGCGCATCTGCGGATGTACCGGCCCTGGGGCTGGTACCAGCGGATCGACATCGGCGAGCGCTTCCAGGTGAAGCGGATCCAGGTTGTGCCGGGCGGGCGGCTGTCGCTGCAGAAGCACTACCACCGGGCGGAGCACTGGGTGGTGGTGCGCGGCACCGCCGAGGTGACGATCGACGAGCGGGTGGTGCTGGTCCACGAGAACGAGGCGGTCTACCTGCCGATCGGGTCGATGCACCGGCTGGCCAACCCGGGCAAGATCCCGCTGGAGCTGATCGAGGTCCAGGTCGGCTCCTACACCGGCGAGGACGACATCATCCGCGTCGAGGACATCTACGGACGCTGAGTGCCCGGGCGGCCAGCCTGCGACCCGATCACCCGCGGGTGCGCCCGGAACATGCGGCCGCCCCGATCGATAGCCTAGCGTGTGGCCGCTCCCGTGCGGCCGCGCCGCAGCGTCGGGGATATCGCATGAAGCACAAGCCGCTCCGCGAGCAGGTCATCGTGATCACCGGCGCCTCGTCGGGTATCGGCCTCGCCACGGCCCGGATGGCGGCCGAGCGCGGCGCCCGGGTGGTGCTGGCGGCGCGCAGCGGCGACGCCCTGGCGCGCATCCGGGCCGAGATCGAGGGCGTCGGCGGCAAGGCGATCGACGTCGTCGCCGATGTCGGCCGGCGGTCCGACGTGCAGGCCGTGGCCGACCGGGCCGAGGCGACCTTCGGCGGCTTCGACACCTGGGTGAACGTGGCCGGCGGCTCGATCTACGGCCGGCTACGCGAGATCAGCGATGCCGACCACGAGCGCCTGATCCAGACGAATTTCTGGGGAACCGTCTACGGTTCCCTGGTGGCGACCGAGCACCTGCGCCAGCACGGCGGCGCCGTCATCAACGTCGGCAGTATCGCCTCCGACCTCGCCTTCCCGTTCCAGGGCATGTACGCGGCCTCGAAACACGCCGTGAAGGGCTTCACCGACGCCCTGCGCATGGAGCTGATGGACGAGAACGCGCCGATCTCGGTGACGCTGATCAAGCCGGCCTCGATCGACACGCCCCTGCCCCAGCGGGCCCGCAACTACATGGACCGCGAGCCGAGCCTGCCGCCGCCGATCTACCCGCCGGAGGAGGTGGCGAACGCCATCCTGCACGCGGCCGTGCACCCGCAGCGCGACATCTTCGTGGGCGGCGCCGGCAAGGCCTTCGTGGCCGGCAAGGAACTCGCCCCCGGCGCCTACGACTATCTCACCCCGGCGATCATCGCCCTGCAGAAGCGCGGGAGCGCGCCGCGCAACCCGGACGGCGCGCTGCACGCGCCGGTCGCGGCGGGGGAGACGCGGGGCGACCCGCCCGTCCCGGTCATGCGGACCAGCGCCTATACCCGCGCGACCCTGCACCCCCTCGCGGCCGCGGCCGGTCTGCTGGGCGTCGGCGCGGCCACGGCCTTCGCGGTGCTCGGCACCTCGTCCGGACGCCGACGGCGCCTGTAGGGGGAGGCGCGATGGAGACCCTGCCCGGCCCCGCCCGGGCGGCACGGGAGGTCGGGAGCGGGACCGGCGCCGAGGCCGATCCCCAGATCGTGCCGCGCCGGATCGTGTCCCTGGCCGAAGACCGGACGATCGCCTACGCGGAGACCGGCGCCGGGCCGGATCTCGTGGCGATCCACGGCACGCTGATGTGCCTGGAGGACGTCTGGCTCGGCCCCGTGCCGGCGCTGGCCGAGCATTTCCGCGTGCTGGCCGTCGACCGCCCGGGCCACGGTTTCAGCCGGCGGCCGCGCGGCGGCGCGGCCGACATCTGGGATCAGGCGGCCTGTATCCGGCGAGCGGTGCGGCACCTCGGCCTGGAGCGTCCGGTCATCCTGGGCCACTCGTTCGGGGCCGCCGTCGCCCTCGCCTACGGCATGCTCCACCCGGACGAGGTCGCCGGCATCGTCGCCGTCGCGCCGATATGCTTCCCTGAGCCGCGGCTGGAGCAGGTGCTGTTCGGGCCGCGGGCGCTGCCGTTCGGCGGCGACGCCCTGTCGGCGCTCCTGGGCGCCAGCAGCGACCGGGCGCTGCTGCCGCTCCTGTGGAACGCGATGTTCTTCCCGGAGGCGATGCCGCCGCGCTTCGCCCGGGACTTTCCCTTCGCCCTCGCGGGCCGCCCCGCGCAGATCACCGCCGAGGGCGAGGATGCGGGCTGGCTCTGGCCGGGTCTCACGCGCAGCGTCCTCAACTACCCGTCCCTGCGCCGGCCCACCCGCATCCTGGGCGGCAGCGCCGACCTGGTGGTGAACACCGACCTGCACGGCCGGCGCGCGGCCGGCCTGATCCCCCGGGGCGCGGTTCGAGCGCCTGGCGGGGGCCGGCCACATGCTGCATCACCTTCAGACCGACGCGGTCGTCCGCGCGGCGCTGGCGGTGCGCTCGGCCGCCTGACGGCCCCGCGCGGGGGCCGCAACTCAGCGGATGAGCGCCTTGATCTGCTGCTTGGCGCCCGCCTTCAGCCGGGCGAGCCCGCCGCGGGCCTGCCGCTCGCGCTCCTGCCGCAGCGTGCGCTTCTCGGCGTTCCAGGGATGCTCGTGCCGGAGGGTATGCTCCGGCGCGCGGACCCCGAAGCCGAGGGCGTAGGCGCGCCGCGGTCCGGCACTGAGATTCGGCCCGGCGCAGTGCAGGGTCCGGCAATCGTGGAAGGTGGCGCCGCCCGCCGGCAGCGGACAGGGGACCGCGCGCTCCACCGGAACCCCCAGGGCCTCGAGGCCGTGGATCCGCGGGTCGCCGCCGATGCTGCGATGGGTGAGGAGCGGCCCCCTGTGGCTCCCCGGGACGTAGAGCATGCAGCCGTTCTCCGGCGACACGTCCTGCAGGGGCATCCAGACCGTGATCGCCCGGTAATTCGTGTAGGCGGCGTAGAAGGCCTCGTCCTGATGCCACGCGGTCGCCGCACCGATCTTCGGCGGCTTGCGGATCGCGTGCTCGAAGACGAGGGCCGCGCGGCTTCCCAGGAGCTGGCGCGACATGGCCAAGGCGTTGGCCCGGAACAGGATGTCCCGGAGAAGCGGCTCGAAGCGGGACGGATTGAGAAGTTGCGGGGAGCGCGCCTCGCCGGCGCCGCGGTCGATGTCGACGAGGTCGAACAGGCTCCCGTCCTTCCAGCCGCGCGCCTCCTCGAACAGGCGGTCGTAGGCGCCGCGCAGCGTGTCGAGCTCCTCCGCGGTGGTGATCGCCGGGACGGTGACGAAGCCGTCGCGCCGGAACGCGGCGATCTCGTCCTCGGTCAGGAGCCGGGTCGGGACGCGCCCGGCCGCCCGGCTGCCCGCGATCCAGCGGACGAGCCGCGACCGCGCCACGGCCACGCGGGCGGAGAGGCCGTTCCCGGCATCGGGGACGCCGAGACCCAGGCGATCCGGAATCGTTGCTCGCATCGCACCCTCCGCTTCGAGATGATCCCGCGAGGATGCCCGCGTTTAGTCCGATGCCTACAGTACCTATTCCTAGGTATGACTGCCCATTCCAGTCTCATGCATTTGTCTTCATCTTTGCCGCCCACCACCTCCAGTTGAGATTTCCGGCGGCACGTCTTGCTCGTACCGGGCGGGCGCCGCGGTCGGCCGCGCGGCTTCCTCACGCCGGTGCATCGCATTGACGGCATTCCCGAAACTGTTTCCTTTCATGTCCAATATTTAATGCGTCTCACAGGCATCTTTACGCGTTCAATGCGCGATGACGACGAAAAATACGCATCGGCTGCTCGGAGAGAGATCATGAATATTTTAATGAAAGCTGCTGCGGTCGCGATCGTGTCGGCGCTGCCGGGGTCAATGTGCGTGACGGGCGCGCAGGCGATGCCGCTCCCGGCCGATCCGGGCCTCGCGGCGCCGATCATCCTGGTGGCGGGAGGATGCGGGCCGGGAGCTTGGCGCGGACCCTGGGGCCACTGCCGCCGCACGCCCTATGCCGGGCCGCTGCCCGGCGGCTGGTACCAAGTGCGGGCGGGGAACGGCTGCCCGCCCGGCTACTGGCGCGGACCGTGGGGCCATTGCCGCAACACGCCGTATCACGGCCGACTGCCGAACGGCGGCTACCGGTAGCCGGTTACCCTTACCGTCGACGGTGCGCGGCGCCGGAGCGCTGGTGGGCGGTGAGGGACTCGAACCCCCGACCCTCTCCGTGTAAAGGAGACGCTCTACCAACTGAGCTAACCGCCCGGCCGGCGACCGTTACGGCATGGCGCCGGTCCGGTGCAAGGGTCCGCGCCCCCGATCCGCGTCAGGGATCGATGAGCCGCGCCGCCAGGGCCGGTCCGAGGCCGACGCTCTCCACGGGATCGGGCCTGGATCGAATCGACGCGGACGCGCCCGAAGCGAGAACCGCGCGGGTCCCGGCCGCGACCGAGCAGATCACCGGAACGGGAACCTGCGGGGCGATCCGCGCCGCGAGCCCCGCCAGACCGGCACCGCCCAGGATGACCGTCTCCGCGCCGGACGCCGCGCAGGCGCGGCAGGCCTCGGCCAGGATCGCCAGGGCCGCGTCGGGGTCCCGGGCGATGGCGCCGCCGCTCGGAGCCACCGTACGGAGCGCCGCGAGGGCGTCGGACAGCCCGAGTGCCGCCACGAATTCCCGCAGTATCCCCTCCCAGGCCGCCCCACCGGTGACGATGCCGAAGCGGCCGGCCGCGGCGGCCTCGTGGCAGGCCGCCTCCGCCATGCCGATCACCGGCACCCGCGACAGCTCGCGCAGCGCGAGAAGACCCGGATCGCCGAAGCAGGCCAGGTAGACCGCGTCGCACGCGCCCCCGTGCTCCGCGAGGGCATCGAGGGCCGCGTGGCCGGCGATCGCCGCTGCGGCCCGGCTCGCGATGTAGCGCGCGCCGAAACGGCCGGTGACGGCGCGCAGCTCCGCCCGGCCGCCGAGCTGCCGGCGGACATGATCGGCGACGAGGTCGGTGACGTCCGCGCTGGTGTTCGGGTTGATCAGCAGGATACGCATCCGGTCCTCCGTGCCTGGATCCGCGCACGAAGAAGCCCCCGGGGCTCAGGGCGCCGGGGGCTCGTCTCACTCAGTCAGGACGCTCAGTGGGCCACGAAGGCCGCGCCGTCCTCTTCGGTGCGGGCGGGCTTGGCCACCGGCAGCGGCTCCTCCCACTCGATCGCCTCCGGTTGGCGGACCAGCGCCTTCTCCAGCACCTGATCCATCCGCGAGACCGGGATGATCTCCAGGCCGTTCTTCACGCTGTCGGGCACCTCGGCGATGTCCTTGGCGTTCTCCTCGGGGATCAGCACCGTCTTGATGCCGCCGCGGAGCGCGGCGAGCAGCTTCTCCTTCAGGCCGCCGATCGGCAGGACCCGGCCGCGGAGCGTCACCTCGCCGGTCATCGCGACGTCTCGGCGGACCGGGATCCCGGTCAGCGTCGAGATGATCGCGGTGGCCATGGCGATGCCGGCCGACGGACCGTCCTTCGGGGTCGCCCCCTCCGGAACGTGGACGTGGATGTCGCGCCGATCGAAGAGCGGCGGCTCGATCCCGAAATCGATCGCCCGGGAGCGGACGTAGCTCGCCGCCGCCGAGATCGACTCCTTCATCACGTCCTTCAGGTTGCCGGTGACCGTCATCTTGCCCTTGCCGGGCATCATGACGCCCTCGATCGTCAGCAGCTCGCCGCCGACCTCGGTCCAGGCCAGACCCGTCACCACACCGACCTGATCGTCCGCGTCAATCTCGCCGTAGCGGAACTTCGGCGGGCCGAGGAAGACCGGAAGGGTCTCCGGGGTCACCGCGACCGACTTGGTCTTGGTGATCAGGATCTCCTTCACCGCCTTGCGGATCAGGTTGGACAGCTCGCGCTCCAGGTTGCGGACGCCGGCTTCCCGCGTGTAGCGGCGGACCAGCATCATCAGCCCGTCGGCATCGATCGACCACTCGTGCGTCCCGAGGCCATGCTTCTTCAGGGCGTTCGGGATCAGGTGCTTGCGCGCGATCTCGACCTTCTCCTCCTCGGTGTAACCGGCGATGCGGATCACCTCCATCCGGTCCATGAGCGGGCCCGGGATGTTGAGGGTGTTGGCCGTGGTCACGAACATCACGTTCGAGAGGTCGTAATCCACCTCCAGGTAGTGGTCGTTGAAGGTGCTGTTCTGCTCAGGGTCGAGAACCTCGAGGAGCGCCGCCGACGGATCGCCGCGGAAGTCCATGCCCATCTTGTCGATCTCGTCGAGCAGGATGAGCGGGTTCGAGGTTTTGGCCTTGCGCATCGACTGCACGATCTTGCCGGGCATCGAACCGATATAGGTCCGGCGGTGACCGCGGATCTCGGCCTCATCGCGCACGCCGCCGAGCGACATCCGGACGAACTCGCGACCCGTCGCCTTGGCGATGGACTTGCCGAGCGAGGTCTTGCCGACGCCGGGGGGACCGACGAGGCACAGGATCGGGCCGGTGAGCTTGTTCGCCCGCTGCTGCACGGCGAGGTACTCGACGATCCGCTCCTTGACCTTGTCGAGGCCGAAATGGTCCTCGTCGAGCAGCGCCTGGGCGCCGAGCAGGTCCTTCTTGATCTTCGAGCGCTTGCCCCACGGGATGCCGAGCATCCAGTCGAGGTAGTTGCGCACGACGGTCGCCTCGGCCGACATCGGCGACATCTGCCGCAGCTTCTTCAGCTCGGCCGTCGCCTTGTCGCGGGCCTCCTTGGAGAGCTTGGTCTTCTCGATCTTCTCTTCCAGCTCGGCCAGCTCGTCGCGGCCATCCTCGGAGTCGCCCAGCTCCTTCTGGATCGCCTTCATCTGCTCGTTCAGGTAGTACTCGCGCTGGGTCTTCTCCATCTGCCGCTTGACGCGGGTCCGGATGCGCTTCTCCACCTGGAGCACGGAGATCTCGCTCTCCATCAGCGACAGCACGCGCTCGAGGCGCTGCGCCACCGTCGGAGTCTCCAGGATGCCCTGCTTGTCGGAGATCTTGACGAGCAGGTGCGAGCCGATCGTGTCGGCGAGCTTCGACGGCTCGTCGATCTGGGTCACGGCGGAGACGACCTCGGGGGAGATCTTCTTGTTGAGCTTGACGTAGTTCTCGAACTCCGAGAGCACGGAGCGCGCGAGCGCCTCGGCCTCGACCCGGTCGCCGAGCTCGTCGTGGAGCGCCTCGGCGGTCGCCTCGTAGAACTCGTCCGAGCGGGTGAAGTCCACGACCTTCGCGCGGCCGACGCCCTCGACCAGCACCTTCACGGTGCCGTCGGGCAGCTTCAGCAGCTGGAGCACCGAGGCGAGGGTACCGATCTTGTAGATGGCGTCGGTCGCCGGGTCGTCGTCGCCCGCGTTGATCTGGGTGGCGAGCAGGATGTGGCGATCGGTGCGGACGGCCTCCTCGAGGGCGCGGATCGACTTCTCGCGGCCCACGAACAGGGGCACGATCATGTGCGGGAAGACGACGATGTCGCGCAGGGGGAGGACGGCGTAGGAGCCCGTCGAACCCGGGACCACCGGCTGGCGCGATTTCGACTGTGACATGCTGACTTCCTCTCAGGGACGCCCGGTTCGGCGCCCCCATGCACGGAGCGCGCCTACAGCCAGGTGCCGACCGGGCCGCGAGGGTCGGATTTCGCTAACTTTGCGGCTGGCGACGCGGACCGGACCTCGAAGGAGCGTGCGGCCACCGCGCTGAGCCTGAGGTGGCTGCGGGGGGGAGCGTTTTCAAGGCGGCCCCCGCAGCGCGCCCGGCCAGAGCCGGGCGCCTCATGCAACCCTACCGAGCGCCTACGCGCTGACGCTGGCGGGCGCGTCCTTGTTGCGGTCGCCGTGGATGTAAAGGGGGCGCGACTTGCCCTCGACCACCTCAGGGCCGATGACCACTTGCTCCACGGACTCGAGGCCCGGCAGGTCGTACATCGTGTCCAGCAGGATCGTCTCCAGGATGGAGCGCAGGCCGCGGGCGCCGGTCTTCCGCTCGATCGCCTTGCGGGCGACGAGCGACAGGGCCTCGTCCTGGAAGGTCAGGTCGACGTTCTCCATCTCGAACAGCCGCTGGTACTGCTTCACCAGGGCGTTCTTCGGCTCCTGCAGGATCTTCTTCAGCGCGGCCTCGTCGAGGTCCTCCAGCGTCGCCAGGACCGGCAGGCGGCCGACGAACTCGGGGATGAGGCCGAACTTCAGCAGGTCCTCCGGCTCGACCGAGCGGAAGATCTCGCCGGTGCGGCGGTCGTCCGGGGCCTGGACGGTCGCGCCGAAGCCGATCGAGGTACCCTTGCCGCGCTGGGAGATGATCCGCTCCAGCCCCGCGAAGGCGCCGCCGCAGATGAACAGGATGTTGGTCGTGTCGACCTGCAGGAATTCCTGCTGCGGGTGCTTCCGTCCGCCCTGGGGCGGGACGGAGGCGACCGTACCCTCCATGATCTTCAGGAGCGCCTGCTGCACGCCCTCGCCCGACACGTCGCGGGTGATCGACGGGTTGTCGGACTTGCGGGAGATCTTGTCGATCTCGTCGATGTAGACGATGCCGCGCTGCGCCCGCTCGACGTTGTAGTCCGAGGCCTGGAGCAGCTTGAGGATGATGTTCTCGACGTCCTCACCGACGTAGCCGGCCTCGGTCAGCGTCGTGGCGTCCGCCATGGTGAACGGCACGTCCAGGATGCGGGCGAGCGTCTGCGCGAGCAGGGTCTTGCCCGAGCCGGTCGGCCCGATCAGCATGATGTTGGACTTGGCCAGCTCGACGTCGTTGTGCTTCGTCGCGTGGGCGAGCCGCTTGTAGTGGTTGTGCACCGCGACCGAGAGGACCTTCTTGGCGAAGTCCTGGCCGATGACGTAGTCGTCGAGGACGCGGCGGATCTCCTTGGGGGTCGGCACGCCGTCGCGACTCTTCACCAGCGAGGATTTCGACTCCTCGCGGATGATGTCCATGCACAGCTCGACGCACTCGTCGCAGATGAACACCGTGGGGCCGGCGATCAGCTTGCGGACCTCGTGCTGGCTCTTGCCGCAGAACGAGCAATACAGCGTGCTCTTCGAGTCGTTGCCGCCAGTCTTGCTCATATCGGTCTCCGATTCCTCGCGTCCGCAGCCGGCAAGGGGCGGACGCGCATCGCATGAATGTAGGGGGCCCGTTTAAAGAAACAGTGTGCTGCGCGCCTTTGACCGAAGGGCCCGAACCTCGATGCAAACACGCTGCCGCGGCGGGATCAAGGCCGCGCCGCGGCGGTCAGGCGACGCGGGGCGGTCAGGCGGCCGCCGGCTCGGGACGCTTCTCGATCACCTCGTCGATGAGCCCGAACTCCTTGGCCGCGTCGGCGGTCATGAAGTTGTCGCGCTCCAGCGCCGTGTGGATCGTGTCGTAGTCGCGCCCGGTGTGCTTCACGTAGATCTCGTTCAGGCGCCGCTTCAGCGCCTCGATCTCGCGGGCGTGGATCAGGATGTCGGTCGCCTGGCCCTGGAAGCCGCCGGACGGCTGGTGGACCATGATCCGGGCGTTCGGCAGGGCGAAGCGGTGGCCCGGCTCGCCGGCTGTGAGCAGCAGGGAGCCCATCGAGGCGGCCTGGCCGACGCAGAGGGTCGTCACCGGGCAGCGGATGAACTGCATCGTGTCGTAGATCGACAGGCCGGAGGTGACCACGCCGCCGGGGGAGTTGATGTAGAAGGAGATCTCCTTCTTCGGGTTCTCCGCCTCGAGGAACAGCAGCTGCGCCACGATCAGCGACGCGCCGTAATCCTCCACGGGGCCGGTGAGGAAGATGATGCGCTCGCGGAGCAGGCGGGAGTAGATGTCGAAGGCGCGCTCGCCGCGGCTCGACTGCTCGACGACCATCGGCACGAGCGCGTTGTTGTAGACGTCGATCGGATCTCTCATCTCGTCCTGCCCCGGAGTGAGGCCCGGGGCTGCCGCGAATCAGGGCAGCCCCGGGCATGTCAGCGAACACCGGCGATGCTTAACCATCGCCTAACCCTTGCCCGCCGTCCTGGGACAGAGCGGGACTCAGTCGGCCTTGGCTTCGGTCTTGGACTCGTCCTTGGCCTCGGCCTTGTCTGCCGGCTTCCCGCCGGTCGTGTCGTCGTCATCTTCGTCGGCGAAAAGCGCCTCTTTCGAGACGGGCTCCTCGACGAGCTTGACCTGCCCGAGGACGTGGTCGACGACCTTCTCCTCGAACAGGGGCGCGCGGAGTTCCGCGAGCGCCTGCGCATTCTTCCGGTAGAAGTCCCAGACCTGCTGCTCCTGGCCCGGGAACTGCCGGACCCGGGCGATGAGGGCCTGGTTCACCTCCTCGTCCGAGACCTTGATATCGGCGCTCTCGCCGACCTGCGCAAGCACGAGACCGAGACGGACGCGCCGTTCCGCGATCTTCCGGTACTCGGCCTGGGCCTTCTCCTCGGTGGTGTCCTCGTCCTCGAAGGTCTTGCCGCGGGTCTTGAGGTCCTGCTCGACCTGCGCCCACACCGCGGCGAATTCCTGCGCCACCAGCGACGGGGGCAGCTCGAAGGCGTACTTGCCGTCCAGCGCGTCGAGGAGCTCCTTCTTGAGCCGGCGGCGCGAGGCGGCCTCGAAGTCCCGGCCGATCGCCTCGGACACGGCCTCGCGGAGCTTCTCCAGCGACTCCATGCCCATCGACTTGGCGAACTCGTCGTCGATCTTGGCTTCGCCCGCCGCCTGGATCTTCGTGACGGTCACGTCGAACTCGGCGTCCTTGCCGGCGAGGTGCTCGGCCCCGTACGACTCGGGGAAGGTGACCTTCACGAGGCGCTTGTCGCCGACCTTGGCGCCGACGAGCTGATCCTCGAAGCCCGGGATGAACGAGCCGGAGCCCAGCTCGAGGTCGATGCCCTCGCCCTTGCCGCCCTGGAACTCCTCGCCGTCGATGCGGCCGACGAAGTCGATCGTGACGCGGTCGCCGCTCTGGGCCTCGGCGCCCTCTTCGCGCTCGGTGAACGGGCGGCTCTGGCCGGCCATGCGGTCGAGGGCCTCGTCCACCTCCGCGTCCGACGGCTTGGCGACGAGCTTGGTCAGGCTGACGTCGGAGAGGTCGGCGAGCTCGAAGCTCGGCATCACCTCGAGGGCGACCTTGAAGGCGAGGTCGCCCTTGGCGTCCAGCGCCTTCTCGACCTCGGCCTGGTCGGTCGGGAACTCGACCTGCGGCTCCAGGGCGAGCTTGAGGCCGTTATCGGTGACGATCTGGCGGTTCGCCTCGTTGACGGCGTTCTGCACCACCTCGGCCATCACGGAGCGGCCGTAGACCTTGCGCAGGTGCGCGACCGGCACCTTACCGGGACGGAAGCCCTTGAGCTGCACCTTGTCCTTCATGCCGGACAGCTCGTTGGTCAGGCGCTCCTCGAGTTCCTGGGCGGCCAGCAGAACCTGAAACTCGCGCTTCAGCCCCTGGGCGTTGATCTCGGTCACCTGCATCGTCGTCGTCGCTCTTCAAAGAAACCTGGGGTCGCCGGCCGGGCCGGCGTCGTGCTCGCGCGGACCGGGATGCCGAGATGTCGGGTACGGGGCGGAGGGTCCCGAGGGGACCGCAACCTCAGCAGAGGTCCTGGTGCGGGCGGAGGGGCTCGAACCCCCACGTCTTGCGACACTGGAACCTAAATCCAGCGCGTCTACCAGTTCCGCCACGCCCGCGCGCGCCGACATCCGGCGCATCGCCGGCCGCCGGAAGCGCGCCCTATAGCATGGGCCGGCGGGCCCGCAGCAAAAAACTTGCCCCTGTGGCGCGGCAGCCCGCGCGCCGCTAAGGAGCGGGCCCACCGCGAGCCGCAGCCGAGATCCCATGCCGCCATCCCGCACCGTGCCGCCGACCGATTCGCGTGCCGGCACGCCGTCGCGCCGGACCCTGCTCGCCGCCGCGGCGGCCTTCGGG
>NZ_BBUX01000112.1:0-12283 GCF_000974725.1 Methylobacterium sp. ME121
GAAAGTCCTTCGCCGCGTGCGGAAGCGCGCGTCGGCCGGGATAACGGGCATTGCGGGCAACGATCGGCGCGACGGCCCGCGTGTTCTGAGACACGAACAATTCGAGCGGCCTCGTATAGATCTCCTTCCATCGGCTCACGGATGGTCCCGCCGATAGAAATCGAGGTCCCGAGGATCATGAACAACTGGTTTCACGGTAAATTCGGCGTTCAGTTTATCGGCGCGAGCCAGGATTGTTCTTCCCGCACGACAGAGACGCGTGACGACCGCTCGGCCGTGCGCCGCGGCCGCGCGCTGCCCGCCGCCGCGAAGCTCGGCCTCGCTGCGGCCTGTGCCCTGGGGCTGGCGGCCTGCGTCACGCCGCAGGAGCGCCACGCGCTGGATCAGAACCAGTGCTACGCCTTCGGCTTCGAGCCCGGCACCGACGGCTTCGCCGAGTGCATGATGGGCCTTCACCAGCAGCGCGCCGTCGCCCAGTCCAACAGCAACCTGTACTGGCAGGCTCAGCTCGCCGAGCAGAACCGCCGCCGCGAGGCCCAGCAGGACCTCTACAAGGTGATGAGCCTGCAGCGCACCGGCGACCCGCGCTTCCCCGTCTGCGGCGCCTCCTCGGACGGCGGCATGGATCGCCGGACCATGACTTGGTACGGCCCGAACTGCCGCGCCCGCTGATCCGGATCGAGGGAGGTCCCCATGTCCGACATGACGACGCGCGGCCCGCGCAACCCGAGCCGGATCATCTTCGTGACGGTGGCCCTGTTCGGCAGCACCGTCGGGTTCGCGACCGCCAGCCTGGCCTGGTTCACGCTGGCTGTCCTCGGCTCCGCCGCGCTGACCTGCGCGGGCTACGGCCTGATCCGGCGGCGGCTCGGCTGGAAGCCGCTGAGCGGCGAGTACCTGTCCAACCTCGTCTACGTGCTGATCCCGTACTAGGCGGACACCGCGCACGCCCCGCGGACGCGCCGCGGGGCTCATCGGCGGGCGGCGCAGGTCCACGAAGGCCTGGCCGCGCCGCGCCCCCATCCCCCATACCGCTCCGCCTCCGAGGCCGCCATGACGCTCGCCCTCATCATCACCGGCTTCCTGATCGTGAACTTCGCGATGGCCGGCTTCTTCTCCCTCGTGGCCCTGTGGGCCGACTGAGCCGCGTCGCTACGGCGCGCCGACGCAGTTGGCGTAGAAGGTCGTGGTCGCGGGCCAGTCGGAGAAGACCCCCAGCACGCCGACCTGTCCGTGCAGGACGTCGAGCAGCCGCAGGATGTCGCCGTCGCCGGTGACCACCGGCTTGATCGACTGGTAATAGTACCCGCCGCCGCCCTTCAGCGGGCCGGAGCGCTCCAGCGACCACGCGATCAGCCCCAGCCCGGCCGCCTTGGCCTCCCGGGCGTAGGTCGAGGGCTCGATCGTCCCGTCCGGCCCCGGCCGGACCAGCATCCACAGCGGCGGCGCCAGGATCTTCACGCCCTTCCGGGCGAGTTCGGCCATGCCGGGCTGCCACGTTGCGGGCTTCTCCGGGTCGAAGCCCTTCGCGGTCTCGTCCCGGTCGTCGAGGAAGACCGCCTGACGGCCGAACTCCGGATCCTTCTCCAGCCAGTAGAGGATGTCGCGCAGCTGGAAGCTCTGCGGGTAGACGTCGGAGGCCGGGATCCCGGCCTCTTTGTACTCGTCGACCAGCTGCTGGGCGTACATGTCCTGCGTGTAGGTGCCCTGGAACGGCATCGGGACCTGGGGCGCCTTCAGCTCGGGGGTGAACTTCCGCCCCATCCCCTTCACCAGCGCGATGTACTCCCTGTGCGACATCAGCGTGCCGCTGCCGGCGTAGAGGTCGGTGCGCCAGCGCGGCGTCGCGTTCATGTAGGCCGCCACCGTGGTGGCGTCCGGGTCGGACGCGTCCATCTTCCCGTTCAGCGACTTGAACTCGTCCAGCGTCAGGTCGCTGGTGCAGCACTTGGCCGAGGCCTTCCGCCCGGTGGCCGGATCGGCCGGCGTGAAGCCCTGCGTGCACTTCGCCGCGAGGTCGGGTCGGGCCAGGATATCGGTGGTCGTGTGCAGGTCGCACTGGCTGTGGCGGCAGACGAGCTGGCGGTCCCTGGTGAAGGCCACGTCGCACTCGATGATCCCGGCACCCATCCGGTACGCGGCGAGCAGGCCCTCCCGTGTGTGTTCGGGGAACATCAGCGGCGCGCCGCGGTGCGAGATCGAGAAGGTCCGGGGCGTGTAGGTCCGGTCGACGCCGCAGGCGGCGAGCCTGTCCTTGAGCGGCCCGGGCTTCAGCTGGTCGACGAGGTAGAAGGGCCGGGGACCGAGCTGGGCGGCCTCGCCGGCGAGCGCGGGGCCCGCCCCCAGAAGCAGCCCCAGCCCCAACATCATCGCACGCATCGCGAACCTCCCGTTTCAGGCCGCCGGTAGAGGGGGACGGTGACAGGGGCGTGACCCTCGACCTCGCCGACTCGGGCGGCCGCATGGTAGCGGACGCCGATGACCGCGCCTGCAGGAATCCCGTCCCGACCGACGCCCCGTTCCGCCGCGACGATCGCGGGCGTCGGCGCGATCGCGCTTTGGTCGCTGCTCGCCCTCTTCACCGCCGCCTCGGGCGCGATGCCGCCCTTCCAGCTCGCCGCCACGACCTTCCTGATCGGCGCGGTCTGCGGATGCGTTGCCTGGATCGCCCGGCCCGCCCGCGCCCGCGCGCTGATCCAGCCCTGGCCGGTCTGGATCCTCGGGGTCGGCGGCCTGTTCGGTTACCACGCCCTCTATTTCAGCGCCCTGCGCCTCGCGCCACCGGCCGAGGCCGGGCTGATCAGCTACCTGTGGCCCCTGCTCATCGTCCTGTTCTCGGCGCGCCTGCCCGAGGCCGGCGGGCTGCGCCCGGGTCATCTGATCGGTGCGCTCCTCGGCCTCGCCGGGATCGCGGTGCTGTTCGCCGGCCGGGGCGATCTCGGCTTCGCCGCGGGAGCCCTGCCGGGCTACGCCGTCGCCCTGGCGGCGGCGTTCGTCTGGGCCGGTTACTCGGTCCTTTCGGCCCGCGTCGGGCAGGTCCCGACCGACGCCGTCGCGGGCTTCTGCCTGGTCACCGCGGCGCTGAGCCTCGCCTGCCACCTGGCTTTCGAGACGACGATCTGGCCCGCCGACGCCGCGCAGTGGGGCGCCGTGCTGCTGCTCGGACTGGGGCCGGTCGGCGCCGCCTTCTACCTCTGGGATATCGGCTGCAAGCACGGCGACGTCCGGCTGCTCGGCGTCATCGCCTACGCCGCGCCGGTCCTCTCGACGCTGATCCTGGTGGTGACCGGCTATGCCAGCCCCGGACCGGGCCTCGCGCTCGCCTGCCTGCTGATCGTGGCCGGCGCGCTGACGGCGGTGCGCGCCTCGCGGGCGTCGCCGAAGCCGGTCTAGCCCCGCGGCGTCGGCCGCCAGTCGGGCGGCGCCATCTCGAAGCCGGCGAAGTCGAACCCCGGCGAGACCGTGCAGCCGACGAGGGTCCAGGCGCCCAGGCTGGTGGCGGTCTGCCAGTGGCCGGCCGGCACGACGCATTGCGGGCGCTGCCCGGCGGCGAGGTCCGGCCCGAGATGCTGCGCCGCCGCGTCGTGACCGTTCGGGCTGGTGGTGATCACGAGCGGCGCGCCGGCATGCCAGTGCCAGATCTCCGCGGCGTCGACCCGGTGCCACGCGGAGACCTCGCCGAGATCGAGCAGGAAGTAGATCGCTGTGCCGACCGAGCGCCCGTCGACGGTGCGGGGATCGCGGAACGTCTCGCGATAATGGCCGCCCTCGGGATGGGGCTTCAACCCCAGGGTCGCGATCACCTCGGCTGCCGTCATGTCCAGCTCCCTGTCGGTCCCGGCCGCGCGAATCGTCCGCGGCTTGCCGGCACTTGGCACCGATGCTACCGGCCGAAAACCCCGCAAGGTCCGAGAACGATGCCGAGCCCGACCGTCCGTCTTCACCGCGGCGACCTGCCCGCCAGCTACGACGCGGGCCGGGCGGTGGCCATCGACACCGAGACGCTCGGGCTCAACCCGCATCGGGACCGCCTCTGCGTGGTGCAGCTCTCCACCGGCGACGGCACCGCCGACGTGGTCCAGATCCCGCAAGCCGGGCCGGAGCCGGTCGTGCTCAAGCGGGTCCTGGCCGATCCCGGGATCCTGAAGATCTTCCACTTCGCGCGGTTCGACGTGGCGGTCCTGTACAGGGCCCTCGGGGTGATGCCGAGCCCGGTCTACTGCACCAAGATCGCCTCGAAGCTCGCGCGCACCTACACGGACCGCCACGGGCTGAAGGACGTGGTCCGCGAACTGGTCGGCGTCGACCTGTCGAAGCAGCAGCAATCCTCGGACTGGGGCGCCGAGACCCTGTCGCAGGCCCAGCTCGACTACGCGGCCTCGGACGTCCTCCACCTCCACGCGGCCCGGGAGCGGCTCGACGCCATGCTGGCCCGGGAAGGCCGCACCGACCTCGCGGCCGCCTGTTTCGGCTTCCTGCCGACGCGGGCCCGCCTCGACCTCGACGGCTGGCCCGAGACCGACATCTTCGCGCACACCTGAGAGTCGCGAGGATCCCGCACACTTCCTGTGCGGGGTGAGACTTTCCTGTCACCGCACCGCGATGTGTCGCTGGTAGGTTGTGGCTGCCTGGGCTTGCGAGCCCCGGCCAGGCCCTCCTCGCCGGTCACCCACCCGATCAGGCCGGCGAGGAGGGTCCGTCGCCGTCAGGTCAGGCTCCGCGGGCCCGACGGCGTCGTGATCCGGGCGGTCCAGCGCGGGCCCGGGCCCGCCACGACCCGCGGCGGGTCGGCGAGGCCGAGCGCGGCGTGAAGCCCCGCGACGGCGTCGGGATCCGGGTGCGTCAGGACGAGCGCCTCCAGATCGGCGCCGAGATCCGGCATCGTCGCGGCGGGGTTGCCGCGCGGCCCCCAATCCATCGCGCAGGGCGCGGCGCCGTCCGCCGGCCACGCCCCGCCCGGGGGTACCGCGAAGCGCCAGGACAGGTCGCCGCGGGTCATCGTCGCCGCCGCGCCGAGGAGCGCGCCGTGGGCGGCGAGAACGCCGTCGAGATCGTCCGCGCGGGCGACGAAGCCGCGCAGCCGCCGGCCCGCATCCCAGTCCGCCCGCACCCGTGCGGCGTCGCCGAGGCCGAACCAGCGGGCGCCCGACGGCGGCGGCGCCTCGGGATCGACGGCGATCACCTCCAGGAACAGGGCGTCGCCGAGGCGCAGGAGGTGGTTGCGCGTGCCCATCTCGCGGTGGCGGCCGCCCTCCGGCATGGCGAGGCCGAGGCAGTTCCGGACATGCGCCACGCCCTCCGCGAGATCGGGCGCGACGACGACGAGGTGGTCGAGGGTGAGCATCGGGCGGGCTCCGTGTGACCGCCGGCTTCGGCGCGGTCGCCGGACCTTCCCCCGGGCCGCGCGGGTCCCGAGCCGGCCTTCGCGCTGACGGGCGCATCGGGATCGGGCGGGGATGGATAACGCCGGAGTGGCCGCAAGAAGAAGGCCGGAGCCCCCTGCGAGAGGCCCCGGCCCGGGAGAGGGTGCCGGGCCGGGCGTCGCGCCCGGCCCCTGTCACATCACAGCGAGTAGTACTGCACGAACTCGATCGGGTGCGGGGTCATCTCGTAGCGCAGCACCTCGGTCATCTTCAGCTCGATGAACGAGTCGATCTGGTCGTCCGAGAACACGCCGCCCTCCTTGAGGAAGGCCCGGTCCTTGTCGAGGCTGTTCAGGGCCTCGCGCAGCGAGCCGCACACGGTCGGGATCTTCTTGAGCTCCCGCGGCGGCAGCTCGTACAGGTCCTTGTCCATGGCCGGGCCCGGGTCGATCTTGTTCCGGATACCGTCGAGGCCGGCCATCAGCAGCGCCGAGAAGGCGAGGTAGGGGTTGGCCATCGGGTCGGGGAAGCGGACCTCGACGCGCTTGGCCTTCGGGCTCTTGGTCCACGGGATGCGGCAGGAGGCCGAGCGGTTGCGCGCCGAGTAGGCGAGCAGCACCGGCGCCTCGTAGCCCGGCACGAGCCGCTTGTACGAGTTGGTCGACGGATTGGTGAAGGCGTTGAGCGCCTTGGCGTGCTTGATGATGCCGCCGATGTACCAGAGGCACTCCTGGGACAGGCCGGCATACTTGTCGCCGGCGAAGACCGGCTTGCCGTCCTTCCAGATCGACTGGTGGACGTGCATGCCCGAGCCGTTGTCGCCGTAGACGGGCTTCGGCATGAACGTCGCCGACTTGCCGTAGCTCTGCGCGACGTTGTGGATGCAGTACTTGTAGATCTGCATGTGGTCGGCGAGCAGGGTCAGCGTGTCGAACTTCATGCCGAGCTCGTGCTGGGCCGAAGCCACCTCGTGGTGGTGCTTCTCGACCTTCACGCCCATGGACTGCATGGCCGCGAGCATCTCGCCGCGCATGTCCTGCGCCGAATCCTGCGGCGGCACCGGGAAATAGCCGCCCTTGGTCTGCACCCGGTGGCCGAGGTTGCCGCCCTCATAGTCGGTGAAGCCGTTGGTCGGCAGCTCGGTGGAGTCGAGCTCGAAGCCGGTGCGGTACGGGTCGGCGCCGAACTTGACGTCGTCGAACACGAAGAACTCGGCCTCGGGGCCGACATAGATCGTGTCGCCGATGCCGGTCTGCTGCAGGTAAGCCTCGGCGCGCTTGGCGGTGCCGCGCGGATCGCGGCCGTAGGGCTCGCCGGTCGCCGGCTCGAGCACGTCGCAGACGATCGACATGGTCGCGGCCGAGAAGAACGGGTCCAGCGTGGCGGTCACCGGATCCGGCATCAGCAACATGTCGGACTCGTTGATCGCCTTCCAGCCGGCGATCGAGGAACCGTCGAACATGGTGCCTTCGTCGAAGATCTCCTCGTCGATGAGCGACACGTCGAACGTGACGTGCTGCCACTTGCCGCGCGGGTCGGTGAACCGGAAGTCCACGTAACGCACGTCGTTGTCCCGGATCGTCTTCAGCACCTCGGCCGCAGTGGTCATCGTGGGCATCCTCCAGGGATCTCTGAACCGTCTCTCGTGGCGCACCCGAACGCGGTCGCGCGCGCCGGCCGGCGGCGCTTGATATCCGGCGCGGGCGTGCCTTGCCACCCGCCGGGGATCGGAATCGGTTGCCGGATAGAGCGATCAGTCTGTTCTCGCGCCCGATCTCGCAAGCGTGATCGGGCCGCACCGTTTCTAGGGCACCGTTGTTCTCCGGCAATGGCCTTCCTGGCACGATCCATGCAAAGGCGGCTGCGGCCGTCTGAGAGGCGGCAAGCCGTTCGCGTTGCCCAGGGTTACCCCGGTCGCGCATCGATACGGACGAGAGAACCGGAATGACCAAATATAAGCTCGAGTACATATGGCTCGACGGGTACACGCCGACCCCGAATCTCCGCGGTAAGACGCAGATCAAGGAATTCGACAGCTTCCCGACCCTCGAGCAGCTCCCGATGTGGGGCTTCGACGGCTCGTCCACCAAGCAGGCCGAGGGCGGCAGCTCCGACTGCATGCTGAAGCCCGTGCGCCACTTCCCCGACCCGGCCCGCAAGAACGGCGTGCTGGTGATGTGCGAAGTGATGATGCCGGACGGCGTGACCCCGCACGAGTCCAACAAGCGCGCCACCATCCTGGACGATGCCGGCGCCTGGTTCGGCTTCGAGCAGGAGTACTTCCTGTACAAGGACGGCCGCCCGCTCGGCTTCCCAGCCTCCGGCTACCCGGCGCCGCAGGGCCCGTACTACACCGGCGTCGGCTACTCGAACGTCGGCGACGTCGCCCGCAAGATCGTCGAGGAGCACCTCGACCTCTGCCTCGATGCCGGCATCAACCACGAGGGCATCAACGCCGAGGTGGCCAAGGGCCAGTGGGAATTCCAGATCTTCGGCAAGGGCTCCAAGAAGGCCGCCGACGAGATGTGGATGGCCCGCTACCTCCTGCAGCGCCTCTGCGAGAAGTACGGCATCGACGTCGAGTACCACTGCAAGCCGCTCGGCGACACCGACTGGAACGGGTCGGGCATGCACTGCAACTTCTCGACCGCGTTCATGCGCGAGCACGGCGGCAAGGCCTATTTCGAGAAGCTCATGGAGGCGTTCAAGAACGCCCGCGAGGAGCACATCGCCGTCTACGGTCCGGACAACCACATGCGCCTGACCGGCAAGCACGAGACCGCCTCGATCCACGAGTTCTCGTACGGCGTGGCCGACCGCGGCGCCTCGATCCGCGTGCCGCACTCCTTCGTCAACAACGGCTACAAGGGCTACCTGGAAGACCGCCGTCCGAACTCGCAGGGCGACCCCTACCAGATCGCCTCGCAGGTGCTGAAGACGATCGCTTCCGTGCCGACCGAGGCCGCCGCAGCCGCGTGAGACGCGGGGGGAGGCGCCCAGTCTCCCGACAGAGCTAGCGAAGCCGGGCCCTCGGGTCCGGCTTCGCCGTTTCCGGGGCGATGGACTCCCGGGCTAACGCCCTCATTCCGAGCTGCCTGAGCGCGCCCCAGGCCTCGAACGAGGCCTCAGGGGCCGGACTGCTCGGCAGAGTGCTCCTTCGCGGCCCCCTGGGGCGGGCACCTCAGGATGGGGAGCTGGGGCAGGCGGCCCGGTCGAGCTTGTTCGAGGGTTGCGGGGGGCGGCGCCATCGCGCCCCACGCCTCCGCCTCAGGGACGTCGCGGGCGCTCGTCCTCGCGGATGGCGGCTTCGTGGTACCAGGCGCCCCCGCCGAAGCTCGGCACGGACGCGGGTTTCGCGTTCGGAACCGCCCGGGCGGTCTCGCGCGCGCGTCGGAACGCGGACAGATCGTAGATCTTGGCGGTCTCGCGCGGGTCCGTGGCGGCCATCGCACTTCCTCCTGCATCGGGTTCAAGCGGCCGATCGGGCCGACCGTTCCCGATGATGTGGGGTGCGGAAGACGGCGCTCCAGAGTCGGAAACGCCGATGCCGGACATTCGCGCAGTGCGAAATCTTGGGCAGGTGTCGTGGAATAACGGGTCGCCGGCGGTCCCGGGACCGCGCGGGGATCTGTCAGATCGCGTCCGTGCCGGTCTCGCCGGTGCGGATGCGGATCGCTTCCTCGATCGTCGAGACGAAGATCTTGCCGTCGCCGATGCGGCCGGTCTGGGCCGACTTGCGGATCGCCTCGACGGCGCCCTCGACCAGAGCGTCGGACAGGACGATCTCCAGCTTCACCTTGGGCAGGAAGTCGACCACGTACTCGGCGCCCCGGTAGAGCTCCGTGTGGCCCTTCTGACGGCCGAACCCCTTCGCCTCGATGACGGTGATGCCCTGGAGACCGACCTCCTGGAGCGCCTCCTTCACTTCGTCGAGCTTGAAAGGCTTGATGATCGCTTCGATCTTCTTCATGCCGCTCGGGCCTGCGCTGCGGTGCCTGGCATTTCTAACATCCTCGTGACGCCTTCGCCATGCCGTTTTCGCGGCGTGTCCGACCTTAGTGCCTATTTGCTGTGCGTTTCACGCACATCCTTAGGGCGCCTCGCCGGAATCTGGCGCGGTTTTGGTCATGTCTGATCGGTGCACGGGCACACTCGGAGGCGGACATGCGCTTGCTGACGGTCGCGGCAATGAGGCGGGTCGATGCGGCGGCAATCGACGGCGGCGTCCCGGGCCTGACCCTGATGGAGGCGGCCGGGGCCGCCGTGGCCACCCGCGCCCGGGCCCGCCTGCCGGCGGGCGGCCGGGTCGTCGTCCTGTGCGGGCCGGGCAACAACGGCGGCGACGGCTTCGTGGCCGCGCGCCTGCTGGCCGAAGCCGGCTACGCCGTCGACCTCCTCTGCCTCGGCGCGGTGTCGGCGCTGACAGGCGACGCCGCGCTGGCGGCCGAGGCCTGGACGGGGCCGGTGCGCGCGGCCGAGGGCGGCGCGCTGCCGTCCTGCGACCTCGTGATCGACGCCCTGTTCGGGGCCGGCCTGTCGCGCGACCTCGACGGTGCCGCCCGCGCCCTCGTCGAGACGGTGAACCGCGCCGGGGTGCCGGTGCTCGCGGTCGATGTGCCGAGCGGGGTCGACGGCGACACCGGCGCGGTGCGCGGCGCCGCCATCCGGGCAGTGGAGACCGTGACCTTCGTGACCTTCAAGCCGGGACACCTGCTCCAGCCCGGGCGGAGCCTCTGCGGCCAGCTCAGCCTCGCCGATATCGGGACCGGCCCGGCGGCGCTGGAGGCCGGCCTGGCCGCCTGCGCGCCCCTCGACCGGAACGGGCCCGCCCTGTGGGGCCGGGACTTCCCGCACCTCACCGGCGCGAGCCACAAGTACACCCGCGGCCACGCCCTGGTCCTGTCCGGGCCCGCCACCAAGACCGGCGCCGCCCGGCTCGCCGCCCGCGGTGCCCTGCGGGTCGGCGCCGGGCTCGTTACCGTCGCGTCCCCGGTCGCCGCGCTGGCTGAGAACGCCGCCCACCTCACGGCGATCATGCTGCGGCCCTGCGAGAGCGCCGACGACCTCGACGACCTGCTCACCGACGAGCGGCTGAACGTGATCCTGGCCGGACCCGGGCTCGGCACCGGCGAGCCGACCCGGGAGCGCGTTGCCGTGGCGGCGGCGGCCGGGCGCGGCCTCGTCCTCGACGCCGACGCGCTGACGAGCTTCGCCGGGAAGGCGCCCCTGCTCGCCGCCCATCTCGCCGACGGCGATGCGCGGGCCGTGCTGACACCGCATGCCGGCGAGTTCGCGCGGCTCTTCGACGGGACGGACGCGGTGGTGGAGGGGGCCGACAAGGTGGCGCGGGCCCGCGCGGCGGCCGCGCTCACCGGCGCCGTGGTGGTCTTCAAGGGGGCCGATACGGTGATCGCGGCCCCCGACGGCCGTGCGGCCATCAACGACCACGGCAGCCCCTATCTCGGGACGGCCGGGTCCGGGGACGTCCTCGGGGGCCTGATCGCCGGCCTGCTGGCGCAGGGCATGGAGCCCTTCGCGGCCGCCGCGGCCGGCGTCTGGCTCCACGGGGATGCCGGCCTGCGCCACGGGCCGGGCCTGATTGCCGAGGATATCCCCGAGCTGATGCCGGCGGTGCTGCGCGACCTCGTCGCGTCGACCGGCGGCTGACCGCTCAGGTGACCTCGAACATCGTCCAGAGGCCGGTGTCGAACCGCTCCAGCACCGTGGCGCTGATCAGCCAGCGCCCCGGATTGTCCGCCAGGAACCCGATCCGGGCTGTGCGGCCCTCCAGCAGCTGAAAGGTGTCGAGCCAGTAGGGCTCCCAGCCGTCGTCCAAGGGATGGAGCAGGCGGAAGCAGTGGCCGTGCAGGTGCAGGGCCTGCGGGAAGGCGGTCTCGTTGCGCAGGGCCAGCACCACCACCTGGCCGCGCTTCACCGAGAAGATCGGCGCGAGGCCGGCGGCGCCGCTCGCGCCGTTCACCGACCAGATCTTCTGCGGGTCGCCCGTGTAGACGGGGTCGGGCGCGGGGGCGTCCTTGGCCCCGTCCTTACCCTTCGGCACGAAGGCGCCGCCGGTGATCACCACGTCGCGGCGCAGGGCGTTCTGGAGCTTGATCTCGGCCGGCAGGCGCTTGTTCTCGCCGATCGGCCCGATCGGGGGCCGCTTCTCGGTGATCCTGGCACCCTTGGTGACGACGCTCGCCAGGACCAGGCCCTTGCCGATCAGCGCGTGGATCTCGCAGGTGGCGCCTTCCTCCTCCGGCAGGTCGACGAGCAGGTCGTAGCGGGTGCCGGGCGGGAAGGGGAGGGTGGCCCGCAGGGGCTCGAACGTGTCGGTGGGCTGGCCGTCGACCGCCGCCACGTAGACCTTCACGCCCTCGAACTTGATGCGCGTCGCCCGGGCGTTGCAGGCATTGCCGAGGCGCAGGCGGATACGGGACCCCGGCCGGGCCTCGAAGGCGCCCGGCACCGGCTTGCCGTTGACGGTCACGAGGTTGCCGAGGCGGCCGTGCGCGGCGGCGAGCGCCGTCTGCCCGAACGGCATCAGGGTGCCGTCGTCCTGGAGCCGCCAGTCCTGCAGCACGACGCTGACGTCGGCGTCGACCGCGGGCGGGTTCGTCTCCTCGACGACCAGCATGCCCGCGAGCCCGCGGCCCGACGGCTCGCTCGCCCCGCCGACGACCAGGGGCCGGATCAGGTAGGAGCCGGCATCCGGCGGCGTGAAAGTGTAGAGGAAGTCGCCGCCCGGCGGGATCGGCGCCTGGGTCACCCCGCCGACGCCGTCCATGGCGTTGACGTTGCGCACCCCGTGCCAGTGCAGCGACAGCGCCCTGTCGGTCCGGTTCTCCACCTTGAGGCGTACCGCCTGCCCGAGCTTCACGCGGATGACGGGCGGCAGGGCCTTGCCGTCGAAGCACCAG
>NZ_BBUX01000111.1:0-12878 GCF_000974725.1 Methylobacterium sp. ME121
CGGAGCGCGGGGCGGGACTGGCTCACCCCCTCCTCTACCACGTCCTGGGGCCACCGGGGGAGCGCTCGGCGTGTCGTTCCAGCGCCCGCCCGCGGGGCCGGAGGCCCTGCCGCCGGAGATCGCCTTCCTGCTGGCCGAGGGCGTCGACGGGCGGCTGCTGGTCCGGGCGGCCGCCGCGGCGGCCGCGGCCGGGACCGACGCGGCGACCGCGCTGATGAATGCCGGCCTGATCGCCGAATCGGCCTACTACGCGGCCCTGGCCCGGGCGCTCGGCGCCCCCTTCCTCGACGGCCCGATCCCGTTCGGCCTGGGCCTGCGCTTCCCCGACAGCCTCGTGGCCGGCCTCGCGCCGCTGGCGCCGGGCGCGGTGGCGCCCTGGGTGCTGGCGCCCCGCGAGCGGGCGATCGCGGACCTCATCGACGCGGCCGGCCGCGTACCCGGCCGCGCCGCCGTCCCGGCGATCACCAGCCCCACCCGCCTGCGCGAGGCCGTGTTCGCGTCCGTGCCCGGGCAGGTGGCCGATCACGCGGCGCACGACCTGCGGCGGCACAGCCCCGAGCGGGCGGCCGCCCCCGAGCCGGCCCTCCGCTGGCTGCTGGTCCTCGCCCTCGCCGCCGCCGCCGCGCTCTGCCTGTGCGCGGCGCTGCCGGCCCCGCTGGCGCGCGCGGCGATGACGGCCGGGCAGGTCCTGTTCCTGGCCATGGCGACCCTGCGGATCGCGGCCCTCGCCATCGCGGCCCCGGTGGCCGCGGAGGCGGTCGCGCCCCTCGCCGAGGCCGACCTGCCGGTCTACACGGTCCTCGTCCCCCTCCACCGCGAGGCGGCGGTGGTGCCGGACCTGCTCAGGGCGCTCTCCGCCCTCGACTATCCGGCCGCCAAGCTCGACATCAAGCTGCTGCTCGAGGCGGACGACGCGGAGACCGCCGCGGCCCTCCCCCGCGACACTGCTCCCTGTCGCAATGATCCGCTCTTGAGCTCTAAGTCCCGCTTCAGCACAAGTGTCTGAGGCGGCCTGATGAGCGGTTCGACAACAAGGCCGCCCTTTCCCGGGGGTGGCCTTGTCGTTTTGGCGCTCTTTTTAGAGGCTTCTGGGTCCCGCGTAGTCCAGGCCCGGTTTCCGCTCGCAGATGTTTCTCTTGATGGTGGAAGAAGCTGCCACTGGGCTTCGCCACATGTTGCCTTGTGGCTTCGCCCAGGCGATCACGAGCTGAGACAGAGAGATCTTTCACAATGAAATGCCCGGCGCCGCACGCCACCGATTAATCCCGGAGTGTCGCGCCGCATGCCGAGCCTCCGCATCCTTGCGAGGCTCCCATGCCACCCCACGTCGATCTCCCGAGATCTGCATCGCTCCCTAGGCTGTGGGTCTTCAGCGACCTCCACCAGGAGCACAGCCAGAACGCCTGGGATCCTACCGCGCACGCTCCTGCTGGGGGCTTCGACGTGGTCGTGGTCGCTGGCGACGTCCACATGCCCCTGACCCGGTCGCTGGACTGGCTGGGAGAGCGCCTGCCTGGCGTCCCTGCGATCTATACCCCGGGCAATCACGATAGTTGGTGGAACGGTGGCGAAGACCGCTACACGATCTACGACCAGTTGGAGCGCGGGCGGGACCGAGCGGCGGCGCTCGGCATCCATCTACTGCTTGAAGACACCGTGCTGATTGGCGGTACGAGATTCCTCGGCGGCACCTTATGGACGGACTTTCGACTGGGATCCTTCGGGCTCACGCATGCCTTCCGGACCGCCCAGGGGCGCTACGGTATGATGGACTACCGCCGCATCAGGACGGGGCCCCGTTCACGGAACAGAATCGAGCCGGGTGAGGTGCTCGCGATGCACCGGACGACGCGGGCCTTCATTGAGGACGAGCTCGCCCGGCCTCATGATGGTCCGACCGTGGTCGTGACCCACCACGCCCCGCACCCTGCCAGCCTACGGGATCCGCATGCTGACTTGGCCTGGTGCTACGCCTCGGACCTGACTGAGCTGATCCTGGACCGCGGGCCGGACCTCTGGGTTCACGGCCACGTGCATCGGGCGGTCGACTTTCGGGTCGGGCGGACGAGGGTGGTCTGCAACCCGCGGGGCCATCAAGACGAGGTGTCCCGCTTCGAAGCCAACCTTGTCATCGACGTTCCGGCCTCGGGTGCGACTGGCTAGAGGGCTGGCCGACACAACCTTGATCGATGCACCACTCGTTCTAGTTGGCACCGCTCACGGCAGGCAAGGACGAGCCCATTGCTGAGCGCGATCCTGAATGGCAAGGGACGGCGCCTTCCAACGAGCCTGCCGGCTGGTGCGTCGCTCCGCATGGCTTTCGTGCGGTCCGAGGACATCCTGACCTCTACCGTATTCGAGCGCTTGGCCTACCTCGACGGTCCGGCCCTCTGGGCGCTCCTGGCCGCCACCTTCCGGCCGCGCATCCTGCCCGCACGCAAGGTCGCCGACCTGGTCCAGGTCGAGTTCTGGCCCACCTGGGGACAGGCGAAGGCGACATTGGAGAAGGCGGTCGAGCCCGACGTGGTCCTGCGCTTCTCGGTCGGCGATCCGGCCCGGGAATTCACCCTCATCGTCGAGTGCAAGCTCGGTGGGCTCCAGTATCCGGACCAATGGGCCCAGCAATGGATCGCGTTCCAGGCGGAGAGCGCCTCGGGGGACGAGGCCGCCGAAACCTGCCTGCTGGCCCTGGGCGGCCTCCCGACCGGTGCCGAGGCGATGGTGGACGCCTTCACCGAACGGCTTCGGAAGTCCCACGGCATCGAGGTGAAGGCCGCCGCGGCTGACTGGGTAGACCTGCTCAAGGCCCTGGATGGCCTAGAACTGTCCCGGGCGTCCGATAGGCGGGTAGTCGCGGACGTAAGGGCCGCCCTCGCCCTTCACGGCTACAGCCAATACGCGCCGATGTCGGAGCTCGGGGCCATCGCCACGAGCTATGGCATCGGCATCGATGCGATGGACCGCCTCAGGTGGGCGGGGGACATCCTGCCGGTCCGTTCGACGTCCGAAACGACGCAGGCGGCTGAGGACGACGATCCGCTCGCCGGCTTCGTCGAGCGCGTCGAGCCCCTCCGCCCGATCAAGCCCCACGGATGCCTCCGGAGCCTCATCGATGTCTGACGACCAGCCCCTGGCCAGCGCGCTCGTGGACGTGCGCAGGGCCTATCGCCTGCTGTGGTGCTACCAGAGGCGTGTCTTCGACATCGTGAAGCTCATCGTCGACGAGTTCGACGACATGGCCTTCTACAACTGGCGGGTCCTGCATTCCGACCGCCCCTGCAACTCGGGCACCAATCCCATAGGAAATCGCTGGGCCTGGGACATGCTGCCCATGGTCAACGTCTCGTACCTCTTCCTACCCAGCGGGACGAACCCGAACGCGACGCTTCCGGGCCAGTGGATGCTGGAGGTGCATATCGAGTCGGACGGGGGGTTCGAGGATCCCGAGGACGGTTCCGAACCCGATCCCGCCAACTTCGAGGCCCCGGAGGACAGCGCCTCGCGTCTGGTCATCTTCGCTTGGTACTGCCGTGGCGAGACGGCGCGCAATTGGTACGGCGGCGTCTGGAACGCCCTCAGCTGGCCGGACGATGACGGGGGCCTGATCGAGAACTCGGATCCGCCCATCGCCGTTTTCCGACGGAACTTCGACCTGGCGACGCTGGGGGACCGCGATGAGGTGCGAGCCGCCGTAGCGTCGTTCCGATCTTCGGCGAGTGAAGCGCTCAAAGTGACGCTCACGTAAGGTTCTTGAAGGAGGCGCAATCCTGCGCCTTCTACACCCACGCCCGCTGGGCAGCCTCGCACCTGCGGCCTCCAAGGCCCCCTGCGTAGAGCTTCGCCAGGATCTCGCCTTGGGCGCACTAAGGGCGGCGTACCGATCTATGAGGCGCTTCATTCCATTGCGTGCCCTGCCGAAGTCGAAGCTGGCCTCGTACTGCGCCCTGCGCCTTCCCTCGTTGTCGCCTTCTGGTTGCAAAGCTAAACGGTGCGCCTGGACAAGGGACCGACACGACAGGAAACTTGGCCGCTGGATTCCTGGTCGATTTCGATGTCCCGTCCCCACCTCAGCGCCAGCATCGTCGAGCTTGAACGCATCTTCTCGACCGCCGAGGGAGACAGGAAGGTCCTCAAGACCCTCCTCGCGGAACTCGGCCAGCGTTCGACGGAGAGAGCCGGTCGCCTTAAGGCCAAGGTGACCGCGGCTCTGGAAGAGGCCGATACATCCAAGGCGCCTCCCCGCGCCTCGACAGCTTCCCCGCCACCATCGAAGTCTTCGGAGCCTCCCCAGCCTGCTGCCCCAAAGGCGCCCCCTCCGGAACCGAAGCCTGAAGCGAAGCCCTCATCGCCGCCGCCATGGCTGGACCGAGGCCCGCGCAGGCAGCCTCCGCCGGTGACAGATCGGCCCAAGGACGTGCTCTCGGCCTGGACGGCTCTTGAGGTCCTGTCGCCCGTCACCTATCGCAAGCCCGCGGACATGGCCGACGGCGACACACGCCGGATCGCCGCCCTCGACGGGGGCTTGCCGTGGCGCCCGCCCGGGGAGAAGGCCAGGCAGAACAAGCAGCTCTTCTACCAGGTCGTCCTCGGCGCCGTGCGCATGGACGAGGCCACCAACGCCCTGCTGTCCGTCTTCGTGGACAAACACCAGGACCGGCCCGTCGCGCGGGGCATGGCGGCCATCGCGACCGTCACCGTCGACAAGGCCGGCGTGCTGGTCGAGGAGGGCGCCGCCACGGCATTGTCGAGCTTCGCCTGGGGCCTGCCGCTAGCCCTCAAGCAGGATCTGGTCGGCCTGGGCCGCTGGCCCGAGGCCGAGACCAAGCTGAACGAGGATCTCGACTGTCGGCTCCGTCGGGTCGACGACGAGGGCAAGCCGCTGCCGCTGGACGCCGCCGCGATCCGGGGCGCCTACGACTGGCTCATCGGGACGCTGGGACTTCATCCCAGCCTCGTCGAGGGGCCGACCTTCGCGATCCGTGTCTACCATTACTGGAAGGCCCAGGATCCGCCCGACGCCCCGCTGATGGGCAGCTTCTTCCTTGAGGACTTGGCCGCGGTCAGGAAGCTCGTGACGGCGGGAACGGTCCCCACCGCTCTCCGGTCCTACCTCGGGCTCACCAAGCGGGCCGAGCGGAAGGACGTCCTCGTCGGCGAGGCGGTGATGGCCGCGTCGGTGGCTCCCGGGCGCTTCCCGCCGGGACGCTGGCCCGCCCCGGGCCGCCATCCCCTCGTCCTGCTCCAGCAGGGCGCCGTCAACGTGGCGATGTCGGACCTGCCGGGCATCGACCTGTTCCCGGTCAACGGGCCGCCCGGGACCGGCAAGACCACGCTGCTCCGGGACATGGTCGCCGCGCTCGTCGTCCGCCGCGCCGAGGCGATGTGCGCCTTCGACGTGCCCGAGAAGGCGTTCCCGGCCACCGGCGCCAAGCCCAAGGTCGGGACGGCGACCGTGCCCATCCATCGGGTGGACGAACGGCTCCGCGGCTTCGAGATACTCGTGGCCTCGTCGAACAACAAGGCGGTCGAGAACGTCAGCCGCGAGCTCCCCGCCCTGAAGGCCATCGCGGACGACGCCGGCAGCCTGCGGTACTTCAAGACGGTGGCCGACAAGGTCGGCGGCGGGGTCGAGGTCTGGGGCCTGATCGCGGCCGTGCTCGGCAACGCCTCCAACCGCTTCGCCTTCCGCGAGGCGGCGTGGGTCGATCCCGATCATGGGCTCCGGACCTACCTCGCCGAGGTGGCGGGCAGCCCGCAATGGATCGAGGAGCCCGATCCGAGCGCACCTGGCAAGGTCCGCAAGCGCCGCCCACTCGTCGTCGACAGGGAGAGCCCGCCTCGCAACCGGACCGAGGCCCTCAAGCGGTGGCAGGACGCCCGAGCCGCGTTCCAGGCCGAGGTGGCGAAAGTCCGGAATTTCCTCTCCGAGATCGAGGCCGCCCGGAAGGAGGTCGCCGCGCTGCCTGAACTTCGGTCGGCGGCCCAGAGGGCATCCCGTGCGGCGGATGCCGCGGAGGAAGCCGTCGCCACGGCGAAGCAGAATCACCAGGAATCGGTGACGGAGGCCTCTCGGACGAAGCAGGTGCGGGAGCGGGCCCAGCAGGCTCTGGACGCGCACCAGGGTCGCCGGCCCGGCTTCTTCGCGCGGACGTTCGGGACTAGGGCGGCGAGGGACTGGTCCACCAGCAACGACCAGCTAGGAGCCGTCCTAGAGCGCGCCGACCGTGAGGCCGGCGAGGCCGCCGCTCGCTCCGCATCCGCTCAGGGCCGGCATGGTGCCGCCGAGAAGGCGAGGAAGTCGGCCGAGAGGGAATTCCAGCAGGCCGTCGCGATCCGGGATCAGGCAGAGGAGCGGGTTGCCCTGATGCGCCGGAGATGCGGCGCGCGGGCGGTCGATGCCGCCTTCTTCGCCCGGGACAGGGAGGTCCTTCACCTCGCCGCTCCGTGGCTCGACGCCGCCGCCCACCGGGAGCGGGATCGGGTCTTCGAGCTCGCCCTCGCGGTCCACAAGGCCTTCATCGATGCCGCCGCGGTGCCGGTCCGGAGCAACCTCGAAAACCTGTTCAAGGCGCTGATCGGCCGGAATGCGTGGCAGCCGAAGACTCGACCGCACATGCCGGACCTGTGGGCGACCCTGTTCCTCGTGGTGCCGGTGATCTCGACGACCTTCGCCTCGGTCACGCGCATGCTCGGGTACCTGCCGCCGGAGACGCTCGGGTGGCTCCTCGTGGACGAGGCCGGGCAAGCCGTGCCCCAGGCCGTGGTCGGCGCGATGATGCGCACCAAGCGGTCCGTGGTGGTCGGCGATCCCCTCCAGATCGAGCCGGTCACGTCCCTGCCCACCGAGCTGGCTGAGACGATCTGCGCGGACTTCGGGATCGACCCAGAGAAGTGGAACGCGCCCAAGGCGTCGGTCCAGGCAGTGGCCGATGCCTCGGCGACCTTCGTGGCCGAGTTCCAGCAGACCGTGGGCTCGGTGCAGGTCGGCTTCCCCCTTTTGGTACATCGGCGCTGCGCCGACCCGATGTTCAGCCTCTCGAACTCGGTCGCCTACTCGAACCTGATGGTGCACGCGACGCCGTCTCGGACCTCCGCCATCCGGGACGTGCTCGGCCCTTCCCGCTGGGTCGACGTCGTGGGCGGGCACACCGAGGACAAGTGGTCGGAGGCGGAGGGAGCCGCGGTGGTTGCGATGCTGCGCCGCCTTGCGGAGGCCGGCGTGCCCGAGCCCGACCTCTACATCGTCAGCCCGTTCGTCATCGTGGCCCAACGGCTCCGCGAGCGGGTTCTGGCATCCGGCCTGCTTCCGCGCTGGACCGCGGACCCCTACGGCTGGACGCGAGACCGGATCGGCACGGTGCACACCGTGCAGGGTCGCGAGGCGGACGCTGTCATCCTCGTGCTCGGGGCCCCGCTACCGACGCAGCGCGGCGCTCGCGGCTGGGCCGGGGCCTACCCGAACCTCCTCAACGTGGCCGTAACCCGTGCCAAGGAGAACCTGTACGTCGTCGGCTCTCAGGACGCGTGGCGGGAGGCCGGCGTGTTCCGGTATTTGGCCGCCCGCTTGCCAGCGCGAGGCATCGAAGCAGTCGGTCTAGTTCAGTGAAGGGCAAGCGGGCGCCGCCGCTCGCTCTGGCATAGTCGGTTTCGTACGCGACGCTATGATAGGTATCGATGCTGGACAGGGGGACCATCCAGGTACGTTCTTGATATGTTCGCAGAAGCGGCTATTTTTGCGTTCCCGCGCTGCTGGCCTCCCTGAAGCCATGATGCGGACCTGGCGGGATTTTCGCCGGGTTCGTTCCTGCCGGTACAGGTGGTGAGCCCGCCTGAGTGACATAGTTGACGGACAATCCGTGGGAGGAAAGCGAATGGCGAGCGTTTTCCGTGACGTCGTCATCGTCTTGCCCGGCCTTGTTGGCTCGGTCTTGCAGAAGGACGGCGAGACCCTATGGGGCACTTCCCCGGGAGCTTTCTGGGGCACCGTAGCAGGTGACAACCTCGAACGTTTGAAAATGTCCGCCCCGGACAACGGAGCCGAGGACATCGGTGACGGCATTCAGGCAACGGGCCTGGTACCGAACGCCGAGTTGATCCCCGGGCTTTGGAAACAGGGGGGATACTCACGCCTGCAGAGAGACTTGGCGGCGCGCCTGGGTTTGAGGCAAGGCGAGAATTACTTCGAGTTTCCGTACGATTGGCGACGCGATAATCGGGTCGCCGCGCGGAAACTTGCAAGGCAAGCCCCTGTCTGGCTTGAGGCTTGGCGGGAGAAAAGCGGCAATCCCGAAGCTAAGATCGTCCTCGTGGCCCATTCCATGGGAGGGCTCGTTGGCAGGTATTTCGTGGAGTGCTTGGAGGGCTGGAAGATCGTCAGGACGCTCTTCAGCTTTGGCACACCCTACCGCGGTGCCGGCAATGCGCTGGGGTTCCTCTGTAACGGCTTCGTCTGGAAGGCCGGCCCGATAGGCCTCTTTGACGGCACAGAAGCGCTGCGCTCGTTCGATTCGGTCTACCAGTTGTTGCCGACCTATCCTTTCGTTGACGATGGCGGTCAGACGCTGTCGCGCGTGTCCGACATCGACTTGCCCAACCTGGACCGTCGACGTGCGGTCGCGGCAGCGCAGTTCCACGCGGAAATTGCGAACGCGCGCGCGGCAAACGGCAATGATCCGGAGTACCTTCGCGCGGGCACAAAGGTGCGTCCTGTCGTTGGCCTTGCACAGCCGACATGGCAATCCGCGACTCTCAGCCAGGGTGCCCTGACGATGGTCTACGCCCATAGTGGCGAGGATCTGAAGGGTGACGGCACGGTGCCGAGGGTGTCAGCTATCCCGGTCGAGGATGATGACGCTTCCGCCGCCTATTTCGCGACGACCCATTCCGCGCTTCAAAGTGTGCCCGCTGGTCTGGATCACCTCAAGGGTGTCCTAACCAGCGCCGCAATCGACTTGGGTAAGTTCCGCAAGTCCGTAGGAGCGATCTCGCTCATGATCGCTGATGCCTACCCCGCTGACGAGCCGGTCTTGATCGAGGCCGTGCCGACCAACTGGTCGCAGACCTTGGAAGGTCGCCTTCAGAGGCTGGACGCGGAAACCCCGGCAACGAGACTTACGCTACGGCCTACCAACGGGGTGTTCTCGACGGAGCTGCAACTCGCTCCCGGTCTGTACGGTATTTCGGTCGGCGACCCTGGGACCAACGCCGTCGAGGACATCTTCCTCGTCGTTGATCAGGGTCATGCTGCATGACGGCCAGCGCACGAGAAAACTGGATCTGGTCGTGGCGCAGAGGTCACGTCATGGTGGCGGGGCGACCGTACCCACTTGCCCTGTCGGATGTTGATGGGCCGGACGTTGAGGTTGAGCCATGGGCTTCCTTGCGCTCGTCCGTCTACGTGCTGGCGCGTGACATTTTCAGTCTCGAAGTGGCGTTCGCCATGGGCAGGATCGAGCTGAGCGGAACAGTTGCCAGTGAGAAGGTGAAGGGGCTTCTCGGTGGCCTGTTTCGCGAAGTGGCGAGGGAGCTACTGAACGTTATTGAGGTCACAGCCCCATTTTCGCCCGCAGCTGACGAGGACTCGGACCTGTGTCGTGTGGCGCCTGTCTCCCGCAACGACGAGTCCGTCATGCGGCACCCATCGATCATCCCACATACCGACGCTCGGCCAGGCGAGCCATTCAGCTTCGAGGTCGACCTGCCAATAGCCCCGGCGCCTGACACCGACGGCTCGGCGGTCGAGCTCAAGGATCTCCCGGCTGGCTGGTCCGACATCCGGGTGGGGGTGGTAGTCGTCTGCGATGAAATCGAATTCAAGGGAGACGCCGGTCCCAAGGGATACGTCACTGTATTCCGGACCGGTGCGTCAAATCCCGCGCGTTTTGACGCGTGGGTAAAACCTGACGTCGCCCCGGGAAGCTCGTTCCTTCTGAGGGTTCTGTTCAACCAGGAGAACCGGCACGCGGGCTCCGCGGCAAGGACGATTGTGGTCGATGCGTCTGTGGCGCCCGTGCGAAGCCAGGTGCCTGCCACGGCGCGAGCATCGACCGGCTTTGGCGTCAGTCTCGGGAGTGAGATTGTCTCGCCCACCCTGAACGTCACCATCGTGGCTGACACGAACCCTGGATCCTATCACTGGGTGATGGGGGTCGCTCCGGGCGTCCAATGCGCAGCTCCAAACTGGCAAGGTAAGGTATCTCTGGGATCTGACACGCGCGAATTCGCCCGTCGCCTGCTTCGTGAATGTCCGAACCTTCGTCCAGGCAGGCGCCACGCCAGCGTTATGAAGGGCATTGGTGAGGAGATCTGGGAGGCCGCACCCTCGGCTTTCAAAGCCGTGTACATCGACCTGTACTCGCGCCTGGGCCGGGACTTTCCGATCCAGATCATCACGGATGAGCCGCACGTGCCCTGGGAGATGATGCACCCGAAGGCCGATGCGGGAATAGAGAAGCCCGATCACCTATACATGACGCACCCGATGGCCCGCTGGTTCGGCCATGTACGGGGCCTGATGCCCCAGGCCTACTCAGGCGGAGCACTAGCGAGCTTTGTTCCTGAGTACGCCGATGGCTCGGCCTTACCAGCTGCAGCGAAAGAAGGCAGGCGCCTCATAGAGGAACTTGGCGCGCGACCCCACACTGCAACACACGAGGGCTTCACCAGTTTCTGGTCCGATCCCCTGCCGGAGGAAACGATCTCGGTCATCCACTTCGCAGGCCACGCAGCGTCTCCCCTGGACGATGGGCCAGGTTCCGAGGAGGGCCTGAGGATGTTAGATGATTGGGTTTCTTCGCGCGAAGTTCATGGCGGCGTGACTTTGGGGAAGCGCGACAGAACGTTCGTTGTCCTCAACGCATGCTCCGCGGGGACCTCGGCACAATCGCTTGGCGTCATCGGAGGATGGCCGGCGAACCTAGCCTCACAGAGCTTCGGAGGCGTGCTTGCTCCAATATGGGCGGTGCAGGACGAGCATGCCTCGTCGTTGGTCCTTCACCAGCTGGCAGCCTTCATCGAGGGCGCAAGCCTCGGTCAAACCTTGCAAGCGGCCCGGAATGAGTACCGGGAGGCCTCCGCGACCCCTTATGCGTACCTTTGCCATGGTGACGTCATGGCCAGGATGGGTCGCGCGGCTGCGCCGGTCAGGTCTGCACAGTCGCACGCACAGGCTCAACAAGCAGTGATGGATTGATGGCGGCGGCGACTTCCGCGAACAAGTCGACCCCGTCCGTGTCTGGCGTTCTGATAGTCACCACCAGTGAAAAGTTCACCCGACGGTCATAGCGCTCAAAGGTAGTGGTGTCGCCCCACCATCCCCTGACGGGCAGGACGGATATGCCGTCGCGGTCGCCGAGCCTGAAGGCAGGCCCAGTCCAGATGTCGTGGTGCAGCGTTCCCCGGTTCCGGCTGGCAGGCCCGAGGAACCAGCCATCGTCGCTCGTTGCGTCTGACGCATCGCCACCCTCTGCCAAGACGTTGACGCGGGCGCGGGCCTGATCATGATCCTCGCCGTACCGTTTCACATCGAATTTGAGCCGGTGGGATGGGTAACGTTCGATCCGGTCGCGCGCCGCCGCATGGGGGTCCGGCTCGATGAAATAGGAGAGCGTGCAGCGCATTTCGACCCGGGTACGCCCGAGAGCGCGCAACGCCTCCTTTGGCCAGGGAAGCTGGAAATACTTCATCTCCTTGAGGGGGATGTTGCCTCCTCCGGCATGCCGGTAAGGCTCGATCGTATCCTCGACCATCAACGTAAGGGCATTGCGGGCGCTCTCGAACAGCCGTCGCTCGTCAGGCACGCCCCAGCCAAAGCGCCCGAGAAGCGTGGCGGCATCGCCGGTCGCAGCATGCTGCGCAAGCATTGACGGCGTCCAGTCGGCCGCATTCACCATCAGGGCCCTGACCGTCTCCATGCGGAGTCTCGGATAGCGGGCTAGCAGACGACCCGCCAAGCCAGCGCATGCCGCCGTCGCGGCGCTCGTTTCCCCAACGGACCCGAGAGGTGCCGTTCCGACCGCTTTCGAGGTCGTTATCGGTAGATGATGCAGCGAGGGCCGGCAGAAAAATTCGTCGTCGTCGACGAGGAAATTGCCTCCTTCCATGACGATGTCGGGCTTGTACGAGTGCAGCTTAGCCCATGCCTGGGCCGTCCGAGATGTCGGTGATAGATCGCCGTAGGGAGCGACTATCGCGTCCGATCCTTCCCGGACCCGTTTTAAGGTGACCGCACCGACGGAGAGTGCATTCAGCGCCTGCGCCGGGGATTGGATGCCAAACTGGGCGTTCCTGTCGGCGTAATACCCGAGTTGGTAGGGCTCCTCACTGGAATGTGGGACGTTCCCGACAGCGGCGCAGAACAAGCGCGTGCGCTCGCCGTCACCGTAGGCGAGTTGGTCGAGCACACCGGACGTGCTGGTAGGCAACCCATCCTCCGCCTCGCCGACGGCTGTCTGAGCGAGGCAGTATACGCGCAAGGGGTTCACCGCCCCGCCTTCCACCGCATCCACTGCGCGGCGGATAGCATCCCGTGCCGGTAAGCGCGGCATCCTCGGCGGCGCTGTCACGACCACCGATTCGAGCCTTGTCTCGACCTGAACCGGACTATCGTCTTGAGGCACCGCGGCTAGGTCGCCGTAGAGCGTAACACCCGCCATCTTCGTGCCGTGACCGTGATGGTCGTCTGTCGGCCACCACGGCTCTACGGCAAACGAGCGAGTTGCTGGCAGGGCTCCTACGAGCAGCGGGTGATCCTGCCGGACGCCTGTATCTAGCAGCGTGACGCAGGGAGCGCCGGTCCCGGGCCAACGGACGCGCGCGATAAGCCTTCTTAAGGCCTCGGTCCCGACCCGGAGATCGAACTGTTGCTCGTCTGACGCGAA
>NZ_BBUX01000110.1:0-13216 GCF_000974725.1 Methylobacterium sp. ME121
ACCAGATACGCGCGGCCGGCCGAGACCAGGGCGCCGTCGTCGGCGGCCACCAGGGCGGCGGGGTTGCCGAGCGCCACCACGGCCTCCGGCTGGACCGCGAGGGCGGTCAGCGCGGTCACGCCCAGCCACCCGGCGAGCGCCGCCGCGGCGGCGCCGACCGGCAGGCCGCGCCGCGGGCGCCGATCAGTAGTCGTAGGCATGCTCGAACCGGCCCCCCGCGGCCTCCACGGCGCGGATCTGCGCGACGAGCTGCTCCACCGCGGTGTCGTAGCCGACGCGCTGCCAGCCCGGCTCGGACTGGATCGGCATCGCGAACAGCGGCTCGGCCCCCGCGAGGGTGACCGCCCGGCCCGGCGGCATGAGGACGGTGGTGAGGATCCGGCGGTTGCCGGCGATCTCCAGCACGGTCCGGCCGCGGGCGCCTAGGCCCCGGACGATCTCCGTGAAGGCCCGGTAGCGCGGCGTCTCCATCAGGGCGGCCGGTCCGCCGTCGCCGGCCGGGACGGGGCCGAGGAAGGCGATGCGCGGGTCGGCGGTCGCGTCGGCCGCGTCGAGCCCCGCCACGACGCTGCGGATCGTCAGGCCGGCCGGGTCCATCCCGGCGAGCCACGCGATACCCCGCGCGTAGGCCCATTTCACCCCGTACTGCAGGGTGAGGGCGCCGCGCCGCTCGACCGCCCGCAGGGACGGCGTGAACGGGACCTCGTGCCAGAGCCGGGCCAGCTCCGCGTCGAACGGGTAGCGGTACCAGGGGGTCTGGCGCAGGAACGCGGCGTAGTCCGCGAGCAGCCGCGCGTTGAACCGGTCCTCGTCCGTGGGCTCGGGCCCCCGCCACCGCGCGGTCAGCGCCCCGACGGTGCGCTCGTAGGCGCCCTGGATCAGCATCTCGGCCGTGAAGCTGAGGCCGATCCTGTCCGCCGTCAGCACTCCTGAGACAGATTGAGGGTCTTCACGAACGGAGGATGGCTGGTTCATCGTAGCCCAGGAGCGAAGATGAAACAGACGTCCGGGCCGGCGCGGAAGCCGGCAGAAGCCGGGATCAAGGACATCCGCCGCGCCACGCGCCGGCAGTTCTCGGCCGAAGAGAAGATCCGCGTCGTGCTGGAAGGGCTGCGCGGTGAGGACAGCATCGCCGAGCTGTGCCGGCGTGAGGGCATCGCCAGCTCGATGTACTACGGCTGGTCCAAGGAGTTCTTGGAGGCCGGCAAGAAGCGGCTGGCCGGCGACACGGCCCGTGCCGCGACCGCCGACGAGGTCAAGGACCTGCGTCGCGAGGCGGGTGCGCTGAAGGAGGTCGTGGCCGATCTCGTCCTGGAAAACCGCCTGCTGAAAACAAGCATGACCGGGGCTGGGGGCGACGAGGCATGAGGCGCCCGGCCTCTGAGAAGCTGGAGATCATCCGGCTAGTTGAGCAATCCCACCTGCCGGTGCGCGCCACCCTGGACAAGCTCGGCGTCACCCGGGCGACGTTCTACCGGTGGTACGACGCTTTCCAGCGTGGCGGCCTCGAGGCATTGGCGGATCGCCCGTCCCGACCCAGCCGGGTCTGGAACCGGTTGCCCGCCGAGGTTCGCGATCAGATCGTCGCTCTCGCACTGGAGGAGCCAGAGCTCGGCCCACGCGAGCTGGCGGTGCGCTTCACCGACGAGCGGCGCTACTTCGTCTCGGAGGCGACCATCTACCGCCTGCTCAAGGCCCAGGACCTGATCACCAGCCCGGCCTACATCGTGATCAAAGCCGCCAACGAGTTCCGCGACAAGACCACCGCACCCAACCAACTCTGGCAGACGGATTTCACCTATCTGAAGGTGATCGGCTGGGGTTGGTACTACCTGTCGACCGTGCTGGACGACTTCTCGCGCTACATCGTGGCGTGGAAGCTGTGCGCGACGATGCAGGTCGGCGACGTCACTGCCACGCTCGACCTTGCGCTAGCGGCGGCCGGGCTCGATCATGTGCAGGTGGCGCATCGCCCGAGGCTGCTGACCGACAACGGATCGAGCTACGTCGCGGGTGATCTGGCCGACTGGCTCGGCAGCCGCGGTATGACCCACATCCGCGGTACCCCGCGCCATCCGCAGACGCAGGGCAAGATCGAGCGCTGGCACCAGACGCTCAAGAACCGCATCCTGCTCGAACACGCCTACCTGCCCGGCGAACTGGAGGCGCGGGTTGCCGCCTTCTTCGAGCACTACAACCACGCTCGGGCTCACGAGAGCCTGGGCAACCTCACTCCCGCCGACGTCTACTTCGGCCGCGGCGAGACGATCTTGCGTGAACGGGCGCGGATCAAGCGCCAGACCCTCATGGACCGCCGCTTGCGCCATCACGCGCAGGCTGCCTAACCTCTCAGCCCAGGTGGACCAGAACCTCCGTTCCTGAGCATCGCAAACCGTCTCAAATCATCTGACGACGGACAGATCAGCGGCACAGACGCGCGCTAGATCATCGAATGCGTAGCCGGTTTCGATCCGTTGGCGGGGACGGCGCGCCGATGGCATAGGCGTGTATCGGATGCTGATTTCATTGGGGGAGCAGGGTAGACGACGAAACCCGACCCTCGGTGGCGCCGATCCGCCAGGAGGGGCCGCCCCGACAGTACGGGATATCATCTATAAGATAAACTTACTCGATTTCTAGTTTTGTTTTTCAATGATATCTCGCTGTTCTTTGCACTCGGAATTTCTCAAGCGACGAGGAAGCCATCTGCTTTTCAGTCCAGATCCGACATTCCTGCTATACATTGCGACTACGTTGCCACAAATGACCTCATATCGGTCCTCGAGTGCCCTCAATTGTGGTCGAAGGAGAAGCGATCTTTTCTCAATATAGTGCCACGAAAGATACGCGACCGCAGTTATGATTGGAGCAGAAACAAACAAATTAGCCCACCAGCTTCTAAGATCTGGCAAGCTCGCGGAAACTGCTTGTTGTATTGGAAAGCCATACAGGAATATGCCATATGAATAGTCTCCACTTGACACCATCGGAGACCGCGCCGGGTTTTGCAGACCCAAATAGATGGTAACGTAAGCAGCAGGTAGCGCTGAGAAGGCATTGATGATTGGTAGGTAAAGGAAGCCAATCATGGCGACAGCACTAAAGAAGAATAGTAGTGTGTTGTATGGAATTTGATCTCTCGCTCGGTATAGATACGCGCCGTACAAAAATGCCAAAACAAGCACCGGACCGCGAACAGTTCCTTCATCAATCTGTGTTCGAAAATAGATGATGATTATAACTAAAATTTGCATTGCCAGACAACTAAATATGAGAAGCTTCTTCGACCGATAAAGCCCAAATATATAAATTACCGACATCAATATATAGCAATACAATTCGTATGGTAATGTCCATAATTGCGCGTTTACTTGTGTTGTGGGATTATTAATAAAGACGCCAGGAAGATAGTACCTGACGATGCCAAACATATTCAGGGCGTAAGACCATAACTCTGAATTCGCAATATACTCCTGCAAGGGGTAACTTGTGTAAAACCCACCGATGATCGCCATTGCTATAGTCGACTCTACCGCTAGCGCAGGGAAGATGCGTATCACCCGAAGACCCAAAAATCCGACGATAGTTCGCGAGCGTTCCAGACTTCCAGAGACTAAGAAACCGCTAAGGGCAAAAAACATCGGAAGTATCATGGCCCAAACTGGCCGTGACGGGCCAAGGACGAGCCATCTTTGTGTGTCAATTCCGTATGAAACTATAACTGTGTGCCATACTACGATCATAGAAGCCAAAATTATTCGCACATAGTCAAAACCAGACGGCCTTCCACCGGTTAAACCTAGTCGCTCGCTGAAGGTCATTGATCTCATGCCCAGAAATCCAGACGGACGCCTCGATAGAGAATATATACGAGAGTCGGATTTTTGTGAAATCTGGTGATCATTGCGCTATTGAATGTGCCGATTGGTCCGAACGGACAACCTGCTTGCGCCTTGAGGGAGACCTGATGCCGAAGCGCGCAGCGCCGATGGGGCCGCCGATCACGCCAGGCTGCTCGACCAAGAGCGCCATACTTACCGCCCGCGCGCTGGCGCCACTGGAGGCCGATAGCTCGGCGGTCATCGAGGCACAGCGGAACGTCGCTCGGTGGCGAACAGCCGGCGACGCGTCTCCTCAGGCGTATGCGACGGGTAACTCGCTGACCTGCGTCGTGTAGCGGGGTGTGCGCATCTCGAACTTCGTGGTTCAGTCGCGCCGGCTCACCAGCCCCGCGCGCCGGCACCACCACGCCCCGTCCCCAACGCGCGTTGCACGCGTCCATCGCCGCCACCAGCGGGCCCGACCGCGCCCGGTCCAGCGCGCCGATGTGTGCCTACGGACTGGTGGAGGGCGGCAACTCGCGATAGGCCGCGACCATGGCAGACGAAGATCGCGACCCTTCCCGTGACGAGACGATTGCCGGCCTGGTGCGACGCCTGGACGGTTTCGCGCGCGGGCTCGGCCTCGACGAGGCGGCCACCCGGCGAATCGTCGAGCAGGTGGCGGTCGACATGGCGATGCGTGGACTTGCTCCGGTTTAATGGCTCTTCGTCATTTCGTGTGGCTTCCCCGTGCGTTCTCCGTTCGTGTGAGAAGGACGGAGCTTGGCGATGGCGCGGCTGCACGAGGTTCCTGGCTGCCGGGTACTCTCCATCGAAGACGGGCATGAGGCGAGCGTTGTCATGCACGTTCGCGGCTGTCGCTGCGCAGGACGATGTCCCGTTTGCGGCACGCTGAGCACCGCCCGTCACGGCTCCTATCAGCGGCACCCCGCCGATCTACCCTCCCTTGGATGCGCCGTTCGGCTCGACCTCACCGTCCGGCGTCTGCGCTGCCTCAACCCCTCCTGTCCCCGACGGACATTCTGCCTTCCTGCCCCTTCTCTCCTGGCTCCGCACGCCCGACGAACCCGACGCCTCGCCAAGGCCCAGCAGCGCGTCGGCTTGGCCATCAACGCTCGAGCCGGTGCGCGCCTGCTGGCAAATCTCTCCATGCCGGCGAGCGCCTCGACGCTGCTGCGCCTCATGCACGCCGCGCCCTTGCCGCGCGTTGCACGAGCGCGGGCAATCGGTGTCGACGACTGGGCCTGGCGTCGTGGGCGCGCCTGGGGCACGCTCGTCGTCGACCTCGACCATCATCGTGCCATCGATCTTCTGCCCGACCGCAACTCGGCGACCTTCGAGGCTTGGCTAGCGTCGCACACCGATCTGGAGATCGTCGCACGGGATCGGTCGACAGGCTACGCGCGTGCGGCCCAGGCCGTCGTCCCGCGTGCCCAGCAAGTCGCGGATCGCTGGCACCTCCTTCTGAACGCGCGCCAGATGCTGGAACGCTGGTTGGTCGGCGCTCATGCCCGCCTGCGCGCCCTTCCCGTCCCCTCCGGCGCGGCGGCTCCCGTTCCCAATTACGCCCGCGACCACGCTTTCCCGCGCAGCCGCACAGATCAAGCTGCCGCGCAGGAGGCACAACGTTGGAGGGCCGTGCGTCATGCACAGGTGCAGCGCCGCCGCGCGGCCGGCGAGTCGATCATGGCGATCGCGCGCGCGATCCCTCTGGCACCGGCAACAGTGCGGCGCTACGCCTCCATGGAGAGGCCCCCGGAACGCGGCGAACGGCGGATTGGACCGAGCCAGCTCGACCCCTGGCTGGCCTATCTCGAGCGCCGCCGCGCCGAGGGCTGCGAGAACGGATTGCAGCTCCTGCGAGAGCTGCGCGAACGCGGTTACGCGGGCGGCTCGCGGCAGATCCACAAATGGCTGCAGAGTCGACGGACGAAGGTCGCGATCACCACGCCGCGACGCTGGCGTGACGCCGTTCCCGGCATGACGGCCCCCGGCTGGGCCGAGCTGCCGGCGCGGCGCGAGCAACTGCCGGGATCGAAGGTCCTCGCCTGGATCATGACGGTGGCGCCGGACCGGCTGAGCCCGGCCGATAGCGCGCTTCTCGCGCGCATAGTGCAGGATCCCGACGCGGCCACGCTACACGGGCTGGTCCAGCGCTTCGTCGGGTTCGTACGCGAGGCCGGGAGGAAGGGGAACGGATCGTCCGCCCATGGCATCCGACGTCTGGCGGCGTTCGAGGCTTGGATCGTCGAGGCGAAGGCGAGCGGCATCCGAGCCGTGCAGACGTTCGCTAGCGGGCTCGTCGTTGATGCGGCCGCGGTAAGGGCGGCGTTGACGATGCCGTGGAGCAACGCTCAGTCCGAGGGCCAGATTACGAAACTGAAGCTGATCAAGCGACTGATGTACGGCCGGGCCGGCTTCGACCTCCTACGCCGTCGCGTGCTTCTGGCTCCTTGACCCACACGAAATGACGAAGAGCCACTTTTGCGGAGCAAGTCCACGGATGCATTGCTTCTGGCGCTCGGTCGCAAACTCGCTCAACGAGAAGTGCAGGACCGGCGCCGGCGTATGAACTGACCAGAAGCGTCCTGATCTGCTCACGAAGCGGGACTCGATTGGCCGATCAAAAGCGGCGCATGTAATCCCCGAGCTCGAGGCTCATCCCCGCTTGGAAGCCGATGTGCCATGCCCGCACCTCGGTAGGTAACATACCGGCTCTCAGGTGCTCCTGAGCCACGATGATGCCGACCTCCTCAATCCGGCGCACGAGGCCTTGGATGCTTCCTGTGTCCGGGCTCAGCGTCTTGATCATCTCGGCCGCCGCAAGCCGCCCAGCCTTTTCGCCCCGAGTGGCAGGAGAAGGCGGGTCGTTCTTCGACGGCATGGGCCTTGATTGCCTCAACTGTTGGAGCCGATACGCAACCTGGCTCGGCAGCAGGATGGCCGAAGCCGGTTACCGGGCCGTGCTCGTGTTGGCCCTCGAATTGTCTTACGCGGAGACGCAAGCGCGCGGGTGCGCGTTGGACCGAACCCGAGGTTTTGATCACGGCCGCGGGGGCCGCCCTCGCCCTAGGCCTGAGGCACGCCCGTCCCCCGCTGATCCCAACCCTGCCGGTGGAGCATCCTTGAGCGGCCGGACGGCTTCCTGCGCTACGACGGGATAGGGAGGGTCTTACGCGCGCGCCCGGGTAGGGGACTGAAGTAGCTGACGCGAGGACGCGAGCGGATGCTGTGTCGCCCGAGACGGGCCGCACAGGTCGGGCAGCTATTCCAGAAGCCGCAGATGGCGCAGACTGGACCCTGACCGAGCTTCGCCGCCGCGTCATCGTCGGGGTCTCCTCGCCGGCGAGCAACTTAGGCAAGACGTTCTAGCCGAGGGACGGGGCGTCAGCCGCGTGCCCGTCCGCGAGGACCTGCGCACGATCGAAAGAGAGGAGCAGCTCGCCTACGAACCGCATCGCGGCACCTTCGTGGTTGAACTGAACCTGGAACGCGTCGATCGAGATCAACCGCCTGTCAGCCCGGTGATCGCGAGCGCACTGGTGGCGCTGGCGCCGGCCGCAAGCACCTGCCGCCGGGGCGCGACGTTGCGGCTTGGTTCGGTCTCGTCCCCCGGCAGCCTTCCATCGGCGGCAAGGAGCGGCTGAGGCGATCGACCAAGATGGACGAGCGCAGCCTACGACGGTTGCTGACTGCGTGAGTTGCGCCAAGCTCTCGCCCATGAGGCCTAGGATCATGACGCTCATAAGTTGGCCGGGATCGTTGCTGGCCGTCACTGCAAAATTTGCCCACCTGCGGAACTTATTTCCGTGCAAACGTCGTCGAGCCACGGCGGATTGTCCGCAAGTAGCTGAAATGCTTAGATATTTTTGTGGCCTCCAGATTGCACAGCATCCTGCAGCGATCTGTCGAGTACAGCCATGGACCTCTTTTCTGCCCTTCAGACCTCGGTCTCCGGACTTCAGGCACAGTCCTATGCCATCGGCAACATATCCGGGAACATCGCGAACTCGCAGACGACCGGCTACAAGCGCGTCGACACCAGCTTCGTCGATCTGATGGCTGAGACGACGCCGAAGCGCGAGGTCGCCGGATCCGTCTTGGCCCAGTCGCAGCTGACCAACACAATCGCCGGCAACGTCGTTGCTTCCAGCGTTCCGACCAATATGTCGATCACCGGCAGCGGCTTCTTCACCGTGGTCCAGAAGACCGGCGATGCGAACAATCAACCGACGTTCAGCGGTGCAAACCTCTACACACGGCGCGGCGACTTTTCCCAAGATAAGGACGGGTATCTGGTCAACGGCGCTGGCGGATACCTGACAGGTACCAATCTGGATCCCACGACCGGGCAGGTCACAAGCACGGGCCCCGTCAACATCGGTAACCTGACGCTCCCGGCCGAGCCCACGGAGACCATCGAATATTCGGCTAACCTGCCGGCAACACCGACCGTGAGTGCATCGGCTGAGCCGCCCAACAGCATCGCCGGCCCGTCCATCACCGGTTACACCACAACCGGCGCGCCGATCACGATCAGCATGCGTTGGGTTCAAACGTCGACCGCCGGGACGTCACCCTCGTCATGGCAATTGTACTACAACAGCAGCAACACGGACACGCCGTCTTGGAGCCAGACTGGGCCGACGTTCAACTTCGATTCTACGGGCCAGTTGACCAGCCCTGCGTCCACCACACCGGTGGCGCTCACGGGCGTCCAGATCGGTGACTATAGTTTCGCAAAACTGAATTTGGATATCAGTGGCGGTTTGACCCAGTACGCTGATGCCAGTGGCGCCGTCACCACGAAGAAACTCAGCCAGGACGGCAACAGCGCCGGGACGCTGATGAGTGTCGCGGTCGGGGAGGACGGTAAGATTAATGGCACGTTCTCGAATGGGTCAGTGATTCCTGTCGCCACAGTCGGCATTGCGCAGTTCGCCGATCCGGACGGGCTTAGGGCCGATGGAAAAGGCAACTACCTCCAGACGGCCGATTCCGGGCCGCCTCTGACCGGCCTCAACGGCAGCACGATCAACGGGGCGACCATCGAGCAATCGAATACAGATATTGCCAGCGAGTTTTCGAAAATGATCGTGACGCAGCAAGCTTATTCCGCGAACACCCGCGTCATGTCGACAGCCCAGACCATGATGTCGGACCTGCTCAATGTGATCCGGTAAACTAGCTCCAGGATTTTTCTGAGGAGGCTTTGAATTGTCGCTCAATGCGCTTTCCAATGCGACGGCCGGGCTCGCCGCGACGCAGGCAGCAATCAACCTCGTCTCCCAGAACGTCGCCAATGCCGGGACGGCCGGATACGTCAAGCGTACGATTTCGCCGGTCGCCAACGGGGCCAACAACTTAGGCGTCGCTTCGGGAACCATCACCCGCAGCTTCGACGCGGCGGCCCTGAAGCAGCTGCGGCTGGAGACTTCAGGAGCTGCCTACACCAGCACGAAGGCCGGGATCGCCTCGCAGCTTGACGCCCTCTACGGCGTTCCCGGCAGTTCGACCTCGCTGGACGGCACACTGAACACCTTTACTCAGTCGCTCCAGCAGCTTGCCGCCAATCCGACTTCCGCGGCAGCGCGGACGACCGTCGTGAGTAACGCCTCGGCACTAGCAAGCCAAATCAACAGCGCCGCGAATACGGTGCAGAATATGCGCACCGGGATCGAGTCACAGCTCGGCACCGACGTCAATTCGGCCAGCGCGCTCCTGTCGAACATTGCCAACCTCAACACCAAAATTCAAAACACCACCGACGGTTCGTCGCTCGCCGACCTGCAGGACCAGCGCGATCAGGCGATCAATAGCCTGTCGAGCTACATGGATGTCCAGACTGTCTCTCAGGGTGATGGAACAGTCACGGTCCTCACCCGGTCTGGGGCGACATTGGTGGATCGCGGCAATGCGGCGTCGCTAACTTTCGATGAGAAGGGAACGCTGACCGCAAATTCCTCATCGACCAACCCCGGCACGGTCGGCACAATCACCGCGACGCTGCCGGGGGGTGGCATAATCGACCTCAGCGAGCCCAACGTGCTCCGATCTGGCAGCTTGGCGGCCCAGCTCGAGCTGCGCGACCAGATCCTACCGCAGGCTCAACGGCAGCTCGATGATCTCGCGGCGGGATTAGCGAGTGCGCTGACAGACAAGCAGGTCTCCTCGACGCAGAGCACAGGCAATTCTGCCACGATTAACCTCACCGGGATGCAGGCAGGCAACACCCTGACAATTCCCGCCAACGCCAACAGCACCGGCCGAAATATCATCTTAGTGGCGTCGAATAACTCGTCGGCCATCACAGCTAACCAGACTACCGATGCTAATGCACTCGTGGCAACAATCCCACTTCCGGTGGATGCAGACAGCATCAACGCAGTTTTGAATCGCTTTGACCGGAATCTTTCCGCGAGCGGGAGTGCCGCGAGCTTGACAATCGCCGGAGCGGCTGGCGCTCCCTCGGTCGCCGCGACAGCGAATATCACCGTCCCGACCTCGGCGGACCCCAAATCGGGCTATCCTCAGATCGCGCTGTTCGTCGACGGCTCGGACAATACGGTCTATACCGGTTCCCTCGACGCTGGCTCGAAGCTCACCGGTTTCGCGCAGCGCATTAGCGTCAACGGAAATCTGTCGGGAAATACGGCGGCGCTGACGGCGACGAACGCCACCGATATGACGGCAAACGGTGCACGAGCTCAGCAGCTATTCTCCGCGCTGACTTCCACTCAGCAAACGTTCTCGTCGGCCAGCGGCATCGGCGGCGTCTCCGCACCTTATCACGCCACGGTGGTGGGCTTCGCGCAGGATATCATCGCGACGCAGGGGGCCAACGCCTCGAACGCGTCGGCCCTCGACGCTACCCAGCAGACGGCCCTCTCCACCGCCCAAGGTCGGTTCGCTGCCGGGGCGGGCGTCAACATCGATCAAGAGATGTCGAATCTGATCGCCCTGCAGAATGCGTATGGCGCCAACGCTCGCATCCTCAGCGCGGCCCGAGACATGCTCAACCAATTGTTGCAGATCTGATCATGACCACGATCACTCCCTTCGCGGCCGGCTCCTACCTGACAACGCGAAACGCCGGTCAACTCACGACGCTGAAGAACCAGCTCAACGACCTGTCGAATCAGGTCTCGAGCGGTCAGGTCTCGCAGACCTATGGTGGTCTCGGATCCGGGCGCTCCACGGCGCTGGCCGCACAGGCTACGTTGAGCGCCCTGACCGGCTACGCCGCCGGCATCACCGCCGCGCAGACTCGGACCAACCTCGCGGTAACGAGCCTGACGCAGGTCGCGACGCTTGGGACAAGCGCCCGCCAGAGCCTAAACAATGGGCTGCAGAGTGCGGCAACCAGTTCGATCGCAGGTCGTTCGACTGCCCTCGGGAACTTGCAGACGGTGCTCGATACACTCAACCAGTCGGCGGCGGGGAATTATCTATTCGGCGGGGGCAACACCAGCACTCAGCCAGTGCTCGACGCTAACACGATCTTGAACGGGACGACCAATATCGACGGTAGCCCGAAAGATGGGCTCACAAAGCTCATCAAAGACCAGATTGCCGCAGATCTCGGATCGGGCTCCGGATGGCTCGAGAATACCATGACTTCGTCTAAGCCTCCGACGACACCCCCATCCTTGCCTGACACTGTGACGGTGACCGAGGACAGCGATACCCGGGCGAGCTTCGGCTTCAATGTTGGGGGAGCCTCATCGACGACCACTGCGATCAAGGCGACTGCCAGCGTTGGAACGACGACCACGCCGGGCACGATTAACTTCACCGTGAACAACCCGCCGGTCGTTGGAGATAGCGTCACCGTCACGCTGAAAATGCATGACGGCACCTCGACGACGCTCACGCTCACCGCCGTCTCCGGCACTACCGCGACCTCCACGTCCAGCACCGGCGGCACGTTCGCGATCGGCGCCGACGCCGCGACGACGGCCAGCAACCTCAACACCGCTCTCCAGGCCGCCATCAAGACAGCTGCCTCCAACACCCTTGCCGTCAGCTCGACGGCGGTGGCCGCGAAGAATTTCTTCTCGGGTTCGGTTAGCGCAGGTATCTATCCGCAGCGCATCGACTACTCGGGATCAAAGCCCGTCTACGTGGCGGGATCAAAAGACGAAACTGTCCTTTGGTATCAGGGCGAGGATACCCGGGGACCGCCTCCGGATCTTACGCCAACTTCCGCGTTGGCCACTCAGTCGACTCAGATCAGCTCGAGCGCCAGCATCGGCACAGGTGCGCGCGCCAATGATGTCGCGATCCAGAACGTACTCGCCGGCTTTGCGACCATGGCCTACAGCCTACCGACGACGAGCGACAGCAGCACGACCGCGACCTATCAGGCGGTCATCAACAGCGCGGGCAAACTTCTTTCATCGTCCGACACGACGAGTCCCAGCGTTCAGGACACCGTCACCCAACTCTCCCTCGCGTCGGCTCGCCTATCAAATGCCAGCACAACGAACGCCGCAACACAGAACACGATGCAGAATACTTTGGACAGCATCGAGCAAGTATCCCCCGAAGAAGCGATCGCGAAGTTGCTCGATGTACAAAATCGACTACAAGCGAGCTATCAGATCACAGCGTCGCTTTCCAAGCTATCGCTGGTCAACTATATAAGCTAGCAGCAACGCGTGTCTTAGATGACAATACTTATCGTATACTGCGATTTGAACCGGTCCGACGCAAAATCGTACAAGTCTCGGCTGAGTATTTTGAGCAAAGAAATCCAGAGAGGCCGGAGACCCGAACAAATTAGCTCAAATGGATTGATATTTTTCGTACAAACTCCTGAGCGCGCAAAAGATTTTACGAATAGGCTTGCTGAAAGAGGCGGCATGAACAAGGAGAAAGACAGATTAGCTGTCATTGATGCCGGTCAAGGAAGAGTCTACATCTGGGGTAGTTTCGAGGCCGAGCTCAAAGCCAAATTCCCGTTTGTCGTTGAAGCGTTCACGGCATAGCGCGGACGGACGCATCCTGGCCTTGCGTCACCCTGCTGGACTGGCGGTGTTATATTTGGGTTGGCTGCCACTCGGCGCCACACCACTCAGCCGGGGCTTATCGAGCGGGGCTGGTGAACTTGACCTTGACCCGGCGGCCCGCGCCGAGAACCATCGCCGTTCGAAGACTTTCCCGGTCCGCCACAGTTCGCATCGTTCCCGGTGGCGCGCCGCTTCGGTCTCAGACCGACACCGCGGGCGCAGCGGCGCCGGTCCGCGCTTAGGCTGGCGTGACGGCTGGCGTCCCCCGTCGAGAGATGTGCACGGTGTCGTAGCCGGGCTGAGCTACAGCTCGCCGGTCGCGGAAGAGCCAGCTTGTGCGTGGAACCGAAGAGGCGAGGGCGC
>NZ_BBUX01000109.1:0-13615 GCF_000974725.1 Methylobacterium sp. ME121
CAGGCGCAGGCCTTCCGGCCGATCGCCGAGGCCTACCTGCAGAAGCTCAACGCCTACGTGAAGGCGAGCGCGGACTACGCTCAGTGCGAAGTGAACGCGATGCAGAAGTAGCCGGCTGAACGTCAGCCGACACGGCGACTCGGGGGCGGTTCAGGCGCCCGGTCGCACCCTCCGGCGATGATGGCCGCGATCCCCGCGCGCCCGCCCACGCCGAGGCCACCGTGCCCGCTCGTCGACTCCTCGTCCGAACCGGTTTCTGCGCCCTGCTCCTCGCCGCCGGCCCGGCCCTGGCCGCCGATTTCGACGGCCCGTACCCGCCGCCGCACGGCTACGGCGGCCCCGCTCAGGAGGACGAGCCGGAGCGCCGGCCACCGCCGCCCCCGCCTCCTCCGGGCCCGAGGCCCGAGCCCGAAGTTCGAGGGCCCCGCTTCACCGCTGTGCCCCCCGAAGCGTCCCCGGAAGCGTGCCGGGAATTCGTGCGGCGGCGCTTCGGTCCGGACGGGGAGCCGGTGCTGCGGCGGGTGCGGGTCTGCGACGAGCCGGTCGTCGACCGCGGGCCGCCGCCTCCGCCCCCGGAGGACATCCCACCCCGCCGCTGGGGCGGGCCGCGCTGGTAGCGCGGGGCCCGGCTCAGATCCGGGCCGGCGCCTTCCTGAGTGCGGCCGCGAAGGCCTTGAGCTGGCGGTTCAGATCCGCCAGCTCGTTCAGCGCGATGGTCTTGTGGCCGTCGCGGACCGCGCGCTCGATATCCTCGACCTGCAGGTCGACGAGGCGGCGGATGGCGGTGGCGACTTGTTGTCGGGTCATCGATTCGAGCGTCTCGTCCGAGCGTCCTGGCGGGCCTCAACGGACGGCCGGTACACGGCCGTCGACACGTTTCGGTGATAGGCCGGTAGGCTTAACCGATGGTGTCCGCGGCCCCGCCGTGCACAGGGGATCGGGCCCCGGCCGAGGCCCTAGCGGCGCTCGCGCATCTCGGTCCGGCGCATCGGCATCGCGTCGATCGTGGCGAACAGCCTCTGCGGCGCGATCGGCGCCGCTGCGGTGATCTTGGCGCCCCCGTCCTTGCCGATCAGGACCGCGCGGAAGCTGTCCGCGGGGAGGCCGAGGCGCTCGCGCAGGGTTCGCGCCTCCGCCCCGGAACCGACCGCTTCCAGCACCACGAGGTCGCGCTCGGCGACACCGGCGCGGACCGAGGCCAGCGCCGCCCGCTGCGCCCGGAGCTGAGCGTCCCCGGCCTCGGGCGCCGACAGGACCAGGACCCGCGCCCGGTCGCGATAGCCGTCGAGGGGCCCGGCCGGGGCAGCCGCCGCCGCCATGGCTGTCGTGGCTGCCAGTCCGAGTCCCAGTGCCGTCTCCCGCATGCCGACGCTCCGCGCTCCCGAGTCGGGACAACGCGCGACTCGTCCGCGCGATCACGGCGGCGCCTTTGCCTCCCGGGCCCGGCGCCCCAGATCGGAGCGGGAGCCAGTTTCCGGGAGTCCGCCATGACCACCGCCATGAACCGCCGCATCGTCCTGGCCTCGCGCCCGCACGGCGAGCCGCGGCCCGAGAATTTCCGCCTGGAAGAGGTGCCGGTGCCGCAGCCCGGACCCGGCCAGGTCCTGCTGCGCACCCGCTGGCTGTCCCTGGACCCCTACATGCGCGGCCGGATGAGCGACGCGAAATCCTACGCGGCGCCGGTCGAGATCGGCGCGCCGATCACCGCCGAAACCGTCGGTGAGGTGGTCGCCTCCAACCACCCGGATCACGCCGTGGGCGACCTGCTGACGGCCTTCGCGGGCTGGCAGGAGTACTGCGTCACCGACGCCAAGGGGTCGCGCAAGGTCGACCCCGCCGCCGCTCCGCCCTCGACGGCGCTCGGCGTGCTCGGGATGCCGGGCATGACCGCCTATACCGGCCTCCTCAACATCGGCCGGCCGAAGTTCGGCGAGACCGTCGTGGTGGCGGCCGCCGCCGGCCCCGTCGGCTCCCTGGTCGGCCAGATCGCCAAGATCCACGGCGCCCGCGCCGTCGGGATCGCGGGCGGTCCCGAGAAGTGCCGCTACCTCACGGAGGAGCTCGGCTTCGACGCGGCCATCGACCACCGCGGATCCGACCTGCCGGGCACGCTCGCCGCAGCCTGCCCGAAGGGCATCGACGTGTACTTCGAGAATGTCGGCGGCGCGGTCTTCGCGGCCGTTCTGCCGCTGCTGAACCCGTTCGCGCGGATCCCGGTCTGCGGCCTCGTCTCCGCCTACAACGCCACCGAGGTGCCCCCCGGCCCGGACCGCCTGCCCGGCCTGATGCGCTCGGTCCTGACCAACCGGCTGCACATCCAGGGCTTCATCGTCTGGGACTTCGCCGAGCAGGCGGAGACGTTCCGCAAGGAGGTCGCCGGGTGGATCCAGGACGGGCGCGTCCGCTACCGCGAGGACGTGGTCGAGGGGCTGGAGAACGCTCCGGAGGCGTTCATCGGCCTGTTGAAAGGCCGGAATTTCGGCAAGCTCGTGGTCCGGGTGTCCTGACAGAGCCTTGCCGCCCGAATGGAACAGAGATAGAACAACAAGATCCGTCGGCGCTGCGGAAAGCGGGCACAAGCCTGACCCGCCGGTTGCCGCTCCGGAAGCCCGGGCGCATGGTTCGCGCGCCGCCGGGCTGGTGCCCTGTGAGATCCGTACGACTAGGAGAGAGCGATGGCGGGCAGCGTCAACAAGGTGATTCTGGTGGGCAACCTCGGGCGCGATCCCGAGATGCGCCGCCTCGGTTCGGGCGACCCGGTCTGCAACCTGCGGCTCGCGACGTCGGAGTCCTGGAAGGACAAGGCGACCGGCGAGCGCAAGGAGAAGACCGAGTGGCACTCGGTCGTGATCTACAACGACAACCTCGCCCGGGTGGCCGAGCAGTACCTGCGCAAGGGCTCGAAGGTCTACATCGAGGGCCAGCTCCAGACCCGGAAGTGGACCGACAATTCCGGCGTCGAGAAGTACACGACCGAGGTGGTGCTCCAGCGCTTCCGCGGCGAGATGACGATCCTCGACGGGCGCGGCGGCGGCGGCGACTTCGCCGGCGAGGACGAGGGTGGCGGCCAGATCAGCCGCGGCGGCGACTTCGGCGGTGGCCGGGGCGGTGATCGCGGCGGCGATTTCGGCGGCGGCCGCGCCCAGGGCGGCGAGCGGCGTCCGGCCCCGGCCTCCTCGGGCGGCGGCGGCGGCAGCCGCGGCGGCTACGACCTCGACGACGACATCCCGTTCTAGGATCGCGTCCGGTCCAGGGGCTGCGCCCTCCCTCACCCGGGCGAGCCGCCCGTTCGGGTGAGTCGAACCTCCGGGCCGGATCGGCCCGGCCGTATCGATGCATCGTCCCGGGGCCGCGCGGCGGAGCCCGGGATCCGGATCCGCCGACGCGCCCGGATGGCGCGCCGGCGCAGGTTCCGGGTCGCCTGCCTCCGGTGCCCCGGAACGCCGCCGCTCAGCCCTTGAGCTGCCGGTTGCAGGCCGAGTAGTAGCCGCCGCCCTTCTCGATCCACTTCATGCCGCCCAGCGTGCCGGCGGCCTTCGCGGCGTTGTAGCTGTCGAGGCAGGTGTGCATCCGGGCCTTGCCGGCCGATTCCCTGGCGTATCTCGGATCGACGGCGCGGGGGAACGTGGCCGACGCCGCGGCGGCGGACGTCGTCCCGGCGCGCGGAGCCGCCGGCGGGGCGGCCGGCGCGGTCGTCGCCGCGGTGGGCGAGACCGGATTCGGCGCGGTCGTCGGGGCGTTGTCGGCCGCCGCACCGCACTCGGCCTTGCGGAAGTCGTTCCACTTCTGGCCGTTCAGCGTGCCCGCCTGCTTGGCGGCCTGGTACTTGACCGAGCAATCCTTCGCGGAGAGCGCCGCGGCCGGCGAGGCGCCGGCCACCACGCCGGCGATCATCAGGGATGCAAATACATAGCGACTCATGATGAAGAATCTCCGGGACACTATGTTGCGTCCCGAAAGAGATTAATACGGCTCTATGCCGTCGTGAATATGGCTTTGTCCGTTCCGGGGGGACAAGTCGATGGCCGAGCACTGGTCCAGCACCGGCCGGCCGCGGATCCGGAGGCACGCGGCGGGCCGAGCTCGAGACGCGGCGACCGGTTCGAGGGTCGCCGGTGCGGATCACCAGCCGCCGAAGGACCGGCGCGGACCGTCGTAGCCGCCGTAGCCACCGTAGCCGCGGTCGTAGCCGCCGTAGCCGGGCCGGCCACCGTAGGGTCCGCGCGGGCCGCCCCAGCCCCAGCCGCGATCGTTGGGCCGGCAATGGCCCCAGGGATTGGGGTGGAAGCCCGGACCGCAGCCGCCGGCCACGCGCTCGATCACCGCGCCGGCCTCGGGCGGGCCGTAGCCGAACGGCGCCGCGTTCGCCGCCGTGGCGGTCGCGAGGCCCGCCGCGGCCGTCGCGACGAGGCCGAGCATCTTGGAGCGCATCATGACACGATCTCCTGAACCTGCGGCCCGGACGCACCGGGCCGATGACAGGAGGATGCGCCAGCGGCTGTGAACCGGGACAGGCCCGGGCATTCATCAACCCGACGGCTTCGACCGGACGGGTCGGAACGCGGAGGTCGATCAGGCGGCCTGGAGGTGGATCGGCGCCGGTGCGGGCGCCCGCGAGCGCGCGAACAGATCGGCGCCGACCGTTTCGCCCGCGGCCCGGACGAGCGTGGCCTCGTCGCAGGACCGCGCGACCTTCAGGCCGAGCGCCTCGAGCCGCGCGTGGTCGGCGCAGTAGGCGGCGATCCTGGCGCGGCCGTAGGCCGGCATCGGCGCGAGCAGCCGGTCGCGCTCGGCATCGTCGGCGCGGAACAGGGCCGAGATCAGCTCGATCGGAACCGGGTAGCGCGCGAGAGCGCTGGGGTGGGGTCGGTTGCCGTCGCGCGCCATGGATGCCTCTCCGCTTCGCTGTGCGGTGGAAGGTTCGGCAACCATAGTTAACGATCAGTTGTGATCGCGACCTGGGCGCTCCGGTGCCGCTCCGACCGGCCTTCCTGAGAGCCCGGCGAGCCGATCGGCCCGTCGCCTCAGCGGCGGGGCGGGCTCACCCAGGCGCCGCCGGCCGCGCGGTCCGACTCGGGCGTGGCGAGCGCAGGCTGCGCGTCCGCCCAGAGGACGACCGTGCCCGCGGCCGGCGCGATCGAGCCCGTCGTCTCCGGGTCGGTCCACGCGGGGGCGCCCGCGGCGACCAGCGCGGGTGCCGCCGACGGATCCGGCAGGTTCCGCTCGTAGCCGGCGACGACCGCCGCGAGGGCGATCGCCACGAGGAGGAACGCTAGACCGTCGACGATTATGGAGCCGAGTCTCGGCATGGTGCCCGCGCCTGTTGACCAAGCGTCCGGGCTACGGCGGCAGGGTTAACGAACCCTGTCCGAACTTGGCGGACCGGGCCGGCGCCCTCACATGTTGCGCGCGCCGCGCAGCGTCTTCAGGCCGATGCCCGTCGACTCGAAGCCGCCGTCGACGGCGAGCTGCTGACCGGTGATGTAGGAGGCGCGCTCCGAGCAGAGGAACACGATCGCCTCCGCGAGTTCCGTCTCCAGCCCGTAGCGGCCGAGCGGGACGGCGTCGTGGTAATCCGCCCGGATCTCGGGGCTGTGCACTGCCTTGGCCATCGCGGTGTCCACGGGGCCCGGGGCGACGGCGTTCACGCGGATCCCGTACTGCGCCAGCTCGGCGGCCTGCTGCTTGGTGAGCTGCGCGAGGCCCGCCTTGCTGGTGCCGTAGGCGGTCCGGAGCGTCGAGGCGCGCAGGCCCGAGATCGACGTGATGTTCACGACGGCCCCGCCGCGCTCGGATAGGAGCGGGACCGCCGCCTGCGTGCACAGGAACGGGCCGGACAGGTTGACCGCGAGCACCCGCGACCAGTCGGCGAAGGTGGTCTCCGTCAGCGGCTTGAAGATCGCGATGCCGGCATTGTTGACCAGGGCGTCGAGGCGGCCGAACCGGTCGGCGACCTGCCGGATCGCCGCCGCCACCGCCTCGGGGTCGGAGACATCGGCCGTCACCGCGAGCGTGGCTTCGGGGCGGCCGAGCCGCTCGGTCGCCGCCGTCACGCCCGAGCCGTCGATGTCGAGCAGGGCGACGTTCCAGCCGTCGGCGAGGAAGCGGGTCGCTGTGGCGAGGCCGATGCCGCGGGCAGCCCCCGTCACCAGCGCGGTCCGGGCCTGGGCGTCGCTCATGGTCGTCTCCGTCGGGATCGGCGGCGCCCGGATGGCGCGGGGCGGCGTTCGGGTCCGCAGCGGCGCTGTCGCCGCGTGCCGGACCCGGAGGCCTTCGGGGCCGTCCCGCCGTTGAGAACCGATCCGCGGTAAAGGTCTGATTGATCGCGCGCGCGCCGTCGAGGGTCTCCCCGAACATCCGCCCGGCGATGACCGGCATCCGGGCTCCTCCGCTCACATCCGCTCGAATCGGCCCTTCGCCGCGCCCCGACGGGTGAGCAGGCGGACCAGACCGAGACCGATCAGGCCGGTCGCGCCGGCCAGGATCAGAGCGGGCCGGACGCCCGTGCGCGCCGCCGCGCGATCCAGCGCCACCTCCAAGCTTCCCGCGATATTGACGGCGAGCGGCACGACCTGCGTGTCGAGGAACAGCTTCGGATTCGACGGACCCGAAGGCTTTCTCAAGAGATAGTCCCGACCGACCGCCACACTAACCTCCGTTAGGATCAAGATAATCTCGCGAACAAAGGGTGACGCCCGCGGTTTCAACGGGGAACGTCGCGATGTGCCCGCTGTTTCCCGGCGGCACGGTTCGGAGATCGCCCCCCTTGGACAAGCCCGAATTCAAGCCCTACCGCCTGCCCGCCGGTGGGTGGGGCTCCGCCCTGTCGGTCGGCAACATCCTGCGGCGCGAGGGCGTGCTGGCGAGCGGGCCGATCGCGCTCAGCCGGCACAACAAGGTCGACGGCTACCAGTGCAACAGCTGCGCCTGGGTGAAGCCCGCGAGCCCGCTGCCCTTCGAGTACTGCGAGAACGGCGTGAAGGCCGTGGCCTGGGAACTCACCGCCCACCGCTGCACGCCGGACTTCTTCGCCACCCATACGGTCACGGAGCTGCTGGACTGGGACGATTACCATCTGGAGCAGACCGGTCGCCTCACCCATCCGCTGCGCTACGACCCGGCCACCGACAAGTACGTGCCGGTCTCCTGGGGCCACGCCGTCGAGGAGATCGCCCGCGAGCTCAGGGCCGTCCCGGACCGGCAGAAGGGCACCGTGTTCTACAGCTCGGGCCGCCTGTCGAACGAGGCGAGCTACCTCTACCAGCTCTTCGCCCGGCTCTACGGCAACAACAACCTGCCGGACTCGTCCAACATGTGCCACGAGACGACCTCGGTGGCGCTGCCGGTGAGCATCGGCCAGGCCGTGGGCTCCGTGTCGCTCGACGACTTCGCCCATTCCGACTGCATCATGTTCTTCGGCCAGAATCCCGGCAGCAACGCGCCGCGGATGCTGCACCCGCTGCAGGAGGCGAGCCGGCGCGGCGTCCCGATCATCACCTACAACCCGCTGCGCGAGCGCGGCCTGGAGCGGTTCCTGAACCCGCAATCGCCTACCGAGATGCTCACCGGCAAGGCGACGCGGATCAGCTCGCAGTACCATCAGGTGAAGGCGGGGGGCGATCTCGCCGCCATCGCGGGCATCTGCAAGGCGGTCCTCGCCCTGCACGACGCGGCCCGGGCCCGGGGCGGCGACGCCGTTCTCGACGAGGCCTTCATCCACGACAACACCCACGGCTTCGACGCCTTCGCCACCTGGCTGCGCGCTCAGGACTGGGACGAGCTGGAGCGCCGCTCCGGCCTGCACCGGGCCGACATGGAATCGACCGCCCACGTCTACAGCCACGCGAAGGCGACCATCGGCGTCTACGGCATGGGGCTCACCCAGCACCGGGCCGGGGTCGAGACCGTCCAGATGCTGGTGAACCTGCTGCTGATGCGCGGCAATATCGGCCGCTCCGGCGCCGGGATCTGCCCGATCCGGGGCCATTCCAACGTGCAGGGCCAGCGCACGATGGGGATCACCGAGAAGCCCGAGCTGTTCGACCTCGACCGGCTGGGCCAGCAATTCGCCTTCGCGCCGCCCCGCGAGCCGGGCTACAACACCGTCGAGGCCTGCGAGGCGATCCTGCGGGACGAGGTCAGCGCCTTCGTCATGCTCGGCGGCAACTTCGCCCGCGCCATCCCCGACCACGGCCAGATGGAGCCGGCGTGGCGCCGGATCCCCCTGACCGTCAACGTCATCACCAAGCTCAACCGGACCGCGCTGCTGCCGGGCGCGATCAGCTACATCCTCCCGGTCACCGGCCGCCTGGAGATCGTCGAGACCTCCAAGGGCCAGCAGGTGCTCTCGATGGAGGACACCTCGGCCTGCGTGCACGGCAATCGCGGCCTGCGCCGTCCGGCCTCGCCGCACCTGATCAGCGAGATCCGCCTGATCTGCGAGCTGGCGCAGCGCGTCCTCGATCCGAACCCGCGGGTGCGCTGGGCGGCGTACAGCGAGGATTTCGCCGAGATCCGCCGCGAGATCGGCGAGACGCTGCCGGACTCGTTCTGGGACTACGAGCGGCGCATGTGGGAGCCCGGCGGCTTCCAGCGCGACCTGCCGGCGAACCGGCGCGAGTGGCGCACGGAATCGGGACGGGCCAACTTCGTCACCCCGACCGGGCTCGACGAGGACGCCGACATGCCCGATGTCGGCCACGACGCCCTGCGGCTGATGACGCTGCGCAGCAACGACCAGTTCAACACCACGGTCTACGGCTATTACGACCGCTTCCGGGGCATCAAGAACACCCGGAAGGTGGTGCTGATGAACCGCTCGGACATCGACCGGCGGGGCCTCAAGATCGGCCAGCCCGTCACGCTCCGGACGGTCGCCGATGACGGCGTCGACCGCAAGCTATCGGGCCTGCTGGTCGTGGCCTACGACATCCCGATCGGCTGCATCGGCGGCTACTACCCCGAGTGCAATGTCCTGATGCCGATCTGGCACTACGCGATCGGCAGCAAGACGCCGGCCGCCAAGACGATCCCCGTCACGGTGCACCCCGACAGCGACGCGGTCCTCGCGCCGGAGCTGGAATACGCCACCGGCTGAGGCGGACGGACGGCGTCCTCGTGGCTTTGGGCGGCGTCCCGCCCCTCCGCGGCGGCGCTCGCGCGGATCGCCGCGCCCGCGTCAGAGCATCGGCATGCCGCCGGTGACCGGCACCAGCGCCCCGGACATGTAGCTGCCCTCGCGGGAGGCGAGCAGCACGTAGGCCGGGGCCAGTTCCGCGGGCTGGCCGGCACGGCCGAGCGGCGTCTGCGCGCCGAGCTGCTCGATCTGATCCGGGCTCTTCACGATCGGTTGGATCGGCGTCCAGACCGGCCCGGGGGCGACGCAGTTCACCCGGATCCCCTTCGGCGCCAGCAGGTTCGACAGGCCGATGGTCAGGCTCGCGATCGCGCCCTTGGTGGCGGCGTAGATCAGCATGCTGGGATCGGCCACCTTGGCCTGCACGCTGGTGCTGTTCACGATCGCCCCGCCCGGCTTCATGTGCGGCACCGCCGCCTGGGCGAGGTAGTACATGGCGAAGACGTTGGCGCGGAACGAGCCCTCGATGTCGGGCGCCGCCAGATCGTCGAGGCCCTCGTTCACCACCTGCGCGGCGGCGTTGTTCACGAGGATGTCGAGTCGCCCGAAGGCCTCGACGGTGCGCGCCACGAGATCCCGGCACTGGGCCGCGTCGCGGATATCGCCGGGGAGCAGCAGGCAGCGGCGGCCGGCCTTCTCCACCCAGGCCCTCGTGTCCTCGGCATCCTCCTGCTCGACCTCGAGGTAGGAGATCGCCACGTCGGCGCCTTCGCGGGCGTAGGCGATCGCCACCGCCCGGCCGATCCCGGAGTCGCCGCCGGTGATCAGCGCCACCTGGCCGGTGAGCAGGCCCTTGCCGACGTAGCTCTCCTCGCCGTGGTCGGGGCGCGGCGACATCTTCGTAGTGAGGCCGGGGCGGGGCTGCTGCTGGTCGCCGGGGAAGGGCGGCCGGGGGCCGGCCTCGCGCGGGTCCTGGGTCATCGTGTGCGGCTCCTCGGCGGGGGATCCGCAGGATCTAGGGCCTTCGCGGCGGCCACCGCCTGCGCCCGGGGGTCACAGGCGGTGGCCCTGATCGGGCGGTCTCAGAAGGCGCGATTGCGCGTGGCGTGCGGGCCGCCGTAGCGGCGGCGCAGGTAGGACACGACCTTGGGGAGGAGAAAAGCGATCAGGATCTTGCGCATCGGGGCTCGCTCGCGTCACGGGTTCGTGAGCGGGCAATGCTCGGACCGCGCCGCAGTTCCGCGCCCGGTCACAGCTCCAGGGTCAGGGTCACCGGGGCGTGGTCCGAGGGGCGCTCCCAGGCCCTCGCCTCGCGCAGGACCTCGACCTTCCGGACGGTCCCGGCGAGGTCCGGCGACACCCAGGCATGGTCCAGCCGCCGACCTTTGTTGGCGGCCGACCAGTCGGGGGAGCGGTAGCTCCACCACGTGTAGATCTTCTCCGGCTCCGGGGTGAGGTGGCGCGCCGCGTCGATCCAGCCCGCCTCACCGCGCAGGACCTCCAGCGCCTCGGTCTCCAGCGGCGTGTGGCTCACCACGTCGAGGAGCTGCTTGTGCGACCAGACATCGTGCTCCAGGGGCGCGACGTTGAGGTCGCCCACGAGGATCGCCGGCCCGGAGACGCGCTTCCCACCCCAGGCGCGCAGTTCGGAGAGGAAGTCGAGCTTGTGGGCGAATTTCGGATTGAGGTCGCGGTCCGGCACGTCGCCGCCGGCCGGGACGTAGAAGTCGTGCAGCACGATGCCCGAGGCCGCCCCGGCCTCCGGCCCCAGCACCGCCGAGATGTGGCGGGCGTCCTGGCGCTCGCAGAAGCCCATCACCGAGCGGGTGTGCAGGGGGAAGCGCGAGAGGATCGCGACGCCGTTGTAGCCCTTCTGGCCGGCGAACATCACGTGCTCGTAGCCCGAGCCGCGCAGGGCCTTCAGCGGGAAGGCGTCGTCCGGGCACTTGGTCTCCTGCAGACAGAGCACGTCCGGTTTGTGCTCCGCGAGGAAGCGCAGAACCAGATCGATGCGCAGGCGCACCGAGTTGATGTTCCAGGTGGTGACGGTGAGTTGCACGAGCGGCGCTGGGGTTCTGACGGCGTTGCGCTCCGATAGCCGATTTCGCGGCCCGCGACAGTCCGCTCACCGTTTGCCGGGCGAAAGGCCGTGCGCGATCGACCGGCAGGCGCTATGCCCGGGCCCTGCCCTGTCCCGGGCCCCTCGTCGAGGCCCGCCATGGCACATGCCCGCTCGCTCCTGTTCGCCGTCTACTGGGCCGCCTGGACGACCCTGTTCCTCGCGCCGCTGGCGATCTTCCTCCTGTCCGGATCGCCGCAGCGGCCGATCCGCCGGGCGACGCGGCTCTGGGCGCGCGGGATCCTCGGCGGGCTGCGGCGGATCGTCGGGCTGCGCTACGTCGAGGAGGGCCGCCAGCACCTGCCGGACGAGCCCTGCCTGATCGTCGCCAACCACCAGTCGACCTGGGAGACCCTGGCCTTCCTGGTCCTGGTGCCGGACGTGGCGATCGTCGCGAAGCGGGAACTGCTGGCGATCCCGGTGGTCGGCTGGTTCCTCCGCCGCTCGCCGATGATCGTCATCGACCGGGCCAAGGGCACCCAGGCCCTGCGCACCATGATCGACGGCGGTCGGGAGGCGGTCGCGGCGGGCCGGTCGGTGCTGATCTTCCCCGAGGGCACCCGCGGCGCGATCGGCGAGCCGCTGCGCTTCAAGCGCGGCGTCGAGTTGCTCTACGGCCGGCTCGGCCTGCCGGTGGTGCCGGTGGCGCTCAACTCCGGCCTGTTCTGGCCCGGGGGCGCGGCGACCCGGTCCGGCACGGTGGTGGTGAGCTACCTCGCCGCCCTGGCTCCCGGCCTGCCGACCGCGGAGTTCCTGCACGGGACGGAAGGCGCGATCGATCGGGAGTTGAACCGGTGGCGGCCCGGCGCCTCCTGAGGGGCGCCCCCGTCATTTCTGCGATTGCTGGATCTGCTGCTGCATCGCCTTGTCCTCGGAGCGCCCGTAATTGATGAAGAACAGGCTGCCGTCGACGCTCTTGCCCTTCTGCAGGTTCGAGAGCGTCACCGTGGTGACGTAGCCCTGCGGGTCGGTGATCCGCCACTGCGACAGGGTCTTCATCTCGGCATCGAAGAACAGCTGGATCTTCGAGGTGCCGCCCAGGGTGGCGCGGTCCTCCAGGCTGATGCGGACGCTGCCCGGATCGCTCGCCACGTCGGTGACGGTGAGATCGCGGGCGAGGTCGATCTTCTCGCGCAGGAGGAATTTCAGCGGCGTCTGGGCGATGAAGTAGAGGTCCTGGGTGTTGAGCTTGCGGTCGCGCACCGCCACCGAGGTCCCGTCGGCGACCACCTCCAGGGGCGAGGGCTGGTCGTAGTCGAAGCGCAGACGGCCGGGCTTGGCGAGCGTCAGCTTGCCGCCGATCCGGCGGCCATCGGCGCCGATCTGCACGAAGTTGCCCGACAGGGTGTTGATGCCGTTGAAGTAGGCGTTGGCCTGCGCCAGCAGCGTGGCGGGATCGGCCGAGTCGCCGGTGACGATCGCCGCCGGGGCGCCCACCGCCGCGACCTTCGGCTCGGGCGCCTTGTGGTCCGCCTTGTCGCTCGCCTTGTCGCCACCCTTGCCGGACTTGGCGCTGCCGGGCTTCGCCTCCTTGCTCGCCTCCTTGGCCTTGGGCGCGGGCTTCTTGGCCGGCGCCGGCGCCGCCGGGGCGGCTTCCGGTTGTGGAGCGGGCTCCTCCTTGTGGCCGAACAGGCTGTCGATGAAGGCGCCGACCTGCGCGTGGGCCGGGTTGGCGGTCGCGAGCCACAGCCCGGCGGCGATCACGGAGCCGGCTGTGCGGATGCGGCGGCCGATCATCGGCAGAATCTCCTGGGGCACCGCGGGCAAGCTCCGGCGGCAAACGGGGCGGAACATAAGTTGGCGGGCTGCCGCAGACGTCTCGGTGCCCCTTCGTCCTCGCGAGCGGAGCGAAGCAATCCAGGTGCGCCGCGCGCGTCGACGTCGCGCTGCCCTGGGTCGCGTCGCTCCGCTCGCGAGGACGGGGCGGGTTTCGCAGGCCCTGTAGAACCCCGCCCTGTGGCGAAGATGCGACGCCCGGGCCGCCGCGCAGGGGGGCGGCCCGGGACGGAGCCTGTCACTCGTCGTCGTACATCCCGGCCGAGCTGTGCGTCGCCCCGGCGACCAAGATCTCGCGCTTGCCGGCGTGGTTGGCCGGGCCGACGATGCCCTCGATCTCCATCCGCTCCATGATGGAGGCGGCGCGGTTGTAGCCGATCTGCAGGCGGCGCTGGATGTAGCTCGTCGACGCCTTCTGGTCGCGCAGCACCACCTCGATCGCCTGCTTGTAGAGGTCGTCGGACTCGCCGCCGGTCGCCGCCGCGAAGGCGCCGATGTCGAAGACGGGGGCCTCCTCCTCGGGCTCGTCGGACCGCTCGGCCTTGTCGGCCGCGGCGGCCTTGGAGCCCCGGCCGGACCGGCCGCCCTCCTTGGCGGGCTCCTCGGGGGTGTCGTCGGCGGTGACGGCGTCGAGGTAGCTGGGA
>NZ_BBUX01000108.1:0-13786 GCF_000974725.1 Methylobacterium sp. ME121
CCCTGCGGCCAGCCCTGCGGCCAGGACCAGCCCCTGACCGGCGCGGCGCGCCGCGCGGGTGCCGTTCGCGATGCCGCCCGCGATGCCGCTGCCGGCCATGCCGTCTCTCCCGGATGCGCGCCGCTCCGCGCCGGCGCTTATTGCGGGAAACGCAACGTTCGGCCAGCCGGGAAAGCTGCGCGGTCCCGCGCGATCACGCCCCGGTCGGACGAAGCGTCGCGGTAACCTCAATCGCGGCCGAGCCCGGCCCTCCGCGCATGCCAGGCGCGACCGCGGCGGTGCTGGCGCGGCGCGGGCGGCGCGCCCACCTTGAGGGGGCACCGGCGCCGCCAGCGGCGCCCCCCGCCCGGATCGCCCGCGGCGGGGCGAAGCCAAGGACTCCCGCCGTGGATCCCGAAACCGCCAAGACCCTGGTCTCCGCCGCCCTGGTCGCCTCCATCACCCTGTTCAGCCTCGTCTCGCTCCAGGCGTTCGTCGCCCAGATCCTGGCCGACCTCCGCGACGCCGGCTCCGCCCCGAAGGCCGTGCCGGTGCCGGTCCGCGCCGACCGACGGGATCCGCCGCAGGCCTGACCGGCCCGCGACACCGGGGTCGGGCGTCGGGGCCCGATCCCGGCCCGGCGCCGATCAGGCCCCGTCCTGCCGGGCCCGCTCCCGCAGGATGAACTTCTGCACCTTGCCGGTGGAGGTCTTGGGCAATTCGCCGAAGATCACGTGGCGGGGGAGCTTGTAGGAGGCCAGCCGCCCCCGGCACCACTGGATCAGCTCGTCGGCCGTGGGGGCCGCGCCGGCCTTGAGCTCGACGAAGGCGCACGGGGTCTCGCCCCATTTCGCGTCGGGCCGCGCCACCACCGCGGCCGCGGCCACCGCCGGGTGCTTGAACAGGGCGTCCTCGACCTCGATCGACGAGATGTTCTCGCCGCCCGAGATGATGATGTCCTTCGAGCGGTCCTTGAGCTGCACGTAGCCGTCCGGGTGCTTCACCCCGAGGTCGCCGGTGCGGAACCAGCCGCCCGCGAAGGCGGCCCGCGTGGCGGCCGGGTTCTTCAGGTAGCCGCGCATCACCACGTTGCCGCGCATCATCACCTCGCCGATCGTCGCCCCGTCGGCGGGCACCGGCTCCAGCGTCTCCGGGTCGCGGACGTCGAGGGCCTCGAGCACCGGGTAGCGCACCCCCTGGCGGGCCTTCTTGGCCGCCCGCTGGTCGGCCGCCAGGGCGTCCCAGTCGGCGTGCCAGGCGTTGACGACCGCCGGCCCGTAGCTCTCGGTCAGGCCGTACAGGTGGGTCACGTCGAACCCGGCCTCCGACATGCCGGCCAGCACCGCCTCCGGCGGCGGCGCCGCGGCGGTGAAGAAGGCGACGCGCCGGGGCAGGTCGCGGCGCTCGGCGTCGGGGGCGTTGATCAGCATCTGCATGACGATCGGCGCGCCGCAGAGATGCGTGACCCCGTGCTCGGCCATCAGCCGGTACATCGCCTCCGCCCGCACCTGACGCAGGCAGACATGGGTCCCGGCCACGATCGACAGGGTCCAGGGGAAGCACCAGCCGTTGCAGTGGAACATCGGCAGGGTCCAGAGATAGACCGGGTGCTGGCCGAGCCCGCCCGTGATGACGTTGCCGAGCGCCAGCAGCGCCGCCCCGCGATGGTGGTAGACCACGCCCTTCGGGTCGCCGGTGGTGCCCGACGTGTAGTTCAGGGTGATCGCGTCCCACTCGTCGTCCGGCAGACGCCAGTCGTGCTCCGGGTCGCCCCCGGCCAGGAAGGCCTCGTAGTCGGTCGCGCCGAGGCGGGCGCCCGGGCCGTCATATTCGGGATCGTCGACGTCGATCACGAAGGGCTTGGTGGCGAGCCCCTCCAGGGCCGCGGCGGCCGTCCGGGAGAACTCGCGGTCGGTGATCAGCACCGCGGCCTCGCCGTGCTGCAGGCAGAAGCGGATCGCGTCGGCGTCGAGGCGGGTGTTGAGGGTATTGAGCACCGCCCCGGTCATCGGCACGCCGTAGTGGCACTCGATCATCTCGGGGGTGTTGGCGAGCAGCGCCGCCACGGTGTCGCCGCGGCCGATCCCGCGCGCCGCCAGCGCCGCGGCGAGGCGGCGCGCCCGGGCGTAGACCTCCCGGTAGGAGCGCCGCAGGGGGCCGTGGACCACCGCGACGTGGTCGGGGAACACCCGCGCGGCCCGGTCCAGGTAGAGCAGGGGCGTCAGCGGCTGGTGGTTGGCCGGGACGCGGTCGAGGTCGCGGTCGTAGATCGTGTCGCGGGCCATCCCCGTCCTCCCGGCAATGTGTTGCCGGGACAGTAGCTTGCCGGAACGGGCGCGATCAATCGGTCCGGCGGGGCTTCCGCGCCGTCGACCCGGGGGCGCGGCGTGTCACGCCGCGTAGGCGGCCCGGTGCGGGCCGCGTGTCACGTCGCGTCGCGTGGCCCGCCCGGTGGCCCGCCCGGTGGCGCTCTCGGTGGCGCGCTCAGTGGCGCGGCTCGTCCTCGGGCTCGGGCAGGAAGCGGGCGAGCTCGAAGCCGATCTCGATCATCAGGTGCTCGATCCGGTCGGTGAGCGTCGGCCGGTGCAGGGCGCGGGCGAGGTCGCGCAGGGCGATGATGTGCTCGGCCATCCGGTTCACCACCCGCTCGCTCTGCACGAGGTTGGCAGCCTGCTCCTCGGTGCGGTCGATGGCGATGCCGCGCCCCCGGGTCGCCCCGCCGGCGGGGTCCCGCTCGATTCGGCCGCGCATCAGCAGCGTGCGGATCCCGGTGCGCGTGTCCGCCGTGCGGAACTCCGCCTCGACGGGACCGCCGGTCTCGGCCACCGCGTGGAGATAGCTCTCGATCCGGACGCGGTCCTCGGGGTGGGTGCGGTCGAGGAAGGCCTCCAGGGAGACGCCGGCCGCGGCCGCCTCGGGGTCCAGGCCGAGCAGATCCGCGAGCGAGGCCGAGAGCGCCAGCTGCCCCGCCCAGTAATCGTGCGCCCAGGTGCCGACGACGCCGGAGGCTTCCAGAATGGATTGCGGGATCGGGGCTTCGGACATGCCATTCCTCGACGGGGCGATCCTTGCCTTTAAACTTGAGGTTTTCACCCCCGCCAAGCTCCTCGTCTCACCCGCGCTCACGCTACGGTATCCGGGCGTCGCTGGAAAGGCTGTTAACCCTCTATATGCCAAGAATCTTAACTTGAAGTTTAGACTGCTGTCCTGCTGCGGTGCTGGCGGGCGATATCCGGAAGGGACAGCCGTCTTAACGGGTCGTTAACCATGCCGGCCCCAACCTGTGCCGGGACATCCTTGGGTCACAGGATCGCGGCACGCCCCGAATCCCATACCTGAGGTTGGCACAGACGGCGCGGCGACCGGCGGTTGCGGGCGCCCGGACGGATGCATGGGGCCTTCTGGAGGACGCCCGGGATGAAAGCGATCACCTTCGTCACGCAGAAGGGCGGCAGCGGCAAGAGCACGCTGTGCATCTCCCTGGCGGTGGCCGCCCGGGAGGCGGGCCACACGGTCTGCATCCTGGAGATGGACCGGCAGGCCACGATCTCCGACTGGCTGGACCACCGCACGGCGGACGGTCCCGAGGTGGCGCAGATCGACGCCACGCAGATCGACGCCGTGATGGAGCGCCTGCGCGACTCCGCCTACGACTACGTGTTCATCGACACGCCCGGCGTCGATTCCACCGGCACCCTGTCGGCGATCCGCGCCGCGGATCTGTGCATCATCCCGTGCCGGCCGACCCCCGCGGACCTGCGGGCGTTCAAGCCGACCCTGGCCGCCGTCTACCGGCTGGAGAAGAAGTTCGCCTTCGTGCTGAACCAGACCCCGCCGCGCTCCTACCGGGTCCGCGACGCCGCGGACGGGCTCGCGGTGCTCGGCATCCTGCCCGACGTGAACATCGTCGCCCGCACCGACCACCAGGACGCGATCGGCCTCGGCCAGGGCGTCACCGAGTTCAACCCCAAGGGCCAGGCCGCCGGCGAGGTCCGCCGCCTCTGGTCGTGGATCGAGCGCCGCACGCAGTCCCTGAGGACGGGCCAGCATGTCCAAGCCGCCTAAGCTCAGCCTCGCGGCGATCGTGGCCTCGGCGAGCCCGCCGGCCCGGCCCCTGGCGGCCCGGCCGCAGGGCGCCGAGATCGTGTCGCTCACCCTCGCGCCCCCGGCGCCGAAGCAGGCGGCCACGCTCAAGCAGCGCGCCCGCCAGATGTCGGTCTACCTGGAGCCGCCGGTCTACGACCAGCTGCGCGACCTCGCCTACGCCGAGCGGACCAAGATGCACGCGCTGATGCTGGAAGGCCTCGACCTGCTGTTCAAGCAGCGCGGCGCCCAGTCGATCGCGCAGCTCACCGACACGCAGTCCCGCTGAGGGCGGACCGGCCCGTACCCGGGGCGGCGCGGCCGCTCCGGGTACGGGCCGCCGCTGCGCGTGCGGCGCCTTCCGGCCATCCGGCGCCGCGGCGCCGGACTCGGGCACCGACGCCGGCCCTCGGGTGCGGGCTCGCCCGCGGCATCCCGGCGCGACGGCGCGCAAGGGCGGCGCGCAAGGACGGCGCGCAAGGACGGCGCGCAAGGACGGCGCGGATCAGCCGGCCCGCGGCCTCCGCACCGGCCCGGTCCCGAGCCGCCGCGATCCTGGCCGCGCCTCCAGACGGAAAAGTGGAGCGCCGCGCTCCGGGACGGCCGGATGCGCGCGCCAACGCGATCCTGACAAATTCGTTTCTGAAACAAGCATTTGCCCGCCGATCCTCGCGCAACGCTCGAGATCTGGCCGGCCGCACGGCCCGCGTCCTGAACCCGGCCGCGCCCCATCGTTCAGGCTTCCTTTACGCGACCGCTACAAATCTGGGTGGACCGATCGCGGCCCAGTGCACGCGGCCGGCTCCGGTCCGGTCGGGCCCCGGTCACGCGTAGAGTTTGGTGAACCCCACGATGGTGCGCACGACGCTTCCCCGGCCGGCGCGCCTCGCCCTGCGGCTCATGGCCGTCTCGGGCGTGGCCCTGGCCACGGCCAACTGCGCGACCTCGCCCCAGCAGAAGCTCGCCGCGGGGAACGGGATCGACCCGAAATACGGGGTCAAGGCGAGCCCGCGCCTCTACAACGAGGGCGACGTGATCCCGAAGGGCGGCGGGCGCCGCTACACCGGCAAGCCCTACGTGGTGGCCGGCCAGACCTACGTGCCGAAGGAGAATCCGAACGGCTACGTGCGCGAGGGGCTGGCCTCCTGGTACGGCGCGGCCTTCCACGGCCGCATGACCGCCAACGGCGAGGTCTTCGACCGCCACTCGATCGCCGCCGCCCACCCGACCCTGCCGCTGCCGAGCTACGCCCGGGTGACGAACCTCGACAACGGCTACTCGATGCTGGTGCGCGTCAACGACCGCGGCCCCTACCATGCCGGCCGGGTCATGGACGTGTCGGAGGAGGCGGCCGACGCGCTGGGCTTCCACCGGAAGGGCACCGCGCGGGTGCGCGTCGAGTATGTCGGCAAGGCCTCGGTGGCGGGCAGCGACGACCGCAAGCTCCTCGCCAGCCTGCGCACCGACGGGCGGCCCGCCGGCCGCTCGACCGTGATGATGGCCGATCTCGGCCCGACGGAGGACACGGAGCGCTACACGCGCACCGCCCCGGCTCTGGCCTTCAAGCCCGCCGAGGCGGAGGAGGCCGGGACGGCGCCCGCCGAGGCCCCGGCCGCCCGGCCCGAGCGGACGGCGCCGGTGCGCGCGCCGATCGTGCTGGCCTCGGCCGCCGTGACGGTCCCGGCGGCCGTGCAGCCCACCGCCCCGCGGGTGCGCGAGTTCCGGCCCGCCCCCGTGCCGGCCGTCGCGGCCAGGGGCGGCCTCGGGACCGGGGCCGTCAAGGTCGCGGGTCTCAATCCGGCCCTCGCCCCGGCCCTCGCCCCGGCCGCGCCGCCGTCGCACGGTCATGCCGCCGGAAAGCCCGGCCCGAAGGCCGGGCCGGCGGCCCGGCCGACGCCCGCCGAGGCCCACGGCCGGGCGGCCCCGGCGCCCGGGACCGTCAAGCTCGCCAAGGCAGCGTCGGGCCCGTCCTCCGCGCAGCACGGCGCGTCCCCGGCCGCGATGCCGGCCGCGATGCCGGCCGCGATGCCGGCCTCGGCCAAGCTCGCCATGGCGCGCCTCGCCGCGGTGCCGGCCAAGGGGTTGGCCGCGAAGGGCGGCGCGCCCGCCGGGACCGGCTCCGCCAAGACGGCCCCCAAGGCCCCCGCCGCCAAGGGGCCGGCCACCAGGACCGCCGCGAAGGCCGGCCACGCCCGCCTCGCCGGGATCTACTGACGGCGGCCCCGGCCCCGGGATCCGACGCGGATCCGCCCGGGCCCCGGCCGGCCCGCCGCCCCGGACACGGCCGCCCTCCGCCCGACGGATGCGGCGGGCGATGCGGCATTTCGCATTCGATCCGGCGCCGAAACCGTAATATGGTCACGCTTGTTATTGGGATACGGCCGGGATGTGTCCGGTCCGACGGCAGGCGCGGGACGGAACGGTGATGCGCAGACCCCTTCTCACCCTTCTCGCGGCCGCCTGCGCGCTGGGCGCCGGCCTCGCCGCCGCCGCCGCGCAGAGCTTCCAGACCGCGGCCCCGCACGCGATCCTGATCGACGCCGATTCCGGCTCGGTCCTGTTCGAGAAGGCCGCCGACGAGCGCTTCTCCCCGGCCAGCATGGCCAAGCTGATGACCACCGACATCGTGTTCGAGGCGCTGAAATCCGGCCGCCTGTCCATGGACACGGAGTTCACCGTCACCGAGGACGCGTGGAAGCGCGGCGGCGCGGGCGGGGGCGGCTCGTCGATGTTCGCGCAGGTCAACAGCCGCATCAAGATGGCGGACCTGCTGCGCGGCCTGATCGTGCAGTCGGGCAACGACGCGGCCATCACCATCGCGGAGAACATGGCCGGGTCCGAGGAGGCCTTCGCCGGGCTGATGAACCAGCGCGCCAAGGAGATCGGGCTGACGAACTCGACCTTCCGCAACGCCACCGGCTACTCGGCGCCCGACCAGAAGGTCACGGCCCGGGACATGGCCAAGCTCGCGCTGCACATCATCGACACCTACCCGGACTACTACAAGATCTTCTCCGAGAAGGAGTTCACCTGGAACAAGATCCGCCAGCAGAACCGCAACCCGCTGCTGGCCCTCGACATCGGCGCGGACGGGCTCAAGACCGGCTACCTGGAGGAATCCGGCTACGCGCTCACCGGCTCGGCGGTGCAGAACGGCCAGCGGCTCGTGCTGGTGGTCTCGGGGCTCAAGACCGCCCGGGACCGCGCCTCCGAGTCGCGCAAGCTGATGGAGTGGGGGTTCCGCGCCTTCGAGCCCCGGCAGGTCTTCGCGCCGGGCGAGACCGTGGCCGAGGCCTCGGTGTTCGGCGGCCAGTCGGGCTCGGTGCCGCTGGTGGCGAAGAAGCCCGTGCGGGTGCTGCTGCCGCGGGGCTCCAGCGACCGGGTCAGCGCCAGGGCGATCTATACCGGGCCGCTCATCGCCCCCGTGGAGGAGGGCCAGCGGGTCGGAATCCTGCGCGTCCAGCGCGGCGACACCGTCGCCCTCGACCAGCCGCTCTTCGCCGGCGCCGCGGTGGAGCCCGGCACCCTGTCGCAGCGGGCGATGGACGCGGCGCTCGAATTCGGCACCGGCCTCGTCCGCAAGGCCTTCGACCGGGCCGGCAAGGGCGGGGACAAGGGCGGGGACAAGGGGGCCGGGGCCGACAAGGGCGCTGCCGGGGCGGCCAACCCGTCGTGACGGCGCGCGCGTGACCGGGCCGCGTCTCGGGGATCCCGCCGCGGCGGGCGGCACCTTCATCACCTTCGAGGGCGGGGAGGGGGCCGGGAAATCGACCCAGATCGCCCGCCTCGCCGCGACCCTGCGCGCGCGCTCGGGCCGGCCCGTCTGCGTGACGCGCGAGCCCGGCGGCTCGCCGCGGGCGGAGGAGATCCGCGCGGCGCTGCTCGACGGCGTCGCCAAACCCTACGGCCCGTTCGCGGAGGCCCTGCTGTTCAGCGCCGCCCGGATCGACCACCTCGACCGGCTGATCCGCCCGGCTCTGCGCCGGGGCGAGACCGTGCTGTGCGACCGGTTCATCGACTCGACCCGGGCCTACCAGGGCGCCGCGGGCGGGCTCGACCCCGGGATCGTGGACGCCCTGGAGCGGGTCGTCGTCGGACCGACCCGGCCCGACCTCACCCTGATCCTCGACCTCGCCCCCGAGTCCGGCCTCGCCCGCGCGGCCGGGCGCGGCGCCCGGACGGGGCAGGGGGCCGACCGGTTCGAGGCCGAGGCCCTCGACTTCCACGTCCGGCTGCGGGAGGCCTTCCTGGCGATCGCCGGCGCGGAGCCGGACCGCTGCGCGGTGATCGACGCGTCCCGCGATCCCGACGCGGTCGAGGCGGCGGTCCGCGCCGCCGTCGCGTCCCGGCTGCCGGCGCTCCTGCCCGACCGGCCGGCGGGTGCGGGCCGGAGCGGCGACGCCGCGTGAGCGGCGGGGTGAGCGGCGGGGCGAGCGGGGTGATTCCCGGCCCGACCGGTCCCATCCGGGCCGGCGGCCGTGTAAGCAGCCGCGCGGGCGGCCTCCGCGGGCGCGCCGACCGGACCGGACTGGACCGGAGCCCCGCTGGACCGCGCTGCGAGACCCACCCTATGAAGCCCGCCCCATGAAGCCGACCGACCGCGCCGCCGACGACGTCGAGCCCGGGGACCTCGCCGGGATCCCGCGCCCGCGCGAGACCCTCGGGCTCGTCGGCCACGCGGCGGCGGCCGACGCCTTCGCGGCGGCCATCGCGGCGGGGCGCCTGCACCACGCGTGGCTGATCGGCGGCGCCCCCGGCATCGGCAAGGCGACCCTGGCCTACCGGGTCGCCCGGCGCCTGCTCGCCTACCCCGCGGGCGGGGGCCCGGCGGGCCTCGCCGTGCCGGCGGGCGACGCCGTCCTCGGCAAGGTGGCGGGCCTGTCGCACCCGAACCTCGTGGTCCTGCGCCGCCACCGGAGCGCCGGCGCCAAGACGCTGCCGACCAAGATCTCGGTCGACGCGGTGCGCCGCGCCCTCGACCTGTTCGCCTCGACGGCCGCGGATTCCGGCTGGCGCGTCTGCATCCTCGACAGTGCCGAGGATCTGAACGTGAACGCCGCCAACGCCCTGCTCAAGGTCCTGGAGGAGCCGCCGCCCCGCGCGCTGTTCCTGATCCTGTCCCACCAGCCCGGCCGGCTGCTCCCGACCATCCGCTCCCGCTGCCGAGCGCTGATGCTGCGCCCCCTCCCGGCCGAGGAGGTCGCCCGGGTGGTGCGCGGCCTGCCCGAGCCCTTCCCGCAGCCCGACGAGACCGCCCTGGCCCGGGCGCTGGCCCAGTGCGAGGGCTCGGTCGCCCGCGCGCTCGCGATGCTCGACCCGGTCACCGCCGGCCTCGTGGCCGAGATCGAGACCCTCCTGGCGCGGGCGCGCACGCCCGACTGGGGCCGGGTGCTCAAGCTCGCCGAGACCCTGGCGGGCCGCGACGCCGAGGCGCGGTTCGAGGCCGCCCAGGACGCGGTCCTGCGCTTCGTCTCGGCCGAGATCGACCGGCGCCGGGACGAGCCCCCCGCCCGCCTCGCCGCCCTGGTGGAGGTCGCCGACCGGTTCGGCCGCGCCGCCCGGGAGGCGGCGATCTACAACCTCGACCGGCGCCCGGTGGTGCTGTCGCTGTTCGGGGATCTCGCGGCGGTGGCGTAGGCCCGGCGGGCACCCGTCCTCGCTCCCGAATCCGGCGCCCGGCTCCGGCGTCCGGATCCCGCGTCCGGATCCGGCCTGCCGCCGGCGTGGAACCGTCCGGCCCGCCCCCCGTTGTCCGCGCGATGACAGCATACTGTCATTTCGACAACACCCTGCCACTAGGACGCGCCCCATGGAGCCCGACCCGCCCCGGACAGCGCCCGACCGCGACCGGACCCGGCACGCCCTGTCGGACCTCGTGGTCGCGGTGTTCCGCCTCAACGGCGACCTGCTCGCGGCGGGCGACGCGCTGGTGCAGGACCTCGGGCTGACCAGCGCCCGCTGGCAGGTGCTGGGGGCCATCGCCCTCGCGCCGGCGCCGCTGCCCGTCGCCCACATCGCCCGCAACATGGGCCTCGCCCGCCAGTCGGTGCAGCGCCTCGTCGGCGAGATGCGGGCCGACGGGCTGATCCGGCTCGCGCCCAACCCCCACCACCGCCGCGCGCCCCTCGTCGCCATGACCCCGCGGGGCGCGGAGGCCTACCGGCAGGCGATGGCGCGCAACGCCCTCTGGTCGGACGGTCTCACCGCGGGTCTCGCGCCCGAGGCCGTCGAGGCCGCCGCCGCGCTCCTGCAGAGCCTGCAGCGGCGGATCGGCGCCTCCCACGGCGCCATCGCGTCCATCGCCGCGGAGGCTCGGCAGGAGAGGCCGCACGAGACCCCGCGCGAGACGCCGCACGAGAGCCCGCACGAGACCCCGCAGAAGACCCGACAGGAAACCCGACCGGAGACCGACCGATGACCGACGCCAACGCCGCCCCGGGCTACGACACCGACGTGATCGTCGTGGGCGCGGGCCCCATCGGCCTGACCGCGGGCTGCGCCCTGCGCCATCACGGCGTGTCGTGCCTGCTCCTCGAGCAGCGCACGGAGGTCAGGGCGTACTCGCGGGCCAACAACCTCTGGGCCCGCCCGCAGGAGCTGCTCGCCGGCATCGGCCTGCGCGACGCCCTGGCGGAGAACGCCTACGCGGTCCGCACCATCAACTTCTTCGTCGACGGCGCGCCGACGACGCCCATCCCCATCGCCGACGTCGCCAGCCCCCATCCCGACGTCCTCTACAGCGGGCAGGACGTGATCGAGCGGACCCTGATCGACGCGTTCGAGGCCCGCGGCGGCCGGCTGGAGCGGGGCTGCACGGTCACCGGCATCGACCAGGACGGGGCAGGGGTCACCGTGACCCTCCGGCGGGGCGCGGACGGGCCGGAGACGCGGCTGCGCGCCCGCTACTGCGTGGCCGCCGACGGGGCCCGGAGCACGATCCGCGCCCGGCTCGGCCTGGATTTCGAGCCCGAGCGGCTCGCGGGCTGCATGAACCGGCAGGTCGACGCCCGGCTGTCCTGGCGGCGCGGCTCCGAGCCGGACCAGCTCTGGTTCTTCTACTACCCGCGCGGCTTCGCCGGCATCATGCCGGTCTGGGGCGGCTACCACCGGCTGTTCTTCCTGGCCGACGACGCCGGCGTGCCGGACCGCGACCCGACGCTCGACGAGATCCAGGCGCTCGCCCGGGAGGTGACCGGCGACGAGACCCTCACCCTGAGCGACCCGCAATGGCTCACCCACAGCCGCTTCGCCTACGGGGTCTCCCCCGGCTACGCGCGGGGCCGCGTGTTCCTGGCGGGCGATGCCGGGCACCTGTCCCTGCCGATCGGCGGCCAGGGCATGAATGCCGGCCTCCACGACGCGGTCGAGATCGCGTGGCGGCTGGCCATGACCCTGCGGGGCGAGGCGGCGCCCGCCATCCTCGACTCCTACGACGGCGAGCGCGGCGGCGAGCACGCCCGGCTGAGCGCCCAGCAGGTGCGCGGGTTCCGGTGGACCGTCTACCGCGGCGCCGTCACCGACACGGTGCTGGGACTGGCCGCGAAGGCGCTGCCGAACCTGGGCTCCCTGCTGCAGGGGACGGACGACATGCAGCAGATGGGCGTCGCCTATCCCGGGAGCCTCCTGAACGCGGATCACCTGTCCGGCCTGGCGGACCTGGGACACCTGCTGCGGCCGGGGCCGAAGCCGGGCCAGCGCGCGCCGGACGCGCCGGTGACGCGGGACGGGGCGCGCACGCGCCTGTTCCCGTTCCTCTACAACCCGGACGGATGGACGACGGGCTGGGCGCTCCTGTGCTTCGACGGACGCTCCCCCGAGGCGGCCCCCGCCCTTCAGGAGGCGGTCCGGGCCGTCGCGCCCTGGCCCTGGCTGCGGCCGCGGCTCGTCCTCGCCGGCCCCCTGATCGCGGCGGGGGCGGTGCCCGTCCTGTCGGACCTCGACGGCCGGGCGCACGGCGCCTACGGGCTGGAGGGCCGGCCGGCGCTCGTGCTGGTGCGCCCGGACGGGCACATCGCCTTCCGGAGCGGCGCGGACCGGACCGACCGCCTGGTCGCGTATTGCCGCGCGCTCTTCGACGCGGCGGACCGCGCGGCCGGGGACGCGGCCGGGGACGCGGCGCGGCCGGAGGCGGCTTGCGCCGGGTGAGGGCGGCGGGGGGCCGCGGCCCCGAGGGCCGCCCCCGGGGCGCCCCTCGTCCCGCCGCCGCGCCCCGGCCGCCCGCGACGGGCACCGACATCGCGGCGCCTCACGGATCCGGCCGGCTGCCGGACAGGCGCAGGGCGGCGGCCTCCCGGTAGGCGCGGGGCGACAGGCCGTGGCGGTCCTTGAAGCGCCGCGCGAAATGGGCCTGGCTCGCGAAGCCGCACTCGTAGGCCACGACGCCGATCGGGCGGTGCAGGCTGACCGGATCGGAGAGGCGCCTGGCCGCGGCCGCGAGGCGGCGCTCCCAGATCCAGTCGGAGATGTGCTGGCCGCGCTCGTGGAACAGCTCCTGGAGCCGGCGCAGGGACACGCCCATCGCGGCGGCGAGCCGGGGCGGATCGAGGGACGGATCGCCGAGATTCGCCTCGACATGGGCCTTGGCGCGCTGGACGACGACGCTGCCGTGCAGGGTACGCGGCACCTCCCGGGCCATCCGCTCGGCGAGGGCGGCCACGATCAGATCGACGCCGATGGCCGCCATGCGCTCGGCCGCCTCGGGAGAGAGCCGCCGGTTCACCCGGAGCAGATCCCCGAAGAAGGTCGTCACCAGCCGGGTCGTCGCCGATTCGGCGGTCATCGTCAGGGCCGCGAACAGCCGAGCCGGCCCGAGCACGCCCTCGAGGCGCTCCCGCGGCAGGGCCATGACCAGGGTCTGGCCATCCGTGCGCGCGTCCAGCACGCCCGGGTGATGGTCGACGACGGTGAAGTCTCCGGCTCCCTGCAGCGCCGCGCGACCGTGCTGCTGGAAGGTCGACGACCCGGCGAGGCGGAAATTCACGCGGATGAGCCCGTCCGGCCGGCGCCGGACCGTGTCGGCGGTGATCGTGGTCGTGATGGCGCCCTGGGTGATCCGGCTGAATGTCAGCGGACCGACGGCGCCGATCTCGATCTCGCCCGCGAACGGCCCGTCGGCGCGGCGGCGCTGCTCGACCGGCCCGATCCGGTCAGCGACGACCTCCTGCCAGAGCTTGAAGCGCGTCCGGGGATGGATCCCGGCCGTCGAGAAGACCAGGCGCATCAAGGGACTCGGGGAGCGGCTGCCGCGCGGCTCGCGGAGGGCCTGTCCGCCGGACGGAACCGGCCGCCCTGAAGGGCGATCCGAGGACCGGTATTGGATTGCGCCGGGACCATTATAGATTAATATCTTTCGGTCTAATAATGCTTTCGTCGACAATATTACACTATCAAACGTCCATGATTATGTTCTTATGAGCAACTTATAGGATTTAGTGCGCAGAATCTCGCAGAAGAAGGCCGGCAATACAGGACACGTCGCGCTCATACGCGACGATACTGCCGGCCTCAAGAGGGGAGAACAGCTTCACGCGCGCGCTCTACGCCCGCGAGCTTGCGGCGTCCCGGCGCAGGCGCGACGTCGACGGCGCCCGTCGAGGGCGGGCTGCGTCCCGCGGCGGCGTCCCGCGCCGACGGCGTCGGCGGGCCCGGGATCGGGTCGACGCCCCGACGCGCCGGCCGCGGAGCGGTGTCCCATCACCCTTCGAGACTTGACAATCTTCCTATT
>NZ_BBUX01000107.1:0-14573 GCF_000974725.1 Methylobacterium sp. ME121
ACTGGCCCGAAAGCCATACCTCAGGGCGGACCACTTCATTGGGGGCAGATCATGCGGGCCTCCAGGGCTCTGCTACGTCCGCTTATAGGGTTAGCCGGGTTGATCGTGAACGACTGCGTTGGGTCGTAGGCGGAGCGGCCGTTCCAGCGCCGTTTCGATATCGTCCTCTTTTTCGTCGATCGTACCCTAAGAGGAGACGACGACGATAGGACACCGAATTAAGCCATGTCTGCGACTATCGCTCACCAGATCGAATGCGAGGACGGTAGGGTCCGTTTGACGGTCCATCGTCATGAGGTTGGCTTCTTCTTCTACACCGAAGACAGCTTCGAGGCCTGGGACGACACGCCTGCGGTTTGGCGAGAAGGATATCCTCCTTCCGGTCTCTTCGCGACGGTGGAGGAGGCTATGGCTGAGGCCAGAGCTATTATACCCTGGTTGCAGGCTGCCTCCACCAAAGGGCACGCACCACCCCAGCCCAAGTTGTCGGACGATGACTGACGGCCGCATTGAGGAAACGCGAACTGCGCTCCTGGCGGCTGCGTTGGGTCGGTTGCAGTCACGGCCATCGCTTCTCATGGCGCCGCACGCCACCGGGTGACGGTCCGGTGCATCTGACTGACTGCGAGCCCGTCAGCCTCCGCGCGAGCCAGCGCGCGGGCCGCGTGCATAGCGCGCTCTCGGCCGGGCAGACCGGCGCGTTCGGCTATTTCGGTGGCCGTGCTTGGCTCAGCGGTGAGGGAAGCTAGCACGCGCGGGCGAATATCTGGGCGCGGCCGGGCGCCTCGAGGCGAGGGGAGCTTCGGCATGCCGCTATCCCAGCGCGATCAGCATCCATGTGCGCGCCTTGGCCATCAGGTCGCCGTCCCCAGCTTGAGGGTCGGAGGCGATCACACGGTCGATGATCTCGCGCGCGTCCGCGCCGCTCAGCCATCACCGACCTCGCTCAGAACAGACCGACCGCAGCCGCGTTGCCCTATGAGCCCGAAGACGGGCCAAACCGAGGAAACGCACATGATGACCAAGACATTCGGCCTTGCGGCCGCTCTTACCATCGCGCTGACGGGCGCCGCCTACGCCCAGCAGCCCGCAGGCGGTGGCAGCGCGACCGGCAACATGAACAACCCGGGCTCGGTGAAGAGCGAAGGGCAGAAGGCGGCCGAAGAGACGACTGGCACGAGCACCCGTTCGCCCGCAGCTGGTGCAGCGACTGCACCGGGAACCGGCACGGCTCGCCCTGGCGTCGGCACGGGCGGAGGCACCTCGGCTCCCGCGCGATAGCCAAATCGTCGGAACTGGCAGGCAGAGGCCGCCGCACGGCAAACCGGAACTCGGCGCTCCCTCGCGGGTCTACCGAGCATCCCTGAGCAATCACCTTGAACCGCCCGGCCCCGGCCGTGGCGGCTTTTTTGTGCCCGCTGGCCCCAGGCAGCTGGCTCATGGTCGGAGGGACCTACTCGAAGTCAGCGACTAGCCATTACGGTACGTGCGAGCAAATGAGCCGGCCAAAGGATCCTAGCGGTATTTTACTAAGGGGTGCGCCGCGCTCGATAAATCATAGCGCAAGCAACCCGTTTCGCATCCCGTATAATATTTGATATCCTGCATGGGAACTTTGATTTTACGGCGAGATTGTCCTAAAAATGGATCTGAAAGGATGATCAATGCGCGCCGTGTCGACCGTTTTAATTGCTTCGCTTGCTGCGATTGCCTCAGGAATGGCGTCAGCTCAGCCGGTTGCACCCGGCGGCACCCCGCGATCAGGCGGTGCAGCTATCCAGCTTCAGCCCAACACAACTGGTAATGATCGTAACGTCGTCATTCCTCGCGGAGCAACGGGAGCGGAGACCATCACGACGGACTCGGCAGCCGGCGGCAACGCGAACCTACCTGAGAGGGCCGTTCCAAATGGCAGTGCTGGAGGCAGCGGCAGCGGCAGCCGTTAAAGCGGCGGCTAAAACCTAGCATTGCAGCCTCAAAGGCAGGCCGACTTCAGCCCCGCCGGCACCGCCGCGCAGGGCCTTTTCGTTGGCTCCTCACTTTGCGCGCGGCGCCTTTTGCATTCGACGCCGTACAACCCATGTCAGTTTCGGAGATGTTCCACCCCAGAGGAGCTGATGCACGTCCAAGCCATGTTTGCCGCCGCCGTCATCGCCGGCTTCGTTGAGTTCGCCTGCCTCTGCCACGAGGCTCCCGAGTGCCGCGACGACTGATCGGCGATACAAGACTGCGAATAAGCCCGCCCGGTTCGCCAGCGCGGGCTTTTTCGTGTTCTGCGATCGCCTTCCCCCGTGACTTCGCGGACATGGCTGTAAAGCGGCGCAGGTGGTGTCGAGCATCGCAACCTAGGGTTTGGACTCGATCAGCACCAGAAGGCGATGACGGCGGCCAGAGCGAGGGCCGAGGCGTAGTTGCGTGCGAGCTTGTCGTAGCGGGTGGCGATCCGGCGAAAGTCCTTGAGGCGGTTGAAGGTCGCCTCGATCCGCCACCGCTCCCGATAGCGGCTCTTGTCGTGGCGGATCTTCCGCTTGCGGCCGCGCTTGCCCGGGATGACCGGCGTGATGCCGCTCTTGCGGAGGTCAGCGCGCAGCCAGTCGGCATCGTAGCCCTTGTCGGCTGCCAGACGTTGGATCCGGCCTGGCGCTTTGGCCAGCACCGCAGGCGCGGTGGTCACATCGCTGGCGTTGCCGGGCGTTAGCAGGAGGACGCCGGGGCGGCCGAGGACATCAGTGAGCGCGTGGATCTTGGTGGTCTGGCCGCCGCGCGATGGGCCAATGGCCTGCGCCGTCGCCCCCCTTTGCCGCCATGGGCAGAGCGGTGGGCGCGGACGTAGCTGCTGTCGAGGGCAGCCGCATCGCCCGTCCATCCGGCCTTGGCCAGCGCGGCGAGCATGGCTTTCCAGAAGCCGCGCCGCGACCATCGGTTGAAGCGGTTGTAGACCGTGGTCCGCGGGCCGTAGGCGGCCGGGCAATCGCGCCAGCGGCAGCCCGACGTCAGCACGTGCAGGATGCCAGAGATGATCTGCCGGTCGTCCTTGCGCTCGGGTCCGGGCTGATCCTTGGGCATGAACGGTCCGATCACCGCCCATTGCTCATCCGAGAGCCAGAACAGGTCCGCCATCACCGCCTCCAGGCCGCAAAACGGCCGCCTGGAATCACAAAACGACAGACCCCGCAACGGCTTGGTTCGGTTCACACCCTAGATCCCCCACCCGTTCATGAGGTGGGGAGCGCTATCACGACGGCCAGACCCGCGAGCGCAGATCGACGGAACCCTTCCACGCCGGCCGGCGTCTCTGAGGCGTCACACCCGGGAGGCGGCCCGTGATGGCACTCAGGTGGCGGACGTCTCACGTTCCCGCTGTTCCAAATACGACCAATGGAATATAATAGAACCAATGCGATCTAGCTTTGCAATTTTGCTGATATTTGGATCGATGTCGGCCGCATTTGCAGATGATGACTGCCCTAGGAATTTCCAAAATTATGGAATATTTCTGCAGGCACAAAAATCTTGCGGCCGGAAGGTGGAGTATCCCTTCATGAAGATCATGAAAGCCTGTGCAAGAGAGACGCCTGAGCCCAAGGCTATCGAATTGATGGATGCTGGCCGCCGGATCTGGGCGAAAAATCTCATGCGTAGTAGCCTCGGCACGATGTGCGAGGAGGTGTTGTCACGTCTTCCTGTGCCCCCAAATCATCGCAAGCGCTGAGCCATCCCATCGTGTCGTCAGCCTGCCCAGTCCACCGGCGCGGGGTTTTGCACGCCTAGAATCTTGGGATCGCCCAGGGCGATGAAAGCTAATCACTTAGCAGGCTGTTGAAGAAGTCCGTGGCGTGGCCGAGCGGAGGATGATTCACTCCTTCTCGGGAGCGCGTGGGGAAGGCGAATGCGGGGTTCGGATCAGCGATCGGGGACGTTGTTCTCCTATGTGGACCTGGAAGCACGGGTCCGGTCAGGCCACCCCCTGCGCATGATCCGGTAGCTGACGTATGTGGCGCTTGCAGCGCTGAACCAGGACTACCTGCGCTCTATGTGGCCCGGATAGGTCGTCCGTCGATCCCGCCTGAGATGCTGCTGCGAGCGATGCTCCTGCAGGCGTTCTACTCGATTTGCTCGGAGCGGCAGTTGATGGAGCAACTGGAGTTCGACCTGCTGTTCCGCCGGTTCGTGGGGCTGGGTGTCGACGATCCGGCTTGGGATCACTCGAGCTTCAGCAAGAACCGGGACCGCCGGCTGTCCGGTGATATCGCCGCCAAGTTCCTGGCAGCCGTGCTCGCCCGGCCCCGGGTGAAGCGGCTCCGGTCCGGCGATCACTTCAGCGTCGACGGCACGCTGATCGAAGCCTGGGCGTCGATGAAGAGCCTCACGCCCGAGGATCAAAGCGGGGACCAAGCTCTACCGCCCGCTGGCGGACGTAACGCCGAGGTCGACTTCAAAGGACAGGCACACTCAAACGAGACGCACGCGAGCACCACCGATCCCGAAGCCAGGCTCTATCGCAAGGGCCCGGGCATGGAGGCCAAGCTCTGCTTCATCGGCCACGCTTTGATGGAGAACCGCTCGGCCCGGATCGTGGACACCTGCCTGACCTCGGCGGACGGCCACGCCGAGCGCATTGCCGCCTTGGCGATGATCGAGCCGAGGGCGGACCGGCCCAGGGCCATCTTAATGGGCGCTGACAAGGCCTACGATGCGTAGGATTTCGTCAACGAGCTGAGATCGATGAATGTCCGCGCGCACGTGGCCCAGAACACCAGCAGGCGCCGCTCGTCCATCGATAGGCGAACCACCCGCCATGCCGGCTATGGCATGAGCCAGAAGATCCGCAAGCGCATCGAGGAGGGCGTCAGTTGGATCAAGACCATCGGTGGCCAGCTGAAAACCCGCTTCAGGGGCCACGATAGGATCGGATAGGTCTTCGCCTTCACCGCCGGCGGCCGACAACTTGGTTCGCCTGCCCAAGCTGCTCGGAGCCCTGGCGTAAGCGTCCTAAGCAAGTGGCGGATCGTCGAACTGCCCGGCCACGCGGACGACTATGCCGACCTGGTCGAGCCGGCCTACATCCTCTTCGAGGCCACCGGTGGCGAGTTCGCCTTCGGATGCGTCACCGGGGCCGTCGCCGGTGGTGGTGATAACGCTGCCGTTGAATTCGACTGAAACGGGAACGACGAGATGGACGAGGCCTGCGGCCCCGGATGGGCCGAGCTTCGAGCCGACGGCTCGCTTCGGGGCGAAATCGGCGCCACGGCGGCGACGATATCCCCTTCAGTGCCCGCCGCTGGCCGAATTCTTCAACAGCCTGCTAGGCCGAGTCGTCGTTCGCGGCGGACGTGGCCTTCTCGCGACGCCGAATCTCTGCAGCGAGGGCGAAGAGCAGCATCCGTGAAGCTGTCTGCATCTCCGCCGAGCCGTGGCGGGCAATTTCCTCATGAATGGAGATGCAGGCTTCCGCCATTGCCTCGAAATCGCTCAGTGGACCCAAGCCCCCGTGATGCCGCGAATTGATACCAGTGCATCTGTACTGAGTTTAAGTATCGCACCTGGATTAGATCGCAATAACAAATCGTCTCAGTATATCGGATACGGCGTCGGTCGGCGCTTCCCGTGGCGCTGGTTGGAGCTCGCGTTAAAGTGAGTTTGCCGAAAGATTTCGATGAAAGCGAGGCTCGGAAAAGAGCACTCCTTCGGCGGATTGCAACTGCGCTCGGCGCGCCGGAAGCAGGGCTATTGGACGAAGCCGCGGCTCAATTTGGGCCAGACGGTCCTTATGAGCTGCTGAGAACATGGAACGACATCGAGTGCTTATCCGATCGTCGAAAGTTGCTCGCCTTCGCGAGATTGCTTGCTGCGCGACACTAGTCGGCGGATCAGACGGTTTGCGGCGAACGGGCGCGGCTGATCCCGCCTGTGATCTGCGAGGATGGGGCAACCACGATGTAAGCCGGCGCAGGATGTTGCGCCTGCGAAGCCATTAACGCGGCGAGCCTTTTCCGAGCGCACGGTGCGGGTATGTCCACTCGCATACCGAGCGCGCCATGCACTTCGAGATCCTCGCAACCGGTCGCCACCTTTGGACCTGGGTGCTGCTCGACGTAGCGCATCTGACGGTGATGGAATCGGACCGGACCTCCCCGTCCGAAGCGCAGGGCTCGGCGGCGCTGGCCTTCTCGAAGCTGGTTACCCGGGCTGGCAAGACGCTGACCGGCGGCCCGGCGGGCGGCCTGCTCTAACCCAGCGGCCGCGCCTCGCCGCGACGCCGCTCGGCCTCATCCTGGGCCGCGTGCAGCTTCTTCGTGGCGATGAGCATGTCGGGCCAGTCGATAGCCTTCTCGTGGGCCTGCATGGCTCGGACGTCGCCGAGGCACTGCGCCAACTCCCAGCGGTGCCAGGAGCGCACGTCGGACAGCGCCTTCAGTTAGGCCATCTGCTCGTCGGTCACGGGTCTGCCGCCCGTTGAAGCCGCGGCGCTGCGCCCGGCTTGCTCGCGTCGATCTCCACAAGATGCGCTAGGCCGGCTGGCGTGATGAACCACGCGTCTACGCGGCGGCCCGGGCCAGGGGCCGAACGGGATTCGACGAGCCCCCGCTTCCGCAGGGCCGACATGGCCGACGGACAGGCGCTGCGGCGCAGCCCCTGCGGGTAGAGGAGGCATGCGCGAACGGCCTCGAGCTGGCGGTCGCGGACTGGCGCGATCGGTTCGGAAGGCATGACGACCCCCAGCTATCGTGAGTCGCCGTCGTCTACGAGTCCGTGGCTCGCGACTACGCCGCCCTATCGAGCAGGCGCCGGAGTTCCGACATCATCTTCCGAGGCTCGAGCGGCTTATGCAGCCAGCGGGCGAAAGCGTAACGTTCGGGCATTCCTCGTCGATCGTAGCCGCTCATGAAGAAGAACGGCACACCATCCGAGACCAGAGCGTCAGCGACCGGGAAGACCCTTTCATCGCACAGGTACACGTCGAGGATTGCGGCGTCGGGCCTGTCTTCCGCAAGAAGATTGAGTGCGGCGTCTACTGATGGCACGGGTCCGACAACCGTCGCGCCAGCAGCAACCAGTTCCTGTTCTAGGTCGCTGGCGATAAAGTAGTCGTCTTCGACGACAAGGACGCGCTGGCCGGTGAGCGGATCTGCGGCCATCGCCTGCTTCTCCCGCAATTTGTAGCTTCAAGACGAGCGGCGAGATTAAATCGCTAATACCGCTCGCATCGCCATCAAATGATATTTTGAGCTGCTCGCTCAGACTCCCGCTTCGAGGCAGCTCATAGGTTAGCCAACGGACCTCAAGGTAGCCCCTCCTCCACCAGCCCGTGGCTCGCGGCGAGCTCAGCGCTACTCACCGCCATTTCTCGTCTGTGCACGCCAAGACGTAGACGACGTGCACGCAGCGTGCCTGAGCCGCCTGCGTTGTCGCATCGGCCATGCATGCCCGCATACCGGATGAGAAAACCTCCTCGTCGATGCCGGCCCGGCTACCGCATTGGAAAATGGGCTGAAAACCCTCGAAGCGGCTGACCTGCCAGAAGATCGCAACGACCAGCAGCAGGCAGAAACCCGCGACAAGATACTTGTTGTCATAGAACCAGTGCCGCTGATCGGCCCTGCAGGCGATGAGCTCGCTCATCCCTTCGCCGGATGTCCCAGCGGGATCGCGGTTCGGACCATGTTGCGCTTCTTGGCCGGCTTGTCGGTGGTGAGCGCCTCGGCAGCGCGAGTGTTGGTGCCTAGCGTCTCGAGGAGGTCGAGCGTCCAGCCCTTCGCCAGCGGGTAGGCCTCGGTCGCCAAGTCCGCGAGCGCCGCGTCGACCGCGGCGTCGATCTCCTGATCGGTAACCTCGGCGGCCTTGCGCAGTCCGGAGACGGGCGGGGGTTCTTTGGCCATGGGCGACCTATTGCAGCCTGGTCGACGTCGAGTCCATGAGGCCGACTCGCACGGCGAGGGCGAGTAGGTCGCCGTCCGTCAGCGTCTCGCCGTCGACCAGCCGGTAGGGCAGGCTACCGGTCCAGGGCTCCACGTTGTGGCCGCGGGCCCGGAGCGCCGCAACGGCTTCGCGAATTAAGTTGTGGCCATCGCTCATGCTCGCTGTGCTCAATTCGAAACGTCCCTACCCTTCTGCACCGCCAAGCGGTTCAGCAGGTCCACGAGGTCGTCAGCCTGCCCTATCCCGAGGCCGCTCTGCGGTCCGATCCTGTGCGCTCACGACTCATAGCTTCTCCGTCGTGCTCGTCGCCCCAGCGATTTGCATTGCGACGCGGTTTGCTGCGGCGATCAGCACCGCGTCGAGGTGGTGGATGTACCGCGACGTGAGGCCGTGCCCGGCATGACCCAGCATCGCGCCAATCGTCGAGTCGCTGTAGCCGAGGCCGCCACCGGTAGAAGCGAGGGAGTGTGGGAGGGTGTGCGCCGAGACGCCTTCCAGTTCTGCCTTGCTCACAATGCGCTCCAGGGCGTCGTCGAGTCTCGTGAAAGGCCCCTGCCCTCCCCGCGCTGTCGGCAGGACATATGCCGAACCAGAGGCCCGCTCGATGCCGTCTAGGATCAGCAGGACGGCCTTGCTGATCGGCCGGACCGAGGCGCCTCCTTCGAGTCCTCAAGCCGCAGGCATGGCTCCGCTCTGTCGACCTCGGACCATCGCAGCTTCACGATCTCACCCAGGCGGCAGCCGGTCAGCGCCAGCAGCCGAATGCCGGCGAGGCGAAGCGTGCCGGTGTCGTCCGGCGCCTCTTCGATGCCCGCGGCTTCCATGACGACGCGGTCGCGCCCTGACGAGTCGGTCCACGCGAGGCGTTCCAGGGGACGTGGAAGAGACGCAGATAGCCCTACCTAGCGAGATCTCACCGATTGGATCTCGACATGTGGTACCTGTACGGCGCCGTCCTGCTGGCTGGGATCGCGAACGCCATCCAGCCAGGCCAGAACAGCACCCTCGCCAGAGGCTTCTCTCAGCCGCTCGTGGCAGGTCTGATCGTTGGAATTGGCACCTCCCTGACCGTCCTAATCATCGGCCTCATATCCCGTCGCTTGGCATGGCCGACAACCCAGGAGCTGTCGCAGGTGCCGTGGTGGGCGTGGGGCGGCGGCTTCATGGGCGGCGGAGTTGTGATCGCGCAGCTGCTGATTGCTCGGCACGTGGGAGCCGGGGCGTTTCTCGGGCTTCTGGTGACGGCGGGCGTCGTGACCTCCATCCTGCTCGACCATTTCGGCTTGGTCGGCTTTGAGGTGCATCCGGCCAGCCTCTGGCGGATCCTCGGTGGCCTGCTGATGGTGGCTGGTGTTGCGCTCGTCGCACTCTTCTAAAGCCGGTCGCGTTTCTCCCGCACGGCTCACGCCACCTTCGTGCTCGACGCTCTGGAGCAGGCCCTGCACGAGCGCCGGCCCCTCCAGAGGAGCGGGCTCGTGCACCACTCCGACAGTCAGAAGATCTGCGCCAGTTCCCGGGTGGTCTGACCCGCACAGCGATGGACCATCGGTTAAGCTGGCGCCGCAGGGCGTCCCGGTGCGGCCTGACTCGCACTCTGATCGACTGGCCGTGTCTTTCCCCGGACCTGTCGGCCGCCCGGGAACACCCTGCGGTGAGGTTTTGCCTCGCCGATGCCTGTGACCCGAGAAGGGCCTGACCGTCTGGTCTCGTGACTGTCCTGTCCGCGCATCCGGTCGTGGTGAAGCCATCAGGCTCGATCGACAGGAGGATGGGATGAGTGCCGAGAAAGCTCACGAGCGTCGTGTCATCGGCGGTGTCGACACCCACAAGGATCTGCATGTCGCCGCGGTCGTCGATGACCGGGATCGGGTTCTGGCGACCGCCAGCTTCGCCGCGACCCGCCAGGGCTATCGGCAGATGCTGACCTGGATGCGTTCGTTCGGCCCGCTGCGCCGCGTCGGGGTCGAATCGACCGGCAGCTATGGTGCCGGCCTGCTTCGCTTCCTCCAGCGGTCCGGGATTGAGGTACTGGAGGTGACCGCCCCCGACACCCAGGACCGTCGCCGGCGGGGCAAGAACGACGACTTCGACGCACAGAGCGCGGCGCACGCGGCCTTCGCCGGCACCCGTACCGTCACGCCGCGCACCCGCGACGGCATGGTCGAGTCGCTGCGCGTCCTGAGCGCGTGCCGGAAGACGGCGGTCGCGGCCCGGCGCATCGCCCTGCAGATGATCCACAACACCATCGTGTGCGCCCCGGACGCCCTGCGCGAGACGCTGCGCCGGATGACCCGGATGCAGCTCGTGCGGACCCTGGCGGCGTGGCGGCCTGATCTGAGCGCCTACCGCGACGTCGAGGCCGCCTACCGGATCGGCCTGAAGTCCCTGGCGCGGCGCTATCTGGAACTGCACGACGAGATCGCCGATCTCGATGCCATGATCGGCGCCATCGTCGACGAGCTTGCCCCGGACCTCGTGGCCCGCAACTCCATCGGCAGCAATGGCGCCGCTCAGCTCCTCCTGACGGCCGGCGACAATCCCGAGCGCTTGCGCTCAGAGGCAGGCTTCGCGGCGCTTTGTGGCGTGAGCCCCGTGCCAGCCTCATCGGGCAAGACGGTGCGCCATCGCCTCAACCGAGGCGGTGATCGCGCGGCTAACAGCGCGCTGCACATTATCGCCATCGGGCGACTGCGAACCGATGAGCGGACCAAGGCGTATGTGGCCCGCCGCATCGCAGAAGGCCACTCCAAGCTGGAAGCGATCCGTTGCCTGAAGCGCTACATCGCCCGTGAGGTGTTCACGCTCATCACCCGGAGGCGGCAGGCGATCAACCAGACCCAAATCGCGGCTTGACACACAGAAGGGCGTCAGGGGGAGCCAATACCTTGCTGTGCGCTACACGGAACGGCTGGCGGAGGCGGGCGTCGAGCCTTCGGTCGGCAACATCGGAGACAGCTACGACAACGCCTTGGCCGAGACGATCAACGGTCTGTTCAAGGCCCAGGTGATCCATCGGCGCGCGCCGTGGCGCAGCTTCGAGGCGGTGGCGTTCGCCGCCCTCGAATGGGTCGATTGGTTCAACACCCGCCGCTTGCTCGAACCGATCGGCAACGTGCCTCCCGCCGAGGCGGAGGCACGCTTTTATGCCCAGGCCGAGATCTAAGCCTTGGCCGCCTGACCCAAACCAAACGGCCTCCGGGAGGCCTGGCGCGGGTCAGTCCTTGCGCCAGGGTAGTAGCGCTGCTCGGAGATCTCTGCCTCCTCGCGTGCCAGCGCCAAGCTCTTGCCCCTGGGCCGTCTGCACCTCGATCTGGCGCAGCGTCAGCACGACCTGCTCCGCGCCCGTTTTCCGATCTCGCCGCATCTCCGACTTCTTCGGTCCCGGCTGATCCTCTCGATCAGAAGGGTCCAAAGCCGGCCGGTCAGGTTAGGAGCGGCCGAGGAAGCGGATCGGGCTCGGCGGGACGGCAAATACAGATAGGTCGCCCGCCCGCGACATTCAACCGCACGCGCAGTGCCTAACTTGAGCTGTCTCTGGCCGAGCGTGTTGCCCAATTCGACAATTGTATATGGATCTAAACCGCTCTATCGCCAAACATTAACTTGCGAGCGGCATTTGTGCTTTGGCAGAATGACAATGATCGCCTTCGTGAGATCGTCGTGCGCGTTATGTCTGGATATTGGCTGGGCCATATATGGCGGAGCGCAAGAAACATCTAAAAATTCCTCGCAAACCTGCTTCTAATCCCGGTTCGGCATATCGAACTGAGAGACAAAGGGTGCGAGGTCATGAGTACGACTGTTGGGGTCCTGATCCTGGATGAAGCGCAGGACCTGAGCGCCGCCGCCCGCGCTGCTTTGGATCACTTGCCGGAGATCCGCCTACTCGGCGAGGCATGCCTGGACGAAGCCGATGTCGAGGTTGAGGTCGCTGTGGTCTGTCTCAGCTCGGACAAGGTCGCGGAGGGAATCGCGCATGTCACCGGCCTGAGGGAACGCCGGCCGAACCTGCGCATCCTGGTGTCCTTCGACGCGCTGACAGCGGACCACTTTGAGTCTCTGTTGGATGCGGGTGCTGATGCCTTCGTCGGGCGATCACATTCGCAGCAGGAACTCAGTGCGGCGCTGCTTGCCCTTGTGAAGGGAGCGGCTTGCCTCGTTCCTCCGAAGCGGCCGGGCGCCATGAAGGCGGGCCAGAGCTGCAACTTCGGTCTGTCCCCCCGCGAGATCGACGTCCTGCGCTTCCTCTGTGCAGGCTTCAGCAACAAGGAGGTCGCCCGGCGCTTGGCGCTGAGTGTGCGCACTGTGGAGACCCATCGGCTCAACCTGCGCCGCAAGACCCAGACCGGCCGTTTGAAGGAGCTCGTTTCGCTCGCCCACCAGCTTGGGCTGCCGCTCCCGTCTGCTGACGAGTGGTCTTCGCATGCCGACAATCGGTTCGCGTCAAAGGGAGGCTCTCTTTTCGAGGCCGTGACCGGCCCGGAAGGGCTTTCCGTCCGTGCCGACGTCGCTAGCCGTGCAGGAGCGACTTCCTTGAGGAAGCGTTAACGGCGCGAGGCGGTCGCTACGGATGGTGGCGGCAGCTCTCCTGCGCGTACTCTGCAGCGTCGCTACGGCTTCTGACAGGCGAAACCGAACGGCAGGCGGGCCGGCCCCTAGAGGGCTCGGCCCGCGCCTTTCGGGCCAGTGTGAACTGTTGCGCCGCTCCTGACACTTCCGCGTTCTCGGGCAGGGACCCGGAACGACAACGGCGCAGCAACCCTGGAGGTCACTGCGCCGCGGGGTCGGGCTACTGAGGGGGCGATAGCAGCCACGAAGAAGGGCTACGCGCGACGCTGCTACTGCGGGGTGCGCCTGAACACATCCAAGAGCATGTGGCTCGGCAGCGACAGAGGTCGGCCATCGCCTGTGGAAAGCGCGAAGCGCCCTCGATCCGTCAAGGTTCAGGCGCGAGGGTGCTGACCCCTCTTCCGATCCGGCCTGCCATGTTCGCCAGCCCTCACGCTTTCGTCCTGCATCATCGCGAGCGTCTCGCCGTGCTCCTCTCGTCGGCCCTGTTCCTGGCCGGCGCGCTCCCGCTTTTCTGGGCGGTCGGGTGACGACCCCGGCGCGCCCAGAAATCACCCGGCACTCCGTTAGTAGCAGCCGGCCGATGGCCGCTCAGGCGGCGTCATCCGATGACGGCTCGCGGCGCTCCGAGCCCGGCGGACATGGCGTTGTGTTCGTCCAGGGCATCGTGCCATCCGGTCGGCAGAGCATCGACCTTGCCCTTCAGGTCGCCCTTCCGCTCCGGGCGGGGGCCCTTGCAACCGCCATCGCGCCATACCCGGAACTTGCGGCTGTCGACCCACTCCGTTCGGCCGTGCTCGGCGCGGACGATGATGTCGGCGATCACCCGGTTGGCCTCGTTGAAGAACGCCAACGCGAGCCGTCGGGTCGCACAGCGCCGCAGGGCCCGCGCCTCTCGAAAGGCGGGACGTTTTTGCAGAACCCGCAACACCGCACGAGCATCGCCCGACCCACATCGTCCAGCTTCGGCGTGCCGGTCTTCAGGCGGTTCTGACGGCACTCGCCCCCGGTCTCGACGCTGCGCTTCGGCCGCTTCGACATGCCCTTGCGGGATTTCCGGGCCGCGGGTGTCCAACCTGGACGTCTCGCGTCGAAGTCGGGGGGCTCGTTCTCGTCCGACAGAGGTGCGCCTCCATGTGAGGAGCCCCCTATCCATACCGGATCGACCCGAAACACAAACGGCCGAGCGGCGGCAGCGCCTTGGCACCCTCATCGGCTGATGCGGCCGGGTCATCTGATGATGACGGTCCGGTCAGCGGCCGGCGCTCGATGCGTTGAGAATTCAACTCGCCATAACCGTCACGCGCGTTGCGACGACGTCATGGCGAGCCATGGGTTGGGATGGGATCGGATCCGCTCGGACGGCCCTTCCAGAACGAAGAAACACCCCGGGAGCTTGCGCTCTCAGGGTGCTGCCGACCTCGCGGCCAGTTTGATCGGGCTGGGGATGCGAAGGTCAGCCGATCGGCTGCTCTTCGGCGGCGGAGAGCGATGAGGAGGACCAACTACCCCTCGCCCGCCGCCGCATCTCCCGGCACAGCCGCCGGGAGCAGCGCGACCGGATCTCAGTACGAGCCGAACTTGTAGTTCAGGCCGGCGCGGACGACGGCGAACTCGTCGTCGCGGCGGCCGATGGCGCTGTAGGCGACCGGGACGAGGTTGGCGGCGTTGACCACCAGGGCGCCCTGGTTGCGGGTGCCGCGCTCCAGGTTCACGTACAAGCCTTCCACCTTCAGCGTCACGGCCGAGGAGCGGAAGAAGTTCAGGAACGAGTCGGTGGGGAGCGCATACTCGATGCCGCCGCCGACGGCGTAGCCGGTGCGGAAGCTGTCGTTGCCGGCGTAGCCGCCGAAGGAGCGGTCGGCGCTGCCCGAGCCGTAGGCGAAGCCGCCGGTGGCGTACACGAGGGTGCGGTCGAAGGCGTAGCCGAGGCGGCCGCGCACGGTGCCGAAGTAGTCGAGGCTGGAGAGGCCGCGCGGGTCGGTGACGTAGTAGCCGGGGGCGACGGCGCCGGAGATGAAGGCGTTGTTCCGGTTACGGCCGAAGTCGAGGTACTGGGCGTCGGCCTCGAAGCCGATCACGAC
>NZ_BBUX01000106.1:0-14976 GCF_000974725.1 Methylobacterium sp. ME121
AAGTTGCGTGATCCTGCCGGGCGTGGGCGAGGCGTTGGGTCGGCGTGCGCAGGACGAGGGGGACGGCGTGGTTCATGGCGCCACCCGTCAGTGCGCGGCCATGTGCCGGGCGAGCTTGGCGGCGCCCCATGCGGCCGTCAGCGCCACCGACATCGCCTCTGCCCAGGTGCAGCCGAACCGCTCCTGATGGAGCCGGGCGGCCTTGGCGGCCGCGCGCATGATGGCGCTGCGATCGAACTTGCCGGCGGCGAACAGCGGGCGGCGATCGAGGCGGGCCGTCAGGTTGACGGAGGCCTTGGCGGCCAGGAGCCCGGCCGGGACCTTGGCGCGGTCGTCGCGCACGTCGCGGAGGGCGGCGTTCCAAGAGAGGCGTCGGTTTGACATGGCGAAACACTCGGTTTCCGTTGGCGATAAACGGATACCGTTGAAGTCAAACGCTGTCAACGCTTATCGTTTGTGATAAACGAACATCGTGGTTAGGAGCCGTGATGTCGTTGTCAGCCGCCCAGTCCCGCGCCGCCCGCGGACTACTCGATTGGTCACAGACCGAGCTCGCGTCCCGCTCGAACCTTAGCGAGAGCACGATCCGCGATTTCGAGAAGGGTCGACGTGTGCCATCACCGAACAACCTTGCTGCGGTCGTTCGCGCCTTCGAGACGGCAGGGTTGGAGTTCATCCCCGAGAACGGGGGAGGCGCCGGGATCCGGTTCCGAGACCGGAAGGCGTAAGCGAGGCTGACTCGCATCCGGCCCTGGACTGCGGGACCAGTCCAGGGCGCATCGCGATCAGACGAGCGTTGGGACACCACCGTCGATCGCGTCGGGCGAACCGGGACTGTCCGCCTTGAGATCAAATTACATATCGAGTTGCGGGCTTGTCAACGTCGTTTTATAAGAAACGGCGAGATATAACGATCTTTGACGCATCCGCTCTAATGCATTTATTCCGTAGAACTCATTTTATCTCCATAGATCAGACTGTATCATCTCGTTACACCTCAAAATATATAGCGCAAATACCCCAAATCTGCTTGCGATTAGTGCCGCGCGTGGAGCATGCTGTTCAAATCCCATTCGGCCCGGGACGGCCAATCGCGGAGGGCAGCACATGCCGAAGAACGCTAAAGTCAAGGCGCACATCAAGGATCGAGACTTTTGCTCGGTCACGGATGCCGTCGATTACTCAACTCTGAGCACATACACGATCCACGGCCTGATCCAGTCGAAGAAGATCGACGCGAAAAAGATCGGGCGCCGGTATCTGATCGTCGTTCCGAGCCTGCTGCGCTTCCTCAACGAGGGCGACGGAGGTTCGGAGGCGCCGCCTGCCAGCATCCCCGCGGCGGCGTAGGCCGATCACGCCAACCTCGAGGCGGACGGCCGCCCGAGATCATCCTAGACCCCCGGCGACGGCGCTGGCCCCAAGAGGCCAAACCCACCATGACAAGCAAAGAGGCCCGACCCCTCGCAGGATCGGACCCCTTGATTTCGCGCTTTGGTCGGCAGCGAAGCATCAAGGTACGTCTCACCCGCGAGCATTTCAACGGAATACTGTCGTTTGAGCAGGGGGAATGCGCATGACCGTGCATTCTCTGACACTGCGCGGGCTCGCGCGGGCGCTTGGCGGCGAGGTAGCCGGCGATCAGGTGTTAGCGCCTGGCCCTGGCCATAGCCCGGCCGACCGCAGCATGGCGGTGCGGCCGTCCGCGAGCCATCCTGATGGGTTCGTCGTCCACTCCTACTGCGGCGACGACTGGCGCGCCTGCCGCGACCATGTTGCGGGGGTTCTTGGGCTCGCTGACGACCGCCACCGCACGCCCCGACTCGTCGACCCGGTCGAGGCCCGCCGCCGCCAGGAAGCCCGCGAGCGTGCGGAGGCGGATGCCCGGGCCAAGCTGAAATACCGGCAGGAGCTCGCCCTTACGATTTGGGGCGAGGCGCGGGACCCGCGCGGCACGGTCGTCGAGGTACATCTCGGTGGCCGATGCCTGGATCTGTCCGACGAGATCGCAGGGACCGTCCTGCGGTTTCACCCGCGCTGCCCGTGGGGACGCGAGACGGTGCCGGCCATGGTCGCCCTCGTTCGGGACGTGGTGACGGATCAGCCCATCGGGATCCACCGCACAGCGCTCGATGCCCTCGGCCGCAAGGTCGAGGTGAACGGGTATGAACGGCTCACCCTTGGTCCGACCAAAGGCGGCGCGGTGAAGATGACTTCGGATGCCGATGTCACGACCTGCCTCGGGATCGGTGAGGGGATCGAGACCACCTTGTCGCTGCGGCACACCCGCGAGTTCGGTAGCTCGCCCGTGTGGTCGCTCATCTCGGCGCCCAACGTTGAGGCGTTCCCCGTCCTGTCCGGCGTCGAATGCCTCTGGATCTCGGTCGATCACGACCCGGCCGGCGAGCGCGCCGCCCGTGTCTGTTCTGCCCGCTGGCAGGCCGCCGGCGCCGAGACCTTCCTCGTCAAGACGACCACCCCCGGCACCGACCTCAACGACCTCATCAAAGGGGCGCAACATGGCTGACCTGTCGGGCTACACGATCGAGCGCGGGGCGCCGATTGAGCCGACCGCGGAAGATGACATGGGGCGTTTCGAGGCCTCATCCGCCGCCGGAGCTGCTGTCCCTGGGCGCATCAAGGCAACGCCTTTCGTCTGGCGCGATCCCAAGACGATCCCGCGGCGACAGTGGCTCTACGATCGCCATTTCATCCGGAAATACGCCACCGCAACTGTAGCGCCTGGCGGCCTCGGCAAGACAAGTCTCGTTCTCGTCGAGGCGCTTGCGATGGTGACGGGACGGCCTTTGCTCGGCGTGCGCGTGGCCGAGCCGTTGCGCGTCTGGGTTTGGAACGGCGAGGATCCCCGCGAAGAGATCGAGCGTCGCCTCGCCGCGATCTGCCTGCACTACGGCATCACGGCCGAGGACATCGGAGACCGCCTGTTCATCGACTCGGGCCGCGAACAGCCGCTCGTCATCGCGCAGAAGCTCGGCGAGGGGGTGACGGTCATGGTCCCCGTGGTCGACGCCATCACCGACGAGCTGCGGGCTCGGCGCATCGACGTGCTGATGATCGACCCGTTCGTGTCGTGTCACGCGGTCCCGGAGAACGACAACGGGGCGATCGACCGCGTCGCGAAGACGTGGGCCGGCATCGCCGAGGCCTGCAACTGCTGCGTCGAGCTCGTCCACCACGTTCGGAAGGCCGGCGCCGGACAGACCGCCTATACGGTCGAGGATGCCCGGGGCGGCTCGGCGCTGATCGGCGCGGTGCGCTCGGCACGCGTGCTCAACGGCATGTCTGTCGAGGAAGCCGGGCAGGCCAACGTGTCGTCGTGGGACCGGCTGCGGTTCTTCCGGGTCGACAACGGCAAGGCGAACATGGCCCCTCCGATGGAACGGGCGAAGTGGTTCGAGTTGGTCAGCACCGGCCTTGGAAACGACGATGCGGGCGGGCCCGAGGATCTTGTTGGCGTCGTCACGCCCTGGACGATGCCCGGGGCCTTCGACGGCATTGAGGTTGCGGACCTGCGCGCGGTTCAGGCTGCCATCGCCGGCGGCACGTGGGCTGCGAACGCCCAGGCTGGCAATTGGGCCGGACACGCCATTGGACAGGTGCTCGGCATCAACGTCGACAGCCCCGACGGCGGGAAGCGCATCAAGACGCTGTTGCGGACCTGGATCGAGAATGGCGCGCTGAAAATCGACCGCCAGCCGGACACTGGCAAGGGCCGGGATCGACCCATGATCGTCGTGGGAGTCCCGGCATGATCGGGGGCGTCAGACAGGGCCGACCCCACCTCGTTTTTCAAGGTGGGGTGAGGTGGGGAAACGGGCCTCTGGCCGACCCCACCTTGGTTTCCGAGGTGGGGTTTGGCGCCGGGCTTTCGACCCGCGGTCGGCCATCCGGCTGCGTCAACAACTCACTGATATTGTTCATCAAATATCCGCGAGTGGATCAAGCCTTGCCGTTCACCCCACCTTGTTTTTCGAAGTGGGGTCGAGGTGGGGAAGTGGGGAAGAACCGGACCTCTGCCGCCGTCCCCACTTTTAGGGCCCCCTTTAGGGGGGCCCAAGGTGGGGTAAGGCAGGCACCCGGTTCTGGGGGGTGCCTTGGTGGGGGATCGAGCAACACGAAGGTGGGGGAAAGCCGATGCTGAACGAAGCCGTAGCGACCGCGTCGCCCGACGACGATCATCCCTCCCATCTCGTGGACACCCCTACGCCCCGTCGACGCGGCCGCGGTCCGGACAAGGGCCCGCGGATCCAAGGTGGCGCCCAGCGTCACCCCCTGAAGCGGGCCGGACGCCGGTACGAAGACACCCTCATCGCCTTCACGCCTCGATCCGAGGCCGCCGGCTTTCGCTCGACGGTTGGTCAAATCAAGCTCGGACCGTATCCCGACAAAACTGGGTGGGCCGATGCATATGCCTGTCACATCGGCGGGCCCGAGCTGACTATTCACTGTCCAAACAAGGCTCAGATTGACGCCTTGGTCCTGCGCGACTTCCATTTACTTGTGGCCGAGCACGGCATGAAGCCGGTCGACGTGCACAACGCGCTCATGGACCTGATCGAGTTCCGCCGCGCCATCCACGAGTCCGCGTACGGAGCGGTAGCCCAAGGCAAAGCGCGGGACACGAACGCGGCCGACCGCCCGCTGTGATGCCCCGCCGTTGCGATACGCGGCCCGCTGACGGCGTTCGATGGGTCGGGAGCAGGAACACACCGGGAACGGTGCCGGCGGCCGTCCTGGGCCGTCTCATGCGGCCAGCCGCGTCAGAACCCGCGCAACCTGCGCCGCTGCCCAGACATCAGCGCCGCGGGCCGTCGGTATACCGCGTTCGGTCAGCGCGCGCGCGATCCCACTGGCCGACGTAACGCCCGCCGCCCGCAGATCCGCGATGATGGGTGCGAGCCGGGTCGCCTGGGCCTTAGCTCTGGCCGATATGGTGGCCCTGCCCGCCTCACGGGCGGCATCGGTGGCCACATGCCCCCGGAAGCCCCCGAGCTTCGTTCCGCGGGCCTTCGCGGCCGCCAGCGCTGCCCGGGTCCGTTCCGAGATCATGCGGCGCTCTTCCTCGGCGACCATCGCCATGATCCCGACCGTCAGGCGGTTGGCGTTCGGCATATCGGCGCACACGAAGTCGACCCCCGCCTTCTCGAGGCCGAGCAGAAAGTGCGCGTCTCGGGACAGCCGATCGAGCTTCGCGATGACGAGTCGAGCCCCATAGAGCCGACACGCCTCGACGGCCTTCATCAGCTCGGGGCGGTCATCTCGCTTCCCGCTTTCGACCTCGACGAACTCGGCGACCACCTTCCACGGACCACCGTTCAAGAAGTCGGCCACGGTTCTGCGCTGCGCCTCGATGCCGAGGCCGGAGGCGCCCTGAGAGTCCCGGGACACGCGGAGGTAGGAGACGTGGTTCCGCTTGGCCATCACCGACTCAACGTCCTTAGCTACGGTCGTTGCTAGAACTGTTAGACGTTCGAAGTCAAGCGGTGTCGTTTGCCGCTCGGGTTCGCAGACAAAACACGACATTGGATATACTTTCTCAAAGATTGACCTAAGAATATTGACGGTTTTGATAAATGGATATTTCGCAGTCTTCGACCTAATAGGCTGCTTAAACCGTTGTATCACAACACTATTCGGTCTATCATTCCAGGAAAATTGGGGTTTCTTGGGCGCGGCCCGAGCTGATCCGGGCGCCACTGCGCTTATCTGAAAAGGCATCTCTTCGTGTTGAAGGATCTCAATCAAAATCAGCTCGCCTTCGTGCTCGCCTATGTCGAGGGCGATACGCTGGGAAATGCAACGCAGTCGGCAATCAAAGCCGGATACACCCCGGAGAACGCAGCGCGACAGGGCTACGATCTTCTCACGAAGAACGCTTCCGTCAGAAAAGCCATTGACGACTTCAATGCGGAAGCGATTGCCCGGACAAAGATCACGAAGGATCGTGTCATGGCCGAGCTCGGCCGGATCGGGTTCGCCGACATAAGGTCCGTGGTGAACTGGGGTGCGCCCGGAGACGCGGTGCGTGATGACAGCGCTGACACCGGCGCTCCCGACGCGACCGAGAACCGGAACGCCCTGCGCCTCGTCTCATCCGACGAGGTTCATCCCGGCGCTGCGGCCGCCATCGCCGAAATCTCGCAAGGTCCGCACGGGCTGAAGGTCAAGATGCACAGCAAGACGGCCGCCCTCGTCGAGCTCGGCCGCCACCTCGGCATCGCGCAGAAGGTCGCGCTGACCGGCCCGACGGGCGAAGGCCCGGTGGAGACCATCACCCGCGAGATGACGCCTCTTGAGGCGGAAGACTTCTACCGTCGAACCCTTGAGGGAGAGTGATTATGACTTACAGCATCTTGTCCGCCGAACAGATCCGGCGCCTGCGTGCGTATGGTGCCGAGGCGCACGGCAGCCTCCCGGTTGCGGATCACGCCCCGCGGCTCGCTGCCCCCGCCCCCCGGCACCGGCCGACCTATGACGCGGCCGCCCTGGCCGAGATCGCCGACGGCTTGGCGGCGGCCGGACGGGAGCTGTCCGAGATCAACGCCGCCTTCGCGCGCCAGCGGGCGCAGGCGACGGCGGACGCGGCAGCCCGGGCCGCCGGCCGCCTCACGGAGTCCGAGCGTTCGGATGTTCTTCGCCGCTCGCACGCGGTGGCGGATGCCGCTGCGGCACCGAACCGCCTGCACGCGATCAACTCCCGCGCCTCCGAGGTGTGGCGCCGCAAGAGCGCCTGACCCGCAACCCGGCCCGTCGTGACGGCGGCCCGCCCCTTCGAAGGAAAGACCTCGATGAAAGAGCTTCTGAACGTCTACGGGGCCGTGGGTCCCTTCACCCTGACGCTGTCGCGCACCGCGCGGGCAGCCGGGCCGGGCGGGTATCCGCAGGCGTCCCTGTCCCTGGACCTGTCGAACGGGGACGATGTCCGCCCCGTGGCGGGCTACGCCGAAGGGGCCATCGCCACGGCCTCGGCAGCCGGCGCGGCGATCATGGCGGCCTTCGCGGCTGCGGGGGCGGATGTGACGCTCGGGTCCGCCCGCTCGGCCCCGATGGCGGCGCAGGGCACGGCCGAGGCCGCCACGTACACCAATGCCCGCACCCTCACGCCGGGAACGCCCGTGCCGCCCGGCCGCGGCGTCATCGTCCGGGGGTCCGGCACGTTCGTCTTGAAGCTGCAGGGCGGCGGAACGGTCGATCTCGTGGACACCACCGGTGGCGGCGGTGGAACGCGCCACGATGGCTACGCCGTCGTCGATGCCGATCTGACCAAGGCCGACCCGAACGCCTCCGTTCAAGTCCTCTACTGAGGCCTGACGCGTCACCCCACAGATCCGACCCACCACAGGACCGCAGGACTGCGGACCAACCCAACGAGGGAACGACCCCATGACCAACATCAGCGCCCTTCCGACCAACGCCCGCACGGCCGAACCGCTCTGGACCCCGCTCCCTTCCGAAAAGATCGTCGTCGAGGATGAGGCGGCCCTTCGCTCTACCCTCGCGGACCGTCTGGCTGCCCTGGCCCGCGCCCGGGAAGCCGAGCTCGACGTTGCCGCGCGTGTCAGCGTCGCCGTGCGCGAGAAGGGCGAGGCCCAGGGGCGCCATGCCGCTGCCGCCGAGAAGACTGCGGCTGCGCGGCGGGAGGCAGCCTCTGCGATGCAGGCGTGGTTGGCTTCGCAGGACACCGACCGCCCCGGCTCCGAGGCTCTTTCCGCCGCCCTCGCGGTCGAGGCTACCGCGAAGGTCGATGTCGAGGTGATGGAGTCGGTTCTCGGCGCCCTGAAAGTCGAGCACGAGGCCGCGATTGCCGAGACGAAACGAGCGCTGCACGACGCGCAGATGATCCGCGATCGGGTGGTGCTCGCGCAGGCCTGCCGAATGGCAGCGGAGCTGAACGAGGCGGACGAACGCGGCTTGGAGCTGCGGCGCAGCCTGGAAGAGCTGTTCCTGGCGTTGCCGGTGAAGCTGCCCGCCCCCGCGGGCATTCGCGACGCGATGGCCCCGAAGACCATGCCGTTCAACGTCAGCAGCCACAGTCCGGGCGTGCGGCGGTGGTCCGAGCACCTGAAAGACCTGCTGGCCGACCCGCAGGCCACGGTCGCGCCCCTCGGGGACTGATTTCACCGATTGCCGGCGGCGGCCCTGATGGGGTCTCGGCCGCAGTCGGCAAGCCTGCGCCGCCTCGATCGGCGCGGAAGCGGCTAGGCGGAAAGTGCCGTCGTAACCCCGCCCGCCGGCGTCGCCTGCCAACCTCTGCGGGCGGCGCCGGCACCTTCTCCCCGCAGCATCACCACGTCTCAAGGATCCCTTTCCATGTCGGAAATCACCATCAACGGCCGCGCATTCCGGCTGCAGAAGCTCGACGCCCTGACGCAGCTCGCCATCGGCGTGAAGGTGCTGCCGATCGTGCCTGCCCTCAAGCCGGCCTTCGCGGCTGCCGCCGACATGCGCGCGCGCGTGGCCGCCGCGGAGAAGGCCGCCGCCGAGGGGCGCGAGCCGGACGAGCCGATCGCGGGCGCCGAACTCTCCGACGAGGCCGTGATGCACCTCGCAGCGGCGGTGCAGACGCTCGGCGACGATGGCCGGAATTACGTCATCGGGGCCTGTCTGCGCGCCGTGCTGATGGAGACCGACGGCGGCGGGTTCCTGCCGGCGTGGTCGGCCCGGGACGGCAAGCCGGATCCGAGCATCGATGTCGTGACCATGCTGCGGCTCGTCTACGCGGTCGTCATGGACAACATCTCGTCTTTCTCGTCCCAGATGTCGGCCAAGTAGAAGTCACTTTGCAGGGATGGCCCTCGCTTTACTGAAAAAATGAGGGCTTGATATGGCCGAGACCATCAAAGAATTCCTCGTCGGCCTGTCCTACAAGGTCGACGGCGCATCCGAGCGCAAGTTCACCGACGCCATCCGCTCGGCGACCCTGCAGGCCGACCTTCTCGCGCGCGGGATCGAGAGCGCCGCCAAGGCCATCGCCAAGGCCGTCGCCGACATCTCGGCCGGATTTGAAAGCATCTTCTACACCGCCCAGCGCGCCAACACCTCGGTCGGCAGCCTGCGGGCGATGACCTATGCCTTGTCGCAGCTCGGCACCTCGGCCGGGTCCGCACAGGCCTCGCTCTCGAACTTCGGCCGGCGCTTGGCCACGGATCCCGGCGCGGAGTCGCTGTTGAAGGCGATCGGCGTCCGGACCCGGGATGCCGCGGGGCGGCTGCGGGACACGACGAAGCTGTTCGAGGAGTTCGGCCAGGCGACGCAGCGGATGCCGACGTATGTCGCGCTGGGCTACGCGCAGCAGCTCGGCGTCGACGAAGACACGATGCGCGCGATGCGCGAGCAGCCCGAACTGCTCGCCCGGTTGCGCAAGGAACAGGCTGAATACGCCCGCTCGATCGGTCTCAACCAAGATGAGGCCGCCGAGAAAGGCAAGACGTTCATGCAGTCGCTTCGGCGACTGGAAATGGTCGTTACGCTTGTCTCGCAAAAAATCCTCTCGGATCTCGCGCCGGCTCTACAGAAATTCATTGATGAGATCATCGAATGGGTCCGGCAGAACCCGGATGCCATCCGCGAGGGACTGATCCAGATCGGCAACGCCGCGGCCGAGTTCGCCAAGGCGCTGCTGGCCATCGCGAAGGAACTGGCGCCGGTCATCACCAAGATCGGGGAGATGGCGGGGGCCATCACGGGCCACAACGGCGTGCAGGGCGTTCTAGAGGCGTTCGCGGCCTTCATGGTCGCATCGTGGGCGGTGCGGATCGTCGGCGCCATCTCGTCGGTCTCGACGGCATGGGGCGCGCTGATGCTGCGTCTTGGTATCCCGATCGTCGCCGGCGCGGTGGCGATGGGGCACAGCTTCCAGACGCCGGAACAGGCCGCGGCCGACCCTGGCCAGGCCGAGTTGCAGCGCGAGGGCATCGACCGCCGCGCGCGGGTCCGGGAATGGCTGGGCGATAAGTGGGGATCGGTGAAGCGAGCTTTTGGAGGCGGTAGCGCGGAGGCCTCCGAAGGCCGTGGCGGCGCGGGCATCCGTCGGCGCGGCGCGCGGGCCGCTGCCGGCGATCAGAGCGGTGGCGTTGCGGCCAACCCCGGGGACTACAAGGATGTGCTCGACCACATCGCCCGGTCCGAGGGGACGGCCAAGGCGCCCGGGGGCGGCTACAACACCTCCCTCGGCTATGGACGGTACCTGCCTGGTGGTCAGGAACAGACCCTCACCACCAAGACGCTGGACGAAATCCTCGAGCTCGGCCGGTACATGCGCCGCCAGCCTGGCAACCCGAACTCGTCCGCGATGGGGCGGTACCAGATCGTCGGGGACACCCTGCGCGACCAGATGCGGAAGCTCGGGCTCAAGGGCACCGACCTGTTCGACGAGAAGACGCAGGACCGGATCGCGGCGAACCTCGCCCGCCAGCGGGGCGCCAACGCGGTCGGCCTGCGTCAGGAATGGGCCTCGCTGATCGGAGCCAAGAACGCGATAGCCGTCGAGCTGATGCAGAAGGTTCGGGCCGGCGCGAGCATCAACCCACGCGTGCCCGAAAAACCGGACTTCGCTAGCGCCGCCAAGGGCCTCGACAAGCTGATGACGCCCGAGGACCGGGCTGCAGTCGCGGCGGCCGAGGCAGCGCGGGCCGAGGCCGCCAAGGCGCGGGCGGCCCTGACGGAGGCGCAGCGCGACGCGCTGGACCGCGAGAAGCGGGAGCGGTGGCAGGCGGTCTACAAGGCCACGGGCGACGCTGCGAAGGCAGACGAGGCCATGCGGAAGGTGGCGGCACCTGCCGCCCCCGGACATCCGGCCACGGAAGCTGCAGCCGCCCCGCCCGCGGCCCGGCGGCCGACCTTCGCGCCGGCGATCGACCCGAAGCCGCTCGGGACCTCGAACACCACCGACAACAGCCGGTCCGCGAGCCTCACGCAGCACAACACCTTCAACGTGCAGGGCAGCGAGCCGCGCCAAGTCGCCGACCTCGTCTTTCAGGGGCAAAAGTCAGTTGGTCAATTTGGTCTCGATGGCATCAAGGCCGCAGTCCGTTAGATCTTTCCGAAGGAAAAAACGATATGGCTCGGAAGTATCTTCGCTACTTCAAGCTGACTCTTGGAAAGACTGGAAAGGCGCTTGACCTGTCGCAGTTCCGAGTCCGCTTTCAAGTCAAATCTTTCGAGAGCCAAACCCCTCAACATGTCGAGGCGTACATTTACAACCTATCTCGGGAAACCGAGCAGAATATAACGAAAGAATACGACAACGTGAAAATTGAGGCCGGGTATCAGGATAGTCATGGCCTGATATTCGATGGCGACTTGGTGCAGAAGCGCGCAGGTCGCGAGAACCCGGTTGATACGTACCTCGGGATCCTGGCTCGGTCCGGCTACCGAGGCAACGGCTACGCGGTAGTGAACACGGCCCTCGAGAAGGGGCACACACAGCGCGACGTGGTCGATGCCTGCATGAAGGCGTTCGCCGAGCATGGGTTGAAGCCCGGCTACATCACCGACCTCGGCAGCGCGAAGGCGATCCGCGGCACGACGCTGTTCGGGATGGCGCGGGACACGATGCGCACGCTGTGCCAAAGTGCCAACGCCTCGTTCAATTTCGAGAACGGCCGGGTGAATGTCCGGAAAAACGGCGAGTTCAAGCCCGGGTCTACGATCGTTCTCAACAGTCAAACGGGCATGATCGGGCGTCCGGAAGCGACGATCGACGGTGTCATCGTGCGGATGCTGATGGATCCCAACTGCCAGATCGGGACTAAAATCCAGATCGATGAGAAATCCATCAATCGGGCTGCATATTCTCCGGCTTACCTCGCCGAAGGCAGCAATGCATTGCTAGACAAAATCATTGCTACCGACGGCATATATCAGGTTATCTCATACGAACACTTCGGTGACACACAAGGTCTAGCTTGGTACACGGATGCTGTGTGCCTGCGTGCCGACGGAGGCGCCATCGTCAGCCAGGCTGTGAGGGCGCGCGGCGTGCCCCTGCCGGAGGCCTATCGCAGCCAAGCTGACGCCTGACGATGGCGTTATGACGATGGTTAACGTCATGTTAACGTCTGTCTGACTTCCTGATGGCCGCAAGAAAGAAATCATCTTGCGACTAGATTTAGGCTTTCAGACGGATTGATTGCAGCATGTCGAAGCTGATCGGCCTTGCGTCGACCAAGGGCGGCGTCGGCAAGACGACCATCGCCATCAATTTGGCGGCCGTTCTCGCCCGCGGCGGCGCGCGGGTCGCGATCCTCGACGCGGATCCCGCCGGGCACGCGACGGCCGTCGGCGACATGGGCCGCCTCCCCTTCCCGGTCAGCTCGCTTCTCCTCGAGGAGGTAGAGGCCAAGGCGGTTGCAGCCTGGACGAAGGCCGTTCGCTCGATCGAGGCCGATTACGTCGTGATCGACGCGCCCGGCGCCCTTGGCGCGGCATTCGGCGCCGTGGTGGCCATCGTCGACTTGGCGCTGATCCCGGTGGGCGCTTCCATGCTCGACATCCGGGGAGCGGCAGAGACGGTCGGCATCGTGCGGCGGCACCGGAAGGCCGGCGGCCGCGGCAGGCCCGATATCCTCGTGGTCCCCTCGCGCGTCGATCGGCGGACCGGATCCGGCCGCGATGTCGTCGGGACCCTCGCAGGCCTCACGGAGCCGGTCGCGCCCGCGATCACGCTGCGCGCCGTCGTGGCCGACAGCCTGTCCGGTGGCGATCCCGTGCCGCCCGAGACGCCATCCGCCCTGGAATTTTCCGCGCTGGCCGACGCGGTCCGCACCCGCTTGGAGACCCTGTGATGGCACCCCGTCACCGCGCCGGCATGGACGCCGAGGCTGTCGCCCGCCTGATGGCCGCTCAGGATCAGGAGGAAGGATCCCCGGCCGAGCCTGTCTCGATTCCCGCCGCGGCGCCGGCCGCCCCGCCAGCCCCGACCCGGGACCCTGGATTCGACCCGGGCAAGGTCGACGGCCGCACGCTTCGCCGGACCGGCCGCGAGCCGTTCGCGACCCGGATCAAGCCCGAGGCCCACGAGGCGTTGAAGCGGATCGCCTACGCGCGCGGAATCACGATCGCCGAGGCCCTTGAGATGGCAGTGGCGGCGTTTTCGGAAAGATAGACGCATGCAAGGTGCCATCTTGCGACTATCTTGACGCCAGATGGCACCATTCTGGTCGCTGGATTCGCATCTGCCTGCGTCGAGAGGCCGGTTATGCGATTCGCATCGCCCGTCGACCTGACCCTGACCAATCCGCTTCCCTCCCGCCGGATGCCCTTTGCCCGATTCCGGAGTTCACAGGCTGCCTCTGTGGATCTCCCGTATCCGTGGGGTGAACCTTTCTGCACCCTATGCTCCCCAAGAGCGCGGGGGCTGCGGACCGCCCGCCGCGCCGGAGCCACGCCAGCCACTCGCGGGAGATGACCCGGATCACGTTCGGATCGTTCTTCCTGCCCTGGCGGCGGCGCTCTTGGATCGTCAGCAACCCGTCGCCCTCGGCCAGCCGGATCGCAGCCTGCGCCAGGCGCCGGCACACGCCCGCCCGGGCCGCGATGGCATCCAGGCACAGTCCGCAGGCCCCATTGCGGGCAGCCTCGTCCCCGACGATGCGCAGGACCGCGAGCTGTCCGGTGGTGAACCGCGAGGCGAGGGCAGGGGGCATCGGACCCGAACAGGCCAGCCGGCGGCGCCGGGCGATGGCCTCGGACCGCTCCGGAGCTCTCTGAGGGCGTTTCGGCGGGAACAGCGTTACTCGGCCGAGCGGAATGCCGACGGGCGTTACGGCCTCGCGTAGCGCGGCCCTGCGGGTGTGCAGCGCTTCGGCGAGCCCCTGCGCCTCGACATCGGTGACGGTCTCGGCGGCGTGCGCCTGCCAGATGCGACGCGACAGGTCGTCGAGTTGCGCGAGGGTGCGCGCAGCATCGATCGCCCCTCGCATGGTGGCGTGAAACATCGATCGGCCCTTGTGCAGACCGCAGCAGCTTGAGGGCCGGCGCGCGAGGCACCGCCCTCCACAAGGCAAGCCGATATCGTCGCGAGAATTGGCGTTCCCGCTTGACGCCCAGAGGGCGACCGTGAGACTTTCGGAGATGTCAGTGGCTCCGAAGGCCTCACCGATTTCGACGGCCCTCCGTTTGGCGACGGGGGGCCGTTGGCTTTTCAGGGTGCTGCTACAGCGTCGGTAGTTCTCCTGATCCTGGCCGACTCGCCCAGCGAGGGCGCCCCGACCGCGAACGCCGATACCGCACGAAGCGACGGCGCGTGGCAAGCCGGCTCAATCACCGGCGGTAGGCGAACCCCTCCTGAGAGAACGTCTCGAACCCCTCGGGCACGTCGCCACCAGTCGACCACGCCACCGCGCAGACGAGCTGCCACAGCGCATTATGGACCGGATCGGACCGGTCTAAGCACCCTTCATACCCACAGGACACCGCGAAGCTGAGTGCGCGGAGACCGGCCAGTGACCGGGGCATGGGCCCGTTAATGACGGCTTCGGCCACTGCCGAGCAGGCCTCGAACGCACCTTCCGCCTTCGCGATGCGTTCGGGCGTCTCGTCGGCTCGGACGGCCCGGCGAGCCTTCACATGTTTGTCCCACTGCAGCTCGAGCAGCGGCAGGAGCGCCACAGCGGCATCGGTGCCGGCCGCGCGCTCGTTCAGGACGGTGCGGCAGCGGTCGTTGATAGAGACGCGCCCGGTCGGAGCGCTGCGAACCGGGGCCGACTGGCTGAAATCAGGGATGCGGGCATAGGTCATCGTTCGGGCTCCGTAGGGCTCGTTGCAGGGGTCAGCGGTGGGGAAGAGGGTCGGCCGTGCCGTCAGGCCCGCGGGGCGCTCAACGCGCCGGGGAAGCGGGTGCGAAGCGTCCGGGCGTGATCGATGGCCCAGGCGTGGCGCTGACGAAGGTCAGCAAGGTCGCCGTCGGCGCGGATGATGCGCAGGCGGTACGAGGCGGCCAGCACGAGGCAAGTT
>NZ_BBUX01000105.1:0-15374 GCF_000974725.1 Methylobacterium sp. ME121
CGGACTTTGAGCCTGGCCTGTACGGACTGCGTTCCCGCGCAGTAAAAGCAGGCACGCAGTCTCGTCTCGCTATCAGCGCACAATCCGGGATGCGCCCTTGGCCATCAGCGGACTGCCCGGCTGGCATCTTGGCCATGGCCACTTGGTCCCTCCCCCCATTCTTGGCGGTGTAGAGTGCCATATCGGCGCAGTGCATCAGAATCTCGTATCCGCCCACACCGCACGCTTGTGCGATCCCGATGCTGACACTGACTCGCAGCTCAGGGAACTCGGCGACGAAAAGTTGCGCAAAGGTTCGGCGGAGTTCCTCGGCCCGGGCAAGGGCCTCCTCGGGGGAGGCATCCGGCAAAAGGCAGGCGAATTCCTCGCCGCCGAGGCGCCCCAGCAGCGCGTCCTGCGGCAGCAGGGAGGTGGCCATGGCGCAGAAGCTCACCAGCACCGCATCGCCGACCGCGTGGCCATAGCTGTCATTGACGGCCTTGAACCGGTCGAGATCAATAAGCAATAGTACACTATCTCGATGCTCAGCCAGTATAGACTCGGCGGCTTTCGCGAAGGCGCGTCGATTGTGTACGCCCGTAAGCGCATCGGTAGAGGCGGCGATGCGCTGCTCGCGCTCGGCCCGCTCCTTCACAAGCGCCAAGAAGGTGAAGGCCGAGGCGATCGAGAACAGCATGGTCACGAAGCACAGGATCGCCACCCAGGGTGTGGCGATCGGGTTGGATCCGAGTTGTGGTGCCGTCAGGGTCGGCGGGATCCGGACGAAGTAGACTGCACCATGAAGGCCTAGCACAGTGAAAGCCGGAACTCGGGAGGCGAGCCGCTCCGCGCGGCCGCGCCAGATCTCCACGGCGGCCGAACTGCAGTAGAGTGTCGCCACGGCCGAACCATATAGGATCCGCAGCGTAACTGACGCGTAGAAGGCCGGAACCAGGCAGAGGACACACCAGAATATCGCGCCGACGAACGCAACGCCTAGGCGGATCGAACGACCCTCGAAGGAGCGGACGCCGCTCCAGATCAATCCATAAGCGGCCTGAACGAGCACGTTGGCCAGCCCGATGGAAAGCAGGTCAGGGACTTGGTCGCGTAGAGCGATGCCGACGGAACCGATGGCGCCAATGAGATGTGCCGCTCCCCAGAGGCTCAGAGAGCGGGATCCCTGCGACTCACGCCCCGCTACCAGAAGTAACGTGCCAACCAGGAAAGTTGTCGCAGAGCTGGCGATCAGCAAGGTGGCCGGATCAAGGTACATGGAAGTCGCCAACACTTAGTCTGAACAGGTGCGCGTCTATGCACTTCATTTCACTTCCGAGCCGATGAGATCGCTGACGCTCCGCTTCAACTATCAGTATAGCATGTCTTGATTGTGGCAGTAGACCGGCTCGCTCCGAAGCGCTGCATCGCGGAGGTGGACGTTTGCCGCTGCTCAGCCGACCGCCTCGCTGATCCATAATGAGTCTGGGCAGTATGTTTCCGCCTGATCTGGTTTGGATGGCCTGCGCGCCAAGTGCAAATCCGAAGCAGCCCTATGCGATTGAAGGATATTGCTCGGTACCTTGAGTATGATGGCTCTTAATATTGACTTTAATATTCATTCTTTGCAATCGCTGTTTGGCAATCATAACGATATGGGCGTTTTAATTCATAATGTGTCGAGGCGATTTTGCCAGCTATCCTTAAGGGTAGCGCAACGGATGCCGGTGCAGGGACCGGCGCATCAACTCGGTATTTGGCAGTTCCTGATGCGTATCTCCCTGGCCCATAAACTCGTGGCCGTGATCAGCCTGCTCGGCCTCGTCGCCGCCGGCATCTCCGGCTTTGCCCTCCGCCAAGCCGATCAGGAGCAGCAGCGCGCAGCAGCGACCGAAGCGGCCTGGAACGCCGGCCTGCAGGCGCGGACCTTGGCCCAGGCCATCGAGCACGCAGTGGTGCAGGCCACCGCGGTCTACACCGCCGAAGACACCCAGGAGGCCAAAGCCCGGCTCGCCGGGCTCCAGAGCGCCCTCACCGATGTGGAACAGGCGCGCGGTCCCTTTCTCACTGCCATGGACGCGCAACTCTCGCCCGAGCGCAAGCGCAAGCTCGACCTCGCAGTGAAGGAGTTCATCGCCTATCAGACCGAAACAGCCGAAATGGGCCTGACCCTCTCGCCCAAGGCCGCCCTGATCCAGGCCACCGACGAAGCCACGGTGAAGAACCGTGAGCGCATGGTCGCTGAGATCAGCAATCTCGGACGCGAGATGCTGGCCCACCTCGACGCGCAGCGCGCAGCTGTCGCGGAGGAGCGCCATCGGGCCACACTGACCCTTCTGGTCGCGCCGGCCGTCGCTCTGCTTCTGGGTCTCGGTGTCGCCTTCTGGGTTCTCGCAACCCAGATCCAACGACCTCTGCACCGGCTCAAGGCCGCCATGCAGGCGCTCGCTGCCGAGAAGCTCGACGACCAAGTCCCCTTCACGCGTCGCGCCGACGAGATTGGCGAGATGGCGCGCGCGATCGAGGCCTTTCAGGTCGCGCTGATCGAGAAGCGGGATCTCGACGCTGGCGCGGAGAAGCGAGCGGCTCAGGACGCAGTCCGAGCCCAGGTCCTGGCCGAGGCCACGCACGCCTTTGAGCTCGAGACCAAGCGAGCCGTAGCGAGCTTGGCGTGCTCGGCTCAGGCGATGCAGGCCACGGCCGATGCCCTGTCCGGCACCGCCGGGGACACGACGGCGCAGGCTACGCGCGTGGCGGTCGCATCGAGCCAGTCGGTCGAGGTGGTCAACAGCATCGCCGGTGCCGCGGAACAGCTGTCGAGCTCAGCCCGGGCCATCGAGGAGCAGGTACGGCACACGAGCGAGATCGCGGCCGCGGCCCTGGACGATGCGCGCGGCCTGGAGACGACCGTGGTGAGCCTGTCGCAGGCCGCCGGCGAGATCGGAGCCGTGGTGACGCTGATCCGCAGCGTGGCCGCGCAGACCAACCTGCTGGCCCTCAACGCGACCATCGAGGCGGCGCGCGCCGGCGCTGCGGGCCGCGGCTTCGCGGTGGTGGCGGCTGAAGTGAAGGAACTCGCGACGCAGACCGCATCCGCGACGGACCGCATCACCAGCCAGGTCGCGGCGATCCAAGCCGCCGCCGACGGGACGGTCGATGCGATCGGCTCGATCGGTGGCACCATCGCGGAAATGAGCAAGACGGCCTCCGACGTGGCCGCGGCCGCTGAACAGCAGGGACACGCCAGCCAGGAGATCGCCCGCGCTATCGCGGGTGCTGCGGCCGAAGCCCGGACCGTATCCAACAGCATCGGCGGTGTGCAAGAGGCGGCCGCCTCGAACGCGGCACAAGCTGATCAGGTCCGAAGTGGCGCCTCGCAGGTCAACACAGGCACCGCCAGCCTGCAGGCTGCTATCGACACCTTCCTCGACCGGGTTCATGCGGCGTGAGGCGGGTCACGCGCATTCTCGGCAGACCAGGCGCCCCAAGCGAGCCTGAGCACGTCGCGCCGATGATCTAACCCGCGCGTCGTATGAACGCTGCGTATCGCGCTCCAACCTCAGGGTTTGCGGGCCTGCCAGCCTTGTCGGGGGCCAGTTTCTTCGCCTTGCGCTTGCCGACCTTCAGCGCCGCGTCCGCATCCTCGTCGCCGGCCCGCTCGGACAAGGCAAAGTTGTGCAGGTCCGGCAGCGCATCCTGCCCCACAGGAGAGGTCTCAGTCATAGCGTAAAAGGCGGCTCGAACGATCTCCTTCTTGTTCGCCTCAGGGTACCGTTCCCGTATGGCGGCGCGCAAAGCCTTCGGCTTCATCCCCGGCGTCGCGATGCTGCGCAGCGTCGCCGCGATCTCCTCGATGGAGGCCATGCCTTCCTCCTCTCTCAACGAACGCGTCACCTGCCTCTTAACACATGTGACGTTTCGATGACACGGACACACGCCCGGCTTCTTACCTGCGGTGGCTTGTTCACGCCGGCGTGAAGTCATAGCAGATCGACACGTTCCTTCCCGAGACCGGAACGCACTCAGGGCGCTCCTCTCAAAGGAGAGCGCCCGTTTTTGCCTCGCCGTATCGAGACCTCCGCGCGAGCGGCGAACCGTACGGTCCTCGCCGCTCACTGTTCCCGAAGCTGGTCGGCACGCTGGCAAGCATCGACACTTTCTCCAGTTTGCCAACTAGTCGCGAGATTGAGGACTGGATCATAGCCCGGAGACGGCCCCCAACAGCGCGCTGGCTCAAAACCGGTTGACGGCATGCCACTCACTCGCAAATTTCTGACGGCTCCTTCTATTGCATATCTCATCCTCTCATTGCTTCAGCGCTGGCAGGTAAATCGGTCTTATACCCGAACCGGCCTCGGCAGGTGTGTCGGAATTGAGTAAGTATTGATCTCTTCCGATCGCCATTGAAGCGCCGCATCTCACGGCGGCTTCCCGATTTTAATCCAATCTCAACCGCCGCGTTGCATTGGTGATCTTATCTGTCTGTGCGATCTCCCCGGCGACATGTCGATCCAGGCTCAACATCGCCCATCCGACGCGTCGGGCAGCGCAGCTCACATCCTAAGCGAGCGTTGGTCTGCTGCTCGAAAGCCGGGTATGGCGCTGCCTCGCTACGAGGACGTTGCCCTTGGCACGCTCGGACGGTTCGCCGATAGCACCGCCATCGTGCGTCTCGATGGCGATGAACTCTCCATCGTGCGCATCGCACCACACGTCGCAGTTTGGCTGCATGGGGCGGCCGATGGTCAGTCCCCGCGGGAGCGCAGCGACTGCACACGGGTCCTGCGCCAAGTCGTGCACCGGGCCCTGCAAACCGGCCGGCCCGCGCAGGAGGCGGCCAGCCGCGTCGAGAACGGCGTCGTCGAAGTACATCAGATCCTGGTGTTGCCCCTGGAAACGCACTGGGGCTTTCCCGTCGCGCTCGTCCATGTCGGCGAACCCGAGAGCCGATCCAGCCTCGTCGAACAGGTCTATCACTCGACTACCGAGGGGATCCTCGCGTTGATCCCCGTGCGTGATGTCGATGGTGCCCTGCAGGATCTCCAGATCGTCGCTTTGAATGCCGGCGCTGCCACGTTGATGCGCCAGCCGGCCAGCGCCCTGTTGTGGCAGCACCTCTCAGCGATCCGGCTCGGAAGCCGGGCGGAGGATATCGTCACCCGCCTGCACGCTGTCGTCGAGACTGGCGGCCGTATCGATTTCGAGCTGGATTATGTCGTCGATCAGAGGGAGTTGTTCCTCAAAGTCGCGGCCTCAACCTTGGGCGACCTGCTCGTGATCACGCTGGTCGACATCACGGAGTTGCGCACCCGCGAGGCGTCATTCCGGATGATGTTCGAGGCCAATCCGTTGCCGATGTGGGTCTGTGACGCTGCCTCGTTGCGGTTCCTCGACGTCAACGCCGCCGCGGTCGAGCATTACGGCTACAGCCGCGAGCGCTTCCTCACGATGACGGCTCTCGACATCCGGCCCGAGGCGGACCACGCCGCGGTCCAGGCGGTCCTGACGAACCGCGTGAGCCCCTACGACGGCGAGCAGATCTGGCGTCATATCAAGGCGGATGGATCCTCGATCGAGATCCTGCCGTACATACGTTCGCTGATCCTCAGGGGGCAGCCGGCCGTGCTGGTGGCTTCCATCGACGTCACCCAGCGCCGACTCGCCGAAGCGGAGCTGCGAAAAACGCGCAGTTTTCTCGACACAGTCGTCGAGAACATTCCCGCGATGGTGTACGTGCAAGACGCAGTCGCACACCGTCTCCTCCTGCTGAATCGGTCCGGAGAGGAACTGCTCGGCGTGCCGCGGACGGAGCTGATCGGCGAAACCGCCCATGAGCTGTTTCTGGCTGCCGAGAAAGGGCCTGCCGCTTCTCGCGAAGAGCGCGTTCTCCTAACGTCTGATGGCGGCGCTCTCGTCGAAGAGCGCGAGATCAACACACCCGCCAACGGAAAACGCCTCCTCCACATCAAGCAGCTGTCCGTCGCGGATGAGGCGGGACGGCCGCAATACCTGCTCGGGATCGCCGAGGACGTCACTGAGCGGCGCGCCGTCGAAGCGCGGATCGCCCACATGGCGCACCACGACCCGCTGACCGACCTGCCGAACCGAGCCTATTTCCGCGAGCGCCTGTGCGCCGTCCTGGAGCGACAGCAGCGCCGTCCGGACCAGTCCGCGGTGCTTTGCCTTGATCTCAACGGCTTCAAGGGGATCAACGATACGCTCGGGCACGCGGCCGGCGACGCGGTGCTGCGGGTGGTCGCCGAGCGCCTCAGGGCCTGCGTGCGCGCGGAGGACATGGTCGCCCGCCTGGGCGGCGACGAGTTCGCGATCCTGCAGGAGAGCGCGTCATCGCCCGAGGCGGCGGGCCACCTCGCGGCGCGCCTCGTCGAGCACCTGGCCCGACCGTTCACCGTCCTCGGGCAGGAGGTGGTGATCGGCGCCAGTCTGGGCATCGCCGTTCTGCCGGGCGACGGAACCACCCCCGATCTCCTGCTCAACAACGCCGATCTCGCGCTGTACCAGGCCAAGGCGGAGCGACGCGGCACGTTCCGGTTCTTCGAGGCGGGGATGAACGCGCGGGTCCAGGCGCGCCGTGCGTTGGAGCGCGCGCTGCGGGAAGCGCTGAACACGGGTGCCTTGGAGCTGTACTACCAGCCGCTCATGAACCTGCGAGAGAACCGCATCATCGCCTGCGAGGCGCTGCTGCGCTGGCGTCATCCCGAACGCGGCTTCATCTCGCCGGCCGAGTTCATCCCGATCGCCGAGGAGACGGGTCTGATCGCACCGATCGGCGAGTGGGTCCTGCGCGAAGCGTGCCGGGAAGCGTCCACCTGGCCGGGCGAGATCAAGGTCGCGGTCAACCTCTCGCCGCTGCAGTTCCGGCAGCCGGGCCTCGTCCCCGCCGTCGTGTCGGCGCTGGCGAATGCGGGGCTCGATCCGAAGCGCTTGGAGCTGGAGATCACCGAGTCGGTGCTGCTCGTCGACAGCGACGCCAACCTGGCGGTCCTTCACCGTTTGCGCGACCTCGGTGTGCGCATCGCCATGGATGATTTCGGCACCGGGTACTCGTCGTTGAGCTACCTGCGGGCGTTCCCATTCGACAAGATCAAGATCGACCAGTCCTTCGTGCGCGAGCTCGGCGCTAACCGTCACTGCGCGGCGATCGTGCGGGCGGTAGCCGGTCTCGGCGCCGCTCTCGGGATCACAACGGTGGCCGAAGGTGTCGAGACCGCCGAGCAGCGCGATCATCTCCAGCAGGAAGGCTGCGACGAGATGCAAGGCTACCTGTTCAGCCGCCCGCTGCCGGTCGCCGATCTCGCGCGATTGCTCGCCCAGCCTGAGGAAACCGCGCAGGCGGCTTGACGCACTCTGATGCGCGGCAACAGCTGTGCAGTCGGGGTGTGGACGGGACGACTGTCTGGTCCCGCCAACAAGGACTTAGCGCGACCGTGCCGCTCGAGTGCCGCTCGTTTTCTTTTCTGATCAGCCATGGTCTTGCTTTGAGCCCCACGGCGGCTTCAACGCCGACCGCTAAGCGCGCGGCATTCGGTCTACGGTAGCTTTCGTCGTCGAACATCCTGCGCGTGTCGAACGCTTCACCATCACGAGCAGAGGCCCTCGCGGAGCTGCGGGATGTAACGGTCCGCCGCTCTCCGCAGAAGGGCAGAGCTGGTGAAGAGTGGTTGACCCCGATCAAGCGGGTTATTTAGCTCCAGCCTGGTATATTCAACTGAGGCGCTCGACTGTCGCATCGCGAGAGCCTGCCCTCTTGCCGTCGACGTGTGGCGTGTCTCCCGACGCAATGCGTCGCTTGGTCAAGCAGGCGCCAATCTCCTGCGCAGCTTCAGCATAAAGTTTGGCGCGCTGTCCTAACATATTCCGCGTACTGATAGTCCGATTGCTGCTCATCTTCGCGCGCGCCTTATCAGATTTGGATTGCAGCTTGTTGATCAGCTTCTCGTATGCTCCTTCAATCTTGGTGGAAATCTCATCGGCTTCCCGAGCCAAGCGATCTAATTTCTGCGCCATGAGGTTCGCCTCCATCTTCCATACTGGAATCCGATCACCCTCTACGCGCGGCGGCCTTGATGCAGGTCAACGCATCCAGTGCGTCGAACGTTGAATTGCTCAGCGACCGCAGACCGGAATCAGCGACATCATCACGGCCGCGCCGAATGAGCACGCCTCGGAGCGCACCTTCGCGAAGCGGTCCGGAGCCTGACAACGAAGGGTCTCGATCATGGCCATGAACTCACATCCCGCTCACGAGCATCACATGCTTGCGGCGACGCACCATGCCGCGGCGGCTCATCATCACCACGAAGCCGCTCATCACCATGCTCACGGCAACGCGGAAGAGGCGAAGCGCCACTCCACCAGCGCGCACGAGCATGCCGAACACGCGCATCGCCATACGGCCAACGCGCACAAGCATTCCAGCAAATGATTAGAGAGGCAGGACGCGACTTTCGAACGGCGCCCTGCCCAAGGCCGCGCGGACAGATCGTCGGTCGCCCCCGATGCGATCAGCGGCCCGGCTCTATACTGCCCTGAACCGGGCCGCTTACGAACTTTTTCGCAACAAGGGATCGTAGGATCTACTCGGTATGAGCCTCAACCTGCTGCGGGGTGTGATCGTCGCCCGTTGGCTTTGGGCGGTACGATCCTATTGGTGAGACGTTGCGACAAGAAGCTGGCGGTCGGATATCTTGCCCTTAGCCGCGGCGCGATGGCACGAAATGCTGGCTGCGACGGCAGCAACAACGCATGCACGCAGATGCTGGGTGGTGAACATAGGATCTCCTTGAGCGTCACCTCAGCACTCGGTGTCGAACAGCCGCCGCAGAATGGCCGAGCATGAGCAACGTCGTCTCCTTTCCAAACGACCGAAGCCGCAGCGGTTATGGCAGACAAGCGATCGTCGTGACCGTTACCGATCACGACAGGTCGATGCTCACGACCATTGCGATCTTCGCGCCGTCCAAACCGGTGTGCTTACTCGTACCGATCGAGCCCGTGCGGCGGATGCGCGCCATCGCCGCGCTACGCTACGCGCTTACCAGGCTCGAAACGCCCAAAACCGACCCTGAACTCGATCCTGAGCTCGGATCCGACGGGACACTGCTCTGACGCAGCGGCGACTGGACGAAATAACTCTGACCTGACGACAGCGCGTGTCAACCATCCACTTTGAACCGAAGATGCTTTGTCATCCGCTAGTTCTTCATGAGCTTCGGCTGCGGCCGTCAAATGCTCGTGCGTACGACCCCGCGATTCGACGAAGTGTGGTTCACACGGGTTCGGCTGCCTCGCGGCCCCGGCCCCCGTTCGGCCCAAACCTCATTTGGTACGGCGGAACGGCCACCAAGAACGGGGCTGATTGATCGCTTGGCACTGGCTAGCCGAGGTTTTGGCCGGCGGCCGCCGCAGGTTCTAAGCGCGGGATGCGACCACGCGAGGGCCGCCGCTGCCGTCCGTGACGCGGCGCACCGGGAAGTAGGCGGCCTTTCTCGACGCGTTCGGCTATGTCCGGGCGGTCGCGCTTGCGGCGAGCAGCGAAGTCGCCGGCTGAAGTGCCGCCGCAGTTCCGGGCTCTAACCGTAATATTATTACAGCTAGTGGCGCGCCGGCCCAACGTAGCCGTTGATTCAGATCAAAACGCAACTGAGCGCGGGGTGCATCTTGCCTTTCCTAAGCAGGGAGCAGGCTCATGCTGCTTACGAGGTGCCCAGCATGCCGACAACGGCTCCGATCCTCTGCGAGGATATGTGAGAAGTGCGGCGTCCTGACGGGCGTCACGCGCCGCAGTAGCCACGATCCGCCCATTCACGACTGGGTCGGCGTCGGCGTTATAATCCTCATCGCGGGCATATACTTGATCGCACTTCACGCCGTGGTCTATGAGGCGGCGCGCCCGCGACAGCTGCTGCCAGCGCTTACCGCCGAGTGATTACCCTTCTGATCGACGCTCCGGTCAGAAAGAAAACCCGGTCGATCGGGGGAGATCGCCGGGCGGAGTTCCAAGGTTCACATGCTGAGACGGTTCCCAGCGCGGTTGAGCTAGCCTCGATCGCGCGCGATGGCAATCGACTGTCTGCTTACAGCGTGACACTTCCGACAGGATCGTCTCGTGCGGGGGAAAGGTCGTTTCACGGCGGCGCCACATGAAATAGCTACGCTACAACGGTGAGGATTGCGAGTGCGATTGGCGCCGCCAGAACGATGCTCGTATTCCAGCGTGGTCATGTTCGCACGGCAACGATGAGCGAACATTCATCGATTTCAGTGACATCCCTCAATATTCTTAACGCAGTGACATCATAGATGGCAGCGCAACGCCCTGAGGTTGCGCAGAGGAGCTACCTCTTAGCCGAATGCTGACCGAAGTTGCAGATCATTATGCCGGTGAGATGGCAGGTCGATTGCGTGCAACTGAATGTATAGACTTGCTTTTGCGCCTTTCCTATTCCATCCCGCAAAAATCGAGGGGTACACAGGAACGAACGCCGTGAGCGAAGAAGCACAGCAAGCTGGTCTCAACCTCACCGGTCTGGCCGCCGACATCGTCTCAGCCTATGTCTCGAACAACCCTGTGCCGCCTACCGAGCTGCCGGCTCTGATTGCACAGGTGCATTCGGCAGTCGCCAACCTGGGTACAGCCACCGCAGTAGGAGCTGCAGCTTCAGACGCTGAGGTCGCGAAGCCGACGCCCGCCCAGATCCGCAAGTCGATCCGGGATGATGGGATCGTGAGCTTCATCGACGGCAAGGTCTACAAGACGCTCAAGCGCCACCTCACCGCTCATGGGTTTGATCCCCGCGCTTATCGCGAGCGTTACGGCCTCCCGGCCGATTATCCGATGGTCGCGCCGAGCTACGCCGCACAGCGTTCAGTTCTCGCGAGGGCTAGCGGGCTCGGGTCGCATGGTGGACTTGTCAATCAGCGCAAGGCACGGAAGAGCGCCTGATCGGCAGTCAAGCGTGGCGCGCGAGATTGTTCGCGCCTTATTGGCCCTGGAAGGGCAGCACTTGCGCAATCATGCTGGCGACTTCAGGGCATACCGGTCGGCCGAAGGTATCAGCACAGCTTAGCCGAATGATGCGAGCGCCAGAAGTCTCAATCGGAGCACTCTCGATCGGATTTTTAGTTCGACGCTTGGCAGCTCCGATCCAGCGCACCACCCAGTGTTCTCGCCCGCGGCGTAAGGCCGGCGGTTGCTCGCATTTGGACCCGCGCCGGGTCGAGTGGCAGCCATCGCGCTTGATTAGAGACATGGGCGAAGCTCTCCCATGGAGTCTCGGATGCTATCCGTAGCTTCACTGTAAGCTGTGCTGTCTTCTTCGATAGGCCTTGATCTATATCAACCCCTGCGCGGGCTGTGAGCCGGGGCTGGCCGAGGTCGTAGCTAGGTGCGGCGATCGTCGATGAAGGCGATCATGGCCGGAACCGGCAGTCGAGCTCCGCCTGGGTAAAATACGCGCCTGCCTTCCTCAGGATCTCATTGGCTTGCTGCAGTTCGCGCTTCTCTCGCTCGAGCGCCTTAATCCGCTCGCGCTCGTCCGTCGTCGGCCTGCCCCGTACGCCCCGGTCACGTTCGTCCTGTCTCACCCAGTTGAGCAGTGTCTAACCCGAGCAGCCAATCTTGGCGGCGGTCGAGCGGATCGCGCCGTACGGCGAGGCGTGCTCGCCCTGGTGCCCCAGTACCATCCGCACCGCATGCTCGCGGACGTCGGAGGAAAATGGTGGAGTATGCTTCATAATGGCTCCGGTCTCTCAAGAGTGGGAGCTTCCGAAAATCCCGGCGCGGTTCACGATGATGCAATCGGCGGTCGGCCTACCGTGAGCGCTGTGCCGCTCTGGTGCGCGGACGCACCCGCGGAGGGTAACCGGGAGCGAGGCCTGTGCGAGTTCCGAGCAATCGCGAATGCAAGGAGGTCTCCCATGACCAAGCCTACCGCCGCTATCGCCGCTACGCTCCTCCTCACCCTCGGCCTGCAGGGCAACGCCGTGGCCCGTGGGCGCCTCGCCATATCCGCGCCATCGGAGCCGGCCGTGCAGACCGGGGTGATACCGCCTCCCGCCGCCGGCCCGCTGTTCCGGCAGATCATCCGTTCGGGTGTCACGAAGCCGGCCGGTGCCGCCCTCGATGCACGCCTTGGCACCAAGCCCTCCCTCGACGCCGAGAGCCGCAGGCTCAATCACCTGATCCGCACGGCCGTCTGCACCGGCTGCTGAACCACCTACAGCCTCGCTGGAGGTCAACGATGATCCGCGCGCTCCCCGTTCCCGCCTATGCAGGTCCCTCGCTCATCCCCATCGGGCCCGCGGTTCCTCCCTTTGAGTGGGTGCTCCCTGCGGCGGCGTTCGTGCTGCTCTGCGTGTGGAACCGATCAAGCGCAGCCTCGATGACGCGGCAACTCAGCCCGGACGTGCTCCCGATCTGATCATATGGGCCGGGCTTGCGCGCCGACAGGCTCACCGAGGCGTTCGTGAGCGACCTGTTAATTCGGTCAGATGCGGGGCTGTCGAAGGGGCAACAGGCTCCGATGTTCGCGCCAGCGTTCACGCATCGTCTGAGTGTTCGCCCTTCGACCTGAAGGCACGCGGGCTCTCGCCCGTCACCCGTGCGAACACGCGGCTGAACGCGGCGGCGCTATCGTAGCCAGCCTCGGCGGCGACGCGCTTGACCGGCCGCCCCTTGGCGAGGCTGCCTCGCGCGATCATCATGCGCCAGCGCGTGAGGTACTCGATCGGTGTCTGACCGACGACCTCCTTGAACGCCGCGGCGAAGCGCGTGCGCGACATGCCGACGACCTCGGCGAGGTCGTCCAGCGTCCACGCCTTGCGCGGCCGATCATGAATCGCGGTCAAGGCGCGCGAGAGGCGGGGGTCGGCCAGCCCCGCGAGCACGCCGCCCTGGATCAGGCCCCGGGTCATCACGTCGCGCACGACGACGATCAGCAGGTAGGCGAACAAGCTGTCGAGCGCGGCTTGGCGACCATCTCCCTCGCCGAACGCCTCAGCAATCAGGAGCGCGCAGGTCGGCACCAGCACCGGGTGGCGGCTCAGCGGCATGACGATCAATTCGGGGAGGCCATGCGCGATGGGATTGCCGAACCTGCCGCCGAGGTCGACAGTGGCGCAGGCCAGATCCGCCCCGCGTTCGGCATCAGCCACGAACCGGTGCGGGCGCCCACGGGGTAGGAAGAGGAGCGTCGGCTCGTCGATGACGAGATCGTCCTGCCCCGCCAGCACAAGCCGCAGCGCACCGGCCTGCATCAAATGAAGGTGGCCTGCATCGCCAAAATCCTCGGTCTGGCAGAGGTTGCCCGTGAAGAAGGTCCGCGCCGTGGGGGCGGCGTGAGCGAACAGCGCCGCGAAATGGTCCATCTCGACCTCGCCAATGGGACGATCGGCAATGATCCTGACACCTTCGATGCTGCGTAGTCGCTCATAGAGCTGTGGTGCAACCCGCACGGACGTAGTGAAGGACATCTTCCAATGCCCCGCATCACCCCCATCGACCCCGCCCATGCCGATCCCGCCGTCCAGTCGACGCTCTCGGCTGTAAAGGGCAAGATCGGCATGGTGCCGAACCTCTTCACGATATTCGCGCGGTCGCCCGCCGCGCTGAACGGCTACCTGGCCTTCTCCGACGCGTTGACCCACGGTGCCCTGACCGCCAAGCAGCGCGAAATCATCGCGCTGACTGTCGGGCAGGCAAACGGCTGTCATTACTGCCTCTCGGCCCACACCTTGATGGGCAAGGGCGCGGGCCTGACGCCCGAGGACATCCTGGCCGCGCGCCACGGAAAGGCGCAGGACCCGGTCGACAACGCGGTCGCTGCTCTCGCCCGTCGCGTAGTCGAGGCGCGCGGCCAAGTCAGCGATGCCGATCTCGCGAGCGCCCGCTCGGCCGGCCTCGACGACGCCCGCATCGTCGAGGTGATCGCCGGCGTCGCGCTGAACGTGCTCACCAACTTCACCAACAACGTGGCTCAGACCGACATCGACTTCCCGAAAATCGAAGTCGCGCTCTCGGCCTAACGCCCACCGAAGGGGCGCGATGCGCAAGGATCGCGCCCCTTCGGTAAGGCCGCGCCAAGCACGGCGAATTGCGCCAGCAAGCCGGCGCCGATCCCCGACAGCGCGGCCGGTCCGACCATCAGCGCGACACCCAGGCTTCTGCGAGCGGCAGGCCTTCGACGCCGTCCACCTGTGGACATTCCAGGGCCCTCACGCCGCCCGTCACCTATACGAGTCGCACGGCTTCCGGCTTGTAGAGGAGCGGCCCGGACGGCAATGGGAGGCCGAGGTGCTGGAGCAACGTTTCGCGCGGCCGATCACGCGGGCGGATTGATCCTCGGACACAACGGCGCTCGATGGGCGGCGCCGTGTTCGCTTGGTTGCACGGGCTGCGTAGAGGGATGGGCGGAAAGGGGGCGTGCCAGGTCCGTGAAGGGCTGTCGGATTGTCTTACCCTGATCTCCGGGTTTGGGATCGAGGAACAACATGGCCGAGGAGATCAGTATCGGGCCGCTGACGGTGCAGTTCCTATGCTCCAAGTACGCGATGAACGGTCGCCTCGATTTGTTCGAGATGACCGCTCCGCCACACGGCCACATGCCCGTCGCTCACTATCGCCGCGCCTGAGACGGAACCGTCTACAGCCTGACCGTCACCGTCAATGCCGCGAGGCGAGCCGCATGCGCTCCGTCCGAGCTAGACCCTGTTCATGCTACGCAGCACCGCGCACAGTTTTGAAAACCGCAACGGCGCGGTGGCGACCTGCCTGTCGACCCTGATGCCGGGCGTGCTTGGGCAGGGATATTTCCGGGCGCTAGCCGCGCTGGTCGCCGAGGGGCCGCTTACGGGACGTTGTAATGGCCGACTGAATGGCCGGGTTGGGCGCAATCCCGAATGTCTGGTTTCGGGCGTTAGGCCAATACCGGCTGATGGCGCATGTAGTAAGCAATTCCGGCTCCACACAATCGCATGACGTCGTGGCCATCTGTTCGGGCCGAGACCGCGCTCAGGGGGGGCTCGGCGAGCCGTCCCAAGCGAAGACGCCGCCGGTGTCGCTGAGCACAGGTCATCCAGCACGCGCAGGAGATGCGCTGCGCTCTCCTCGGGTGACAGAGGCCGATGGCCGTCGACTCCGGCCGGAAGGGCCGCGACAAGCCGGACGTGACCATGCCTGGATGCATGCCGACTACAATCGCCTTCGGTCGGCTGCTTGCGACCTTGATCGCGAGCGTTCGCAGGATCTGAATCAGCGCCGACTTCGAGGTCCGGTAGGGGTACCAGCCGCCCTGTCGGTTGTCGCCGATCGATCCGACCCGCGCCGACAGGGGCGCGAAAACGCATCGCTCCCGCCGCGCCAGCAAGGGCACGAATGT
>NZ_BBUX01000104.1:0-15706 GCF_000974725.1 Methylobacterium sp. ME121
CTGCAACAGCCCGGAATCGGGTCCTCGGCGTCGAAACGGGCGGGTGCGCTGGAGCACATCGCGAAATCGACCGGTCAAAGCCAAGAAGAGGATCTGTATCCGAGTGTTTCCGGAAACAAAATGCCCCGTCGCGCGGGGGGCGGACGGGGCTTCAGTTTGTCGGTGAACGTTCCCAGGACCAACCAGGAAGCTTCGAGGTTTAATAAATCCTACCGGCCGGCGCCCCGCAAGCCCGCTCGCGATCCCGCGAGCGGTTAACATTAATTTACGGCCGTTCCCGCCGATGCCCCGGCCCGCGGCCGCGGGCTGTGCCGCAGATCTCGTGCGATCCGGTCCCGTATCGCAGAGGGTCTGGACGCGTCCGCGCAATTGCGCCGCGCCTATTCGCGATGCCGGTCGCGGATCCGCGCAGATGAAGCCTGCGTCCGGTCCCGCCCGAGTCTTGATCCGGCGCCGCCGGGTCTTGTCGCCCGGCCGGCGCCGGATCGATGTCCTGGGGAGCGGCAGATCTCGCGGGGGAACGGCGCCGGCGCGGCGCCGTTCCCCCGGCCTGTGGAGAAGACGCCGCCACGGCCGGGCGGCGCGGCCGTCGCGGCTTTTCCGGCGCGCCGGGGGCCCTATGTGCCGGCCTCGTCGTCGGTGGAGATCTCAGGAGACGCGCATGCACCCCGTCGCGCTGCCTTCGATGCCGGCCCTCCGGGTCCGGATGGACGGTGTCGGCCCCGCGCCGGCCGGGAGGCCTCGATGACCGACACGCCGGCCCCGTATCTCGCGGTGGCGTTCCTCTCGGCGCTGTTCCTGCTGGTGGCCGGGCTGCAGGCGGAAGGCCTCCTGTGGTGACGCCCCCGGTCCGCATCGGTCGCGCCGCCGCGCGGCCGTCCGGCCCGGTCGCCGGCGGGGGCGGCACTTGACGCGTCCGCGCGTGTAGCCCGCCGATGTTCGGCTTCTCCCTCAGCGCCACCGAACCGGACAGCATCGCCCACATCATCCAGGTGGCGCTCGCGCCCGCCTTCCTGCTCTCGGCGCTGGCGACGCTGCTCAACGTGTTCTCGACCCGCCTCGGCCGGATCTCCGACAAGGTCGACAGCCTCTCGGCGGAGGCCGCCCGGGCGACGGACGCCGAGGCCGCTCGCCTCGCCCGCCGCCTGACCTTCCTGCGACGGCGCTCCTTCGTGCTGGACGTGGCGGTGGTCCTGGCCTCGCTGGCGGGCGGCCTGATCGGTCTGGCCGTGCTCACGCTGTTCGTCGGCGCGCTGCGCGATGCGGCGACCGCGTCCGTCCTGTTCGCCTGCTTCGGGGCGGCGCTGGTCTGCACCGTCGCGGCGATCGCGGCGTTCATGACCGAGATCCTCATGGCCGGCCGCGGCGTCCGCGACGCGGTCGACCGCCAGAAGGACGCGGTGTCGACGCCGCGGTGAAGCCCTCGAAGCGCCCGGTCCTCCCGGTGATCGCGGGGGCGATCCTGCGGCGCCCGCTCGGGCGCGCCCGCGGTGCCGGTAGGGCGATCGGGGCCGAACCGGCGGCGATTTCGATTGCGGCGCCCGGGAACCGGGCCTTAGTCTGCCGGTGGCCTGATTCCGCCGCCGGCCGCGCCCGAGTGTTCCGCCATGAGCATCGCGATCCTGATTGCCTTCGTCGCCGGCGCACTCTGCCTCGGAATCCTGTCCGCGCTCATCCCGTTCGGGCGGCGCGAGGCCGAGGAACCGGACGAGGCGCTCCCGTACGAGGACGAGTTCCTCGACCTCGGTGGCCCGGTGATCGATCTGGAGCCGCGCCACCTCACCTGACCGGAACCTACCGGGAGGCGGATCCCGCGGTGCCGGGCGTCGCGGCGTCCTGCCGGGCCGACCAGACGACGCGCCCGGCGGCATCCCGCAGGGCCGCCGAGCCCGCGCGGCCGGCACGCAGCGTCGCGAAGCGGGCCTTCGCGGCGGCGACCGCCGCCTCCTCGAGGGGGCCGGCAATCTGCTCGTCGTGGATGATGATGCCGCCAGCGCTCTCGCGGTGGATCATGCATTGCAGCCGGTAGGGCGCGGTGGTCCCGGGCGGAGCCATCGCGATGTCCCGTCCGGTCACGGGGCCGGCCCTGTGCCGGTTCGGATGGCGGGCACGCCGCGAAACATCCGGCCCTCCTCGGTTCGACGCGTCGAGCGCGATCCATACCAGATTCGTCCGGCCCGGGGCGATCTCGCGCTGTGCCTCGCGCGGTGGTGCCTCGCGCGGTGGTGCCTCACGCGTTTGCCCCGAGCGCCCCCGTGGGCCGCCCGCGCGGCGTGCGCGGGCGGCCGTCGTCCGGCGGTCGGAGCCGCCCGCGCTCCGCTCAGGCCGCCTCGCCCTCCGCGTCGTCGGCGTCCAGGATCGTCTCCAGGTCGCCCACGAGCGCGTCGAGCTGGTCGGCGGTCGCGACGAGCTTGAGCTTCGTGCCGTCCTGCGCCTCGACCGCGATCTCGATGTGGTCGGCCACCTTCGCGGCCAGGGCCTGCTTCACCGTGTAGGTCGTCACGTTTGACGTGTCGGCGGACTTGTCGGCCATGCTGATCTCCTGAGTGGCTGCGGGCAACGCGGGGAGACCGGGATCGGCGGTGCGGCAGAAGCTCGCGACCGTGGCCGACACCCCCAGCGGGGCGTGTTCGACCGCGGCTAGCCGCGCCTGCGCGTGGAGCGCTCGACCACGCGCTGCCGGTGCGTCGGAACCTCCGGCAGCCGGGCGAATCCCGCCGGGGCGCGGTCCCGGGCCGCCGCGGGACGCGGTGCGGGCAGAAGCTCCGGGGGGGACCGGGGTGTCTCGACGACGACCGCCTCCAGCACGATGGGCCGCCTCGCCGGCGCGGGCCGCACCGGGCGCTCCGACCGGGCCGCGAGGGTCCCGAGGGCCCAGAGCCCGAGGCAGAACAGGCCGATCAGGATCCCGTCCCGGGACGGCTCGGTCCGGCACATCAGGATCCCGGTGCCGGTGAGGGCGGCCGCGGCCGCGAACAGGCGCGGGGTCGGATCGGCGGAACGCATGCGGCACCTTCGGTGCGGCGCCCCTAGGGACGCGTGAACGGCGTCGCTCCAATTGTCCGCACCACCCGGTTCTCCCCGCTTCTCGCCACTTCTCCCCGGTCCACACCGGTTCAGGCGGCCGGGACGGGCTGGGCGGCCCGGGGGACGCGTCTCAGCCCGCCAGGCTGGACGGGGCCTGCCAGGCGACGCCGGGATGCTCGCGGATGTCCCCGGCCCGGGATCCGGTATCGGCGTCGCTCGTCCAGTCGCCGGGCTCGGCGACGTGGGCGATCTCGGCCTCCGGATAGGCGGCCGACAGGAACAGGCGCGCCTCGCCCTCGGCCTCGGCCCGGACCGTCACGAGCGGCCGCTCGCCGCCCCCGTCGCGCACCTGCGCGATGAACAGCTTGGTCATGGTCTCCCTCCGGATGGGTCCGCCGGCGCGGCGGGATCAGGCCCGCAGTTCCTCGACGTGGAGGCCGCCGGCCCGCAGGTGGTCCGGGATCCGGGTGCGGTCGCGGAAGCCGGCGGCGCGCGCCATCGCGTCGAGGGCCGCCAGGGGATCGAGCGCAGCGCCGCTCCAGAGAACCGCGCCCGTCGCCGCCTGCATGATCCGGAACACCTTCACGCCACGCCCCCGGTCTCGACCCTCGGACAAGCTCGGGGGAGTCGCGGGTGTTCCCGACGAACGGCCGTCGGCGGCTGCGGCCGATTCGCGCCGGCTCTGCCCCGGCGGGAACGGGGGCGCCGGGCGGCGGTTCTCCAGCCAACGCCGGCACGAGCCGGCACGGCGAGAACCCACGTCGAGAACCCGATCGGGATACAAGGAGAGCCATGACCAGCCGCACCGTCCAGTCCGCCCTGCTCGCCCTCGCCCTCGTCGCCGGGAGCGCCGGGATGGCCGCCGCGCAGAGCACCCCCAACGGCAACACCTCGTCCCCCGGCGCTCCCGCGGGCGACAACAGCACCGGCAACGGCGCCACCGGCAGCGGCGCGGCCCCGAGCGGCCGGTAACGGTCGGTTAACCGTCAGGATCGAAGCCCTCGATCCTCACAACCGTGCAACTCTCCGTCCCGCGGCCACCCGGCCTGCGGGACGTTCTGTTTCCGGGCCCTTGCCGATCCCTTGCCGGGCCCTTGCCGACCCCGCCGGGACGGGGCGCGGCCCAGAGTCCGGTGATTGGAACGGAGTGCCACTTTTCTGGGCAGGCAGAATCGCCATACTGTCGGCGTGACCGGGCCGCGCCCGGTCGGGACCGACACGGGCGATGCGACCGAAACCGATCCTGGAGCTCACGGGCGAGAGCCCGGGCCCTCGTCAGGCCGACGACTGGCGCGACGCCGTCGCGCCGTTCTGGGATTTCACGATCCGCCGGGAGGACCTGTCCGATTTCCGCGGGCAGTCCCGGGTCCGGCACCTCGGCACCGCGATCGTCTGCAGCGCCCGCGCCTCCGGGCTCGAGTTCGTGCGCGCGCGGGCCCTGACCGCCCGGATGGGCGTCGATCACATCGTCGCCCACATGCGCGTCTCCGGGCAGTCGAGGGTCACGATCGGCGGCCGGGAGCGGGACTGCGCCCCCGGCGACATCTGCCTGTTCGACCTGTCGCAGCCGCTCTCCGCGGCCTCCACGGATTACGAGGCGATCACGGTGGTGCTGCCGCGCCCGCTCTTCGGAGCCCGGCAGAGCGCCCTCGACGCCCTGCACGGGTCGGTGATCCGGGGCGCGACCCCGTTCGGCCGGATGCTCAACGACCACCTGCGCTCCCTGAGCGCGCACGCGACGGGGTTCTCGGAGCCGGAGGCCGCGGCGGCGGCCGAGGCCACGGCCGCGCTGCTCGGGGCGGCGACCCTGGGCCTGCCGCAGGACGAGGGCGGCACGCAGCCGCCCGAGCGGGCGCCGCTGCTCGTCGCGATCCGGCGCTTCGTCGAGGCCGAGCTCGCCTCCGCGGACCTGTCCGCCGAGACGATCGGGCTGCGGTTCGGCGTCTCGCGCAGCGCCCTCTACCGGCTGTTCGTCCCCCTCGGCGGCGTGTCCGGCTACATCCGGCAGCGCCGGCTCGCCCGCGCCTATCGCGACCTCGCCGCCGGCGACGGGCGCTTCGCCCGCATCTCCGAGGTGGCGTATCGCTGGCGCTTCGAGAGCCCCGCGCACTTCACCCAGGCCTTCCGCGCCGAGTTCGGCTGCGCCCCCCGGGATGTCCGCGCCCAGGCTGCGGCCGAGCCCGCCCGGTCCACGGCCGCGGAGCCGCCGGCCCAGGCCGAGACCTGGACCGACTTCTACCAGTGGGTCCTCAAGCTGGCGGCCTGAGCGGGTCCGGGGCCGGAACCCGGACCTTGTGCCCCCGGCGTCGGATGGACCATAAGGGCCGCGATGACCTTCGAGGTTCGGCATAGGCGCCCGGCCGGGGCGCGGCGCTGGTGGGCGCTCGTCGCCCGCACGCTCGCGCTCGTCCTGGCGCTGACCGTCGCCGCCCCGGGCGTCGGCCTCGCGGCGGATCTCGCCTTCCACGCGGGCGGCCATCACGACCGGAGCCAGGGCCCGGCCCTCGACGCGCCGGCGGCCCCCGCGACCGTCGATCCCGGCCTCTCGGAGCACCTCCATTGCGGCTGCCATCAGGCGGCCCGCCTGGAGGCGACCGAGATCGCGCCCCCGGCCGCCCCGGGCCGGTTGCGGCCGGGCGCCCTCGCCCAGGGCCGCCCCTCCGTGAGTCCCGACCGGCTGCCGCGGCCCCCGCGCGCCTGAGCTGACGCCGCCCGCGGGCGGCGCTCCGCCCGGATTCCGAACAGGCTCCGGGTTCGCCCTCACGTGTCACCTGAACGGGACCTCCCGGGACCGCCGCGCGCGGCACCCCGCCGTCCCGGCCGAGCAGCTTCCCCATGCGCATCGTCCCGTCCGTGGCCGCCGCCGCGGCACTTCTGGCCGCCGGCTTCGCCCTCGGCTCCGCCGTTCCCGCCGTCCCCACCCTGCCCGACCGTCTCCGGCAGACCCTCGCGGCCGCCGGGCTCGCCCGCCCTCCGGCCGACGATCCCGATCATCGCGCCGCGGCCGCCGCGCCGGGCCGGCCGGAGGCCGCGCCCGATCCGCACGCGGGCGACGATCACGCCGACCACGGCCACGCGCACGACCACGCGCACGGCCACGCGCACGGCGCCGACGAGGCCCACGAGCGGGGCACGATCCGGATGCGGCCCGACCAAGTCGCCGGCCAGGACATCGTCACGCGGACGGTCGGGGGCGGCACGCTGGCGCGCCACCTCCTCGTCCCCGGCACGATCACGCCCGACACCGACCGGATCGCCCGGGTCCCGGCCCGGGTGGTCGGGACCGTGGCCGAGATGCGCAAGCGCCTCGGCGACGCCGTGCAGACGAACGAGGTCGTCGCCATCCTCGACAGCCGCGAGGTCGCCGACGCCAAGAGCGAGTACCTCACCGCCCAGGTCCAGGCCGAGCTGCAGACGATCAACTTCGAGCGCCAGCAGAAGCTGCTCGCCTCGCGCAGCGCCTCGGAGGCGGCCTTCGAGACCGCCCGCGCCGCCTATCTGGAGAACCGGCTCCGGGTCGACCTCGCCCGCCAGAAGCTGTCGGCGCTCGGCCTCGACGCCGCCGAGGTGGCGGCCGCGCAGAAGCGCGACGAGGCCACGCCGAACCAGTCGACCCTGCGCCGCTACCCCCTGCGGGCGCCGCTCGCCGGGCGCATCGTCGAGCGCAAGGTCGATGTCGGAACGGCGGTCGGCAAGGAGGGCGATCCGGCCGACCTCTACACGGTGGCCGACCTCTCCACGGTCTGGATCGAGCTGTCGGTGCCGACCCTCGACCTCGCCCAGGTGCGGGAGGGCGCCCGCGTGACGGTCACGCCCGGCCGGACGGGCGAGGCGGAGCGCCGGGCCGAGGGCCGGGTGATCTTCGTCAGCCCCTTCCTCAACCCCGACACGCGCTCGGCCCGCGTGGTGGTCGCCCTGCCGAATCCCGACCTCGCGTGGCGGCCCGGCACCTTCGTGACCGCCGAAGTCGAGATCGCGCAGGACGCGGTCCCGGTCCGGATCCCCAAGGCGGCCGTCCAGACCATCGAGGGCCGGAGCGCCGTCTTCGTGCGCACGGCCGAGGGGTTCGAGAAGCGGCCGGTCACCCTCGGCCGGTCCGACGACGAGGCCTACGAGGTCACCGCCGGGCTCGAGCCCGGCGCCGAGATCGCGGTCGGCAACGCGTTCCTGCTGAAGGCCGAGCTCGGCAAGGCCGACGCCGGCCACGACCACTGAGGAGACGGACGATGATCAGCCGCATCCTCGCCGTCTCGGTCCGCCAGCGCTGGCTGGTGCTGCTCCTCGTGCTGCTGGCCTCGGGGTTCGGCGCCGCCGCGCTCACGCGGCTGCCCATCGACGCGGTGCCCGACATCACCAACAACCAGGTCCAGATCAACACCCTGGCCCCGTCCCTGTCGCCGGCCGACGTCGAGCGGCAGGTCACCTACCCGGTCGAGACGGCCCTCGCCGGCATCAAGGGCCTCGAGTACACCCGCTCGCTCTCGCGCAACGGCTTCTCGCAGATCACCGCGGTCTTCGCCGAGTCCCTCGACATCTACTTCGCCCGCCAGCAGGTCGCCGAGCGCATCGCCCAGGTGCGGGAGGACCTGCCCTCCGGGGTCGAGCCGCGGATGGGCCCGATCTCCACGGGCCTCGGCGAGATCTACATGTGGTCCGTCCAGTACGCGCCGCTGCCTGAGCGCGCGACCGTGCCGGCGGGCCGGCCGGGCTGGCAGCCGGACGGGAGCTACCGGACCCCGGAGGGCCAGGCGCTCAGGACGGAGCTGGAGCAGGTCGCCTACCTGCGCACGGTGCAGGACTGGATCGTGCGGCCGCAGATCAAGTCCGTCCCGGGCGTCGCCGGCGTCGACGGGATCGGCGGCTTCGAGAAGCAGTACCACGTCCAGCCGGACCCCACGAAGCTGACCGCCCTCGACCTCTCGTTCGCGGACGTCGCCCGGGCGCTCCAGGCCAACAATTCCAACCAGGGCGCCCGCTACCTGGAGGATAACGGCGAGAGCTACGTGGTCCGCGCCGCCGGCCGCCTGGAGAGCCCGGAGGCGATCGCCGACGTCGTGGTGGCCAGCCGCGGCGGCGTGCCGGTGCGGATCCGCGACGTCGCCACGGTGCGGATCGGGCGCGACCTGCGCACCGGCTCGGCGAGCGAGAACGGGCAGGAGACCGTGATCGGCACCGCCCTGATGCGGATCGGCGAGAACAGCCGCACGGTGTCGGCCGCCGTCGACGCCCGCATGGACCAGATCCGGCGGGCCCTGCCCCCCGGCATCGTCGTCCAGACCGTCCTCGACCGGACGCGGCTCGTCGAGGCCACGATCCGCACGGTGGGCCGGAACCTCGCGGAGGGCGCGGCCCTCGTGATCGTCGTCCTGTTCCTGCTGCTCGGCAACATCCGGGCGGCGCTGATCGCCGCGCTGGTCATCCCGGTCGCCATGCTGATGACCGTGACCGGCATGGTCGAGGGCAGGATCTCGGCCAACCTGATGAGCCTCGGAGCGCTGGATTTCGGGCTCATCGTCGACGGGGCGGTGATCATCACGGAGAACGCGCTCCGCCACCTCGCCGAGCGGCAGCGCAAGATCGGGCGGCCGCTCGTGCTGGAGGAGCGCCTGGAGACGGTGCGGGACTCGGCCGAGGAGATGATCAAGCCGTCCCTCTACGGGCAGGCGATCATCATGCTGGTCTACGTCCCGCTCCTGACCTTCACGGGGGTCGAGGGCAAGATGTTCCAGCCGATGGCGCTGACCGTCATCCTCGCCCTGGCGGCGGCCTTCGTGCTTTCGCTGACCTTCGTGCCGGCCCTGATCGCCGTCGCCCTCACCGGCCGGGTCACCGAGGCGGAGAACCCCCTCGTCCGGGGCCTGAAGGCGGTCTACCGGCCCGTCCTCGCCGCGGCGATCCGGACGCCCACCCCGTTCGTCGGGGCGGCGCTGCTCCTCCTCGCGGGCGCCGGCCTGCTCGCCACCCGGCTCGGGACCGAGTTCATCCCGCAGCTCGACGAGAAGAGCATCGCCCTCAACGCCACCCGGATCCCGTCCACCTCCCTCACCCAGTCGCAGGCGATGCAGCTCAAGGTGGAGCGGGTGATCGCCAAGTTCCCGCAGGTCGCCTACGTGTTCTCGAAGACCGGCACCGCCGAGGTCGCCACCGACCCGATGCCGCCGAATTCCTCCGACACCTTCGTGATGCTGAAGCCGCAGGCCGAGTGGCCTGACCCGGGCCTGTCGAAGGCCGAACTGCAGGAGCAGATCGAGGCGTCCTTGAGCGAGCTCGCCGGCAACGTCTACGAGTTCTCCCAGCCGATCCAGCTGCGCTTCAACGAGCTGCTCGCCGGGACCCGGGGCGACCTCGCCGTGAAGGTGTTCGGCGACGCCTTCGAGCCGATGCTGGAGACCGCCAACAGGATCGCCGCGATCCTGCGCGGGATCCCGGGGGCCGACGACGTGAAGGTCGAGCAGATCGCCGGCCTGCCGGTCTTCGAGATCCGGATCGACCGGACCGAGGCGGCCCGGCTCGGCCTCAGCACGGGGGCGATCCAGGACGTGATCGGCGCCGCCATGGGCGGCCGGGACGCCGGGGTCGTGTTCGAGGGCGACCGGCGCGTGCCGATCGTCGTGCGCCTGACCGACCAGGTCCGCGAGGACCGGGAGGCCCTGGAGAACCTGCCCGTCCCCCTCCCCCCGGGCGCGAACGGCCGGGCCGCCTCCGTGCTCCTGCGGCAGGTGGCGCAGTTCTCGGTGAGCGAGGGCCCGAACCAGATCAGCCGCGAGAACGGCCGGCGCCGGGTCGTGGTCACCGCCAATGTCCGCGGGCGCGACATCGGCTCGCTGGTGGCGGAGGCGCAGGGGAAGGTCGCCGCGCAGGTGACCCTGCCGCCGGGCGCCTCCGTGACCTGGGGCGGCCAGTTCGAGAACCTCGCCTCGGCTCAGGCGCGGCTCACCGTGGTGGTGCCGGTGTGCTTCTTCCTGATCTTCCTGCTGCTCACCTCGGCGCTGGGCAGCGCGCGGGACGCGCTCCTGGTGTTCAGCGCGGTGCCGCTGGCGCTCACCGGCGGCCTCGCGGCCCTGTGGCTGCGGGGGATGCCGCTCTCGGTGCCGGCCGCGGTGGGCTTCATCGCCCTCTCGGGCGTCGCGGTCCTGAACGGCCTCGTGATGCTGACCTTCATCAAGCAGCTCGTCGCCGAGGGGCGGCCGCTGCGGGCGGCGATCCGCGAGGGCGCCCTCACCCGGCTGCGGCCGGTGGCGATGACCGCGCTGGTCGCCTCCCTGGGCTTCGTGCCGATGGCGCTCGCCACCGGCACCGGCGCCGAGGTGCAGCGGCCGCTCGCCACCGTGGTGATCGGCGGCCTGATCAGCGCGACGCTCCTGACCCTGGTGGTGCTGCCCGCGCTCTACGCGCGGTTCGGGCGCGCCGGACCCGCCGTCCGGAGCGCGGTCGGGGCCGAGCCGCTGACGGACCGTGCGGCCTGACGGCGCCCGCGCCGCCGCCGCGCCCTTCGTCAGGCGGGGAGGATCTGCAGCATCCCGCCGACCATCCCGAGGGCCCCGATGCCGATCAGCCCCACGGCGATGTAGAGCCGCATCCGGCTCTCGTCGGCAGGCGATGACGGGCGGGTGTCTTCGGGCAAGTCGAACCAATCCATCGGGTGAGCGCAGCCGGTCGGGTGGGCGGGAGGCGCCGCCCTAGGCCAGCCCGATGACGACGGGATGACGGCGGGGTGACGGCGGCCCCGCGCCCGGCGGCTGCGGCTTCACCAGCAGCGCGCACCGCCTCGGCGAGCGCGTGGACGGTGTCGCCCTCCTGGGGCGGTCCGGCTCTTCCAGCGAGTCGACCCTCATGACCGGGGCCACGCGGTGGGCGGTGCCGACCGGCTCCACCTCGACCCGGGCCATCACATCTCCGCGCTCGATCGCCGTCACCGTGGCGGGGATGTCGTTGCGCGCGCCGTGTCTCCGGGGGCTTTCCGCGTTGCGCAGCCCGTTCGGCCGCCGTCCAGGCCGATCGATGCCGGGACCCGGCATCGATCGCGACGCCGGGGCCAGGACCTGATCAGCGACGGCCCGAGGCTCCGGCCGAGCCGGCGTCGCTGCCGCCCGGCTGGAAGCCGGCCGCGTTCGGCGGCCCCTTCATCCGGCCATCCTGCTTCGGCATCTCCGAGCCCGGAGATCCGGTCGTGGTGCCCGTCGTCTCGCCCTTGCCCGTCTCGCCCTTGCCCGTCTCGCCCTTGCCCGTCTCGCCCTTGCCCGTGTAGCCGGCCGCGTTGGGCGAGCCCTGCATCCGGGGACCGGTATTCTCCGCGGCCGTGGCGGCCGCGCCCGTTGCCAGGAGGCCGGCGACGGTCAGGCTGATCAACGTCTTCATGTGCGAACCCTCGAACGTTTCCCCAGGCCGCCTCTTCGGGCGTATCGGGGCAACGCGGCCGGACGGATCCCGTTCACGCCACCGGGATCGGTCCGGCGCGGGCGGCGCGTTGCGGGACAATACTTGCTGCGATGCGATAATTCCGCGTCGAAGCGGGCGGGGGCGCATTTCTATGGCGATGTATTGATTTATGTTCGCGCTCGCGCGGGCACGCACAATTGCAATCCGTTGCAGAACCTGTTTAGATATTCATTCGCGTTGCATTTCATCATTGTGACTGAATTCGCTTGCGGCCTATCGGGCTCCGCGAGGAGGTCGAACATGTACGCTTTGGCTAAGACTGGAGAGAGAACCGATTGGGAGCTGGTCGTCGTCTTCGGCGGATGGATCGTCTTCGAGGTCGCGATCCTGACGCTGTGCTTGGTGTCGATGTAGGCCGTCTTCGGGACTAGCCCGATCCTGATCGTCCGCCGGATCGCCCGGACCGGTGAATGCCCGCGGCCGGGCCGCCAATGCTTGGCGACGGGATCGCGGATAGGCGGAACCGCTTGAGAGACCCGCGCGTGCCGGGGCATGATCTGCCGATCGCAGGACACGTCGACCGAGTCGGCGCGACGGCAGGGGCGGGTGCATGGCGAAGGCGGTGCGGGCGGGCGGCGATCGCGAGGCGCGTCAGAGACCCCCGGCCGAGGCCGTCCACGCCGCGGAGCTCGCGCGCCTGCGCGCCGAGGATACGGCGCCGCGGCCGCCCGGCTGGCAGCTCTCGCTCCAGGCCGTCCGGCGCTTCATCTGCGGCGACGGCGCGACCCCCGCCAAGGTGGTCTGCGCCCCGGCCCTGGTGGAGCGGGCCATGGTCACCCTCGCCACCTCCCGCGCCCTCCTGCTGATCGGCGAGCCCGGGACCGCCAAGAGCCTGCTCTCGGAACTCCTCGCGGCCGCGATCAGCGGGTGCTCGACCCTGACGATCCAGGGCGGCGCGTCGCTGACCGAGGACCAGATCCGCTACGGCTGGAACTACGCGCTGCTCGTCGCCGAGGGGCCGAGCCCGCGCGCCCTGGTGCCGGGCGCCCTCCACACCGGCCTCAGCGAGGGGCGGATCGTCCGCTTCGAGGAGCTGACCCGCTGCCCGCTGGAGGTGCAGGACAGCCTGCTCTCGGTCCTGTCCGACCGGGTGCTCTCCGTGCCCGAACTCACCGGCGCGGACGGGATGGTCTACGCCCGGGAGGGCTTCAACCTGATCGCCACGGCCAACACCCGCGACCGGGGCGTCAACGAGATGTCGGCGGCCCTCAAGCGCCGGTTCGGCTTCGAGACCGTGTTCCCGATCGCCGATCTCGAGGCCGAGCTCGCCCTGGTGCAGCGCGAGGCCACCGCGCTGCTCGCCCGCTCCGGCGTGCCCCGCGGCCCGGATCCGGAGGTGCTCGAACTGCTCGTGACCTGCTTCCGGGAGCTGCGTGAGGCCGTGGACACGGAGGGCACCGGCATGGAGCGGCTCTCGTCCGTGATGAGCACCGCGGAGGCGGTCAGCGTCGCCCACGCCATCGGCGTGAAGGCCCACTTTCTGCGGGGCGACGCCGGCCAGCCGGAGGACATCGTCGCCTGCCTCGCCGGCACCGCCGCCAAGGACGACGCCGAGGATCTCGCCCGCCTGCGCCGCTACCTCGACCAGCGCGTCAGCCGCCGCTCCGGCGCGGCGTGGCGCGCGTTCTACGCGGCGCGGCACCTCCTCACCCCGCAATGAACCCCGCAATGAGCGGTCCCGCGCCGGATCCCGGCCGCCTGACCGTCATCGGCGTGCGCCACCATTCCCCGGCCTGCGCCGGGCTCGTCCGGCGCACGATCGCGGCCCTGCGGCCGGCCTGCGTGCTGATCGAGGGGCCGGTCGACTTCAACCCGCACCTGCCCGACCTCGCCCTCGGCCACGACCTGCCGGTGGCGATCTTCTCGTTCCGGGCCGACGCGGCGGGCAGCGCCGCCTCCTACACGCCGTTCTGCGCCTTCTCGCCGGAATGGCAGGCCCTGGAGGCGGGCCGGGCGGTGGGCGCCGAGACGCTGTTCTGCGACCTGCCGGCCTGGGATCCGGCCTTCGGGCGCCGCGCCAACCGCTACGCCGACCCGCACGGGGCCCGCGCGGAGGCGGCCGAGCGGGCGCTCGCCGCCGCCCTCGGCGTCGCCGACCAGGACGCCCTCTGGGACGTCCTCGCGGAGGCGGCGCCCGAGGCGGAGCTGCCGGCCCGGCTCGACCGCTACTTCGCCCTGCTGCGCCCGCCGGGCACGGACGATCCCGCCGAGGAGGCCCGCGAGCGCTTCATGGGCGCCTACGCGGCCCACGCCCTGCGGGCGGCCGGCGACCGGCCGGTCGTCCTCGTCTGCGGCGGCTGGCACGCGGACGCCGTCCGGCGCCACGCCGCGCGGGCGGACGGGACCCGGCCCGAGCCGGCGCCGCCGGGGCCGGACCTGCGCACCGGCAGCTACGTGGTGCCCTACGCCTATCCCCGGCTCGACCGGTTCTCGGGCTACGCGGCCGGCATGCCGGCGCCGGGCTACTACGAGCGCGTCGCCTCCGCCGGCCTCGCCCCCGCGGCCGACTGGGCGATGACGGCGATCACCGCGGCCCTGCGCGAGGCCGGGCAGGTCGTCTCCACCGCCGACCGCGTCGCCTGGCGGGTCCACGCCGAGGCCCTCGCCCGGCTGCGCGCCCATCCCGCGATCCTGCGCGCCGACCTGATCGACGCGGCCCTCGCCGCCCTGGTGAAGGACGCCCTCGACCGCCCGCCCGCCTGGGCGGCCGGCGGCGCCGCGCCCGGCCACCCCGCGCTCGCCGCGATGCTCCGTGCGCTCACCGGCCGGCGCGAGGGACGCCTCGCCCCCGGCACCCGGCAGCCGCCCCTCGTGGCCGACGTCGCCGAGCGCCTGCGCGCCGCCGACCTGGAGCCGGGGCCTGTGCGCCGCCACGTCGACCTCGACTGGGCCGAGCCGGCCGACCGGGCGCGGGCGCACCTGCTGCACCGGCTGGTGCTGCTCGGGCTGCCGGGGATCGCCCGCGAGGGGCCGGACCGGGCCGAGCCCGGCCTGCCGCGGGAGCGCTTCACGCTCGCGCGCCACCCGCACTGGCTCGGCGCCCTGATCGAGGCCTCGCTCTGGGGCGGGACCCTGGAGATGGCCGCCTCCGCCCGGATCACCGCCCGGGTCGAGGCGGCGCCCGACGCCCTCGACGTCCTCACCCGGGCCCTGTCCGACGCGCTGTTCGCCGGCCTCACCCTGGAGGGCGAGCTGCTGGCCCGCCTCAGTGCGGGCATCGCGGCGGCGCACGACGCCGCGGCCCTGGGCGCCGCCGGGGCCGGGATCGTGCGGCTGTACCGGTTCGGCGACGCCTTCGCGCCGGCGCGGCCGGCCCTCGCCCGCCTCTGCGCCGTCCTGGCGGCCCGGGCGCTCTTCGTTCTCGAGGGCATCCGCGAGCCGCGCGCGGGGCTCGGCGCCATCCCCCTGGTCCTCGCCTGCCGCGACCTGTTCCGCGAGGCCGGCGCGGAGGTGCCGGGCCTCGACGACCTGCGCGCGCCCTTCGCCGCCATGCTCGGCCGGCGCCTCGCCGACCCGGAGACGCCCCCGGCCCTCGCGGGGGCGGCGCTCGGCTTCCGGGTCGCCTGCGGCGCGGCCGGATCGGACCCGGAGGCCGCCCTCGCCCGGCTGCGCCGCTTCGGCCTGCCCGCGACGCTCGGCGACTTCCTCGCCGGCCTGTTCGCCCTCGCCCGCGAGGAGATCGCCGCCGACGCCACCCTGGCGTCCGTCGAGGGGCTGGTGGCGGCCTGGGGCGACGACGACTTCCTGCGGGCGCTGCCGTCCCTGCGGATGGCGTTCGCGTGGTTCCCGCCCCGGGAGCGCGAGCGCATCGCCGTCGCGATCCTGCGCCGGAGCGGCCTCGGCGCCGCCCGGGCCGAGGTCGAGGCCCTGGCCTGGATGCGCCAGCGCGCGCGCCCGGCCGATCAGGCCGAGGCCCTGGCCCGCGAGGCGCGGGTGGCCGCGCGGCTCGCCCGCTACGGGTTGACCTGAGACCCGACAAGGAAAATTTTACCGCCGCGCCACCGGGAGAGGACTGCATGCAGCGTTACGAGCTGACGGCGGGATCATCGGCGAAGTTCTGGGAGGCCGGAACCGAGGACAGCGTTCTCATCGTGAGATTCGGGCGGATCGGCACGCAGGGGCAGTCCAAGACCAAGCTCTTCCCGAGCGCGCAGGCGGCGCAGGCCGAGCGCGACCGGCTGGTGCGGGAGAAGACCGGCAAGGGCTATCGCCCGGCCGGCGACCCGGCGCCCGCCGGGCC
>NZ_BBUX01000103.1:0-16131 GCF_000974725.1 Methylobacterium sp. ME121
CTCCATCACGTAGACGCTGGCCCGCGCCATGTCGTCGACGTGCAGGAACTCGCGCATCGCGCGGCCGGTGCCCCAGACCGTGACCTTCGCCAGACCCTCCTGCTTCGCCTCGTGGAAGCGGCGCATCAGCGCCGGCAGCACGTGGGCGTTCTCGGGATGGAAGTTGTCGTTCGGCCCGTAGAGGTTGGTCGGCATGACGCTGCGATAGCGGCGCCCGTACTGGCGATTGTAGCTCTCGCACATCTTGATCCCCGCGATCTTGGCGATCGCGTAGGGCTCGTTGGTCGGCTCGAGCAGCCCGGTGAGCAGGGCGTCCTCGCGCATCGGCTGCGGGGCGAGCTTCGGGTAGATGCAGGACGAGCCGAGGAACAGCAGCCGGTCGACATCGTGCGTGTGCGCGGCGTCGATCAGGTTCGACTGGATCAGCAGGTTCTCGTGGATGAACTCGGCCGGGTAGGTGTTGTTGGCGTGGATGCCGCCGACGCGGGCGGCGGCGAGGTAGACCTGATCGATGCGGTTCTCGGCGAAGAAGCGCCGGACCGCCGCCTGATCCAAGAGGTCGAGGGTCCGGCGGTCGGCCGTGAGGATCCGCTCGTGACCGAGCTCACGCAGGCGACGCACGATCGCCGAGCCCACCATCCCCCGATGGCCCGCCACGAAAATGGTCTGACCTCGACCGTCCATCGTTACACCTTCCCCGCAGCAAGCTCGGCTCGGAAATGGTGTTCAGGATCAATCGCCTGCGTCAAGCCGACATCCACTTCGTCAGAACGTGCCTCAGCGTTTCAGCACACGGCCCAGCAAGCGGCCGAGACCGTTCGTTTGTTGGGTCGCTGACTGCGCCTGCGCCACGGTTGCCAACGATCGCGCTTGAACTGCGGCAGCAGCATCTTTCTCGATGAGAAACATGCCCCAACCAATATAGCTACGATCGCGCAGCTCCGAGATCGGGACCGACATGCGCGGATCATCGCTGAGATGCGGCGTCAGGAATATCTGCCGGGCGGCCCGAAAGGTCTCGATCCCGTCGATATAGCCCTGCACGTCGGCAAGCTCCATGCCGACTTCCATGATACCGTAGGTGTCCATCACGTTGACCGACACCTCGTCGGTTTCATGCTGCCCACCTGGCTCAAGAAGCACGATTCGGCCCGGATCTTTTAGGGCGCGCTCGTAGCATCGCATAGCGGCCGGCCGGTCCGGTATGTGATGGAACGCGTCGAAGCACAGTACGGCGTCGAAGACCCCCGCGCGGAACGGCAGATTCTCCGAGTCGCCGACCACAAGGTGGGGCTGATTGTTCGGGCCCATCCGTCGACGTCCGACATCGGGGTAGACGCGCGAGATGTCGATGCCGACGGCATCAATGCCGAGATTCATCAACCACTCAGTGGTCCAGCCATACCCGCATCCGGAGTCGAGCACTCGATGGCCGTGTTGCAATTGTAGGAACGGCAGGCAATTACCGAAGCCTCGTATGAGATCGGCCGGATGATTGTAGATGTTTGGGTTGAATGGCGACAGCAACCCTGGCGCTAGGAAGTTCGCCTTGTCCTCGACCTTGTCGAGCAATCCGATCTCGGACGTCTTGTGGTTGTCCCCGCGGCGGCCACTGGCGTCGATACCGGCGACCGCCTGACGCAAAGCGACGACAAGCTCCGCCGGGATGCGCGGAGCGATAACTTGATCAAGAAAATCGTGGTGGCTTTGCCAGTCGCGCAGGGACGGAGGCAGTAGCTCCGGGATCGTGTCGACGATCGGGTACCACATGCCCGTATCGGTGGCGACGAGGAGCCCGTCGATGACGATTGTCTGACGGCTTCGCTCCGGGGCATCCGGGGCGGTCTCATGCCGCGCCAAAAAGGAGGTGTAGAATGCCCCCGCCTCTCCTTCCAATGCTGGCCCAACCGGCACGCCCGGGCGACTCACGCGGCTCCCCAGCTTGCCATACGGTCCGATGAAAGGAACTTCCGCCTCAGTTGCGCCGACGAGAACGAACGGGGCACCCGTGTCCGGTGATGCGAGCAAATCGAGGAGGCTGTAGCGCATCGCACTTCCAGTGAGAGTGGCTGAGGCGCGACGTTTATCCCCCTTAACCGGATTAAGCCAACCTGGATACGTCGTTGCCCGTCCAGCGCGACGCCTCCAAAGGCTGAGGTTGACTCGAACTCGTGGTTCTCCCGCACTTTGCGTGGAACGGTCGCGGTGACGGGGATGGCACAGGCTGGTTCACCAGGCGGATGATCCTGTCCTCATCCCTGCCGGGCTGTACCATCGAGCGCGTCATCCGTAGCGACGGTCGTCTTGTCGTCTTCGCCCATGCGCGGCGTGTGCATGGCCGTTGCCCAACCTGTGACACGACCAGCTCTGCCGTTCACAGCCGCTATGGACTCCGTCCGGCCGATCTGCCGAGCATTGGTCAGCCCATGACGCTGCGCCTGCGCGTCCGACGCTTCTACTGCCATGATAGTGCCTTCCGCCGTCGCACCTTCGCTGAGCCACTCCCGCAGCTGATGCCGCCGCGAGCACGCCGGACGCGCCGCCTCGCGCAGGCCCAGACTCGGATCGGGATTGCGGCAGGGGGTGAGGCCGGTGCGCGCCTGACCAGCCATCTGGGGATGCAGACCGGCTCCGATACGATCTTGCGTCTCGTGCGCCGTCTGCCGCTGCCGAGCGTGGATCGGCCGCGAGCCGTGGGCATCGACGATGGGGCCATCCGCAAAGGACGGACCTACGGCACGCTGCTCGTCGATCTCGACCGTCGATGCCCGATCGACCTGCTGCCCGATCGACCTGCTGCCCGACCGAACCGGGGCGACCGTCACCGATTGGCTGCGGCGCCATCCTGGCATCCAGATCGTCGCCCGCGACCGCTCGACCGAGTACGCCCGAGCGGCGGCGGCAGGCGCTCCCGCTGCTCTCTAGGTCGCCGACCGATGGCATCTCCTTCTCAACATGCGCCAGGCGCTCGAACAGTGGCTCGGCCGAGCCCATGGCCGGCTGCGGCAGCTGCCCGCTCTACCCAGCGGTGATGGCCGCCAGTCCGGGGAACGCCTGCGTGCATACCGCCGTAGCGCCGCCGAGATCACGATGAGCCGTGACAGTCGTGCCCGGCGGCTTGCGGCCTACGAGGACGTACGTCGGCGTCATCTGGCAGGTGCCGCCCTCCTGGCGATCAGCCGCGCTACAGGGTTGGCGCGCGCGACCGTACGCAAGTACGCCCAGGCTGAGAGCTTCCCCGAGCGCGCGATCCAGCGGCCCGCTCCATCTCGCCTCGACCCCTACCTGGCTCATCTGGAGCAGCGCATGGCCGAGGGCTGCGAGAACGCCATGGCGCTCTGGCGCGAGATCCGCGACCAGGGCTTTGGTGGAACTCATGGGCAGGTGCATCGCTACCTCACCGAACGGCGCACTGTGCCGGCGCGGCGCACCGCCCACAAGTGGCTGTCGCGAACCGGAGCGACGAGCGCGGAGGCTCCCAGAGCAGAACCGATCGCCTCTCAAAAGCAACTGGCCTGGACCTTGGTTCAGTCCATCAAGACGTTGTCGCCCAGTGCCGCAGCCGACCTCGCTCGCATCCGGCAGGACGCCGAGGCAGCACGCGTCGCCGACCTGGCGCGATGGTTCACGATGTTGGTGCGCGCTTGCGGCCTGGATGGCGACCGACCGGTGGATGCGGCCGGCGAACTCGACAGATGGCTCTCCGAGACGCGCACCTGCGGCGTCGCGGCATTAGAGACCTTCGCGGCTGGCTTGGCGCAGGACGGGCCGGCGGTTCGGGCGGCGCTGACGACGTCTTGGAGCAACGCTCAGGCTGAAGGGCAGATCAGTCGGCTGAAGATGCTCAAGCGTACCATGTACGGCCGCGCCAGCTTCGCACTGCTTCGCCGCCGCGTGCTCCTTGCTACCTGATCCACGCAAAGTGCGGGAGAACCGCGAGGACGAGGGAGGATCAGCGAGACGATCGCGCAGGCTCCGGCCCGGTTCCATCCGATCCGCGCGGACGAGCGGGCCCGAACCTCCTCGCCGAGGTGATAATGGCCAAGTTCGGCCTGCACCTGCCGCTGCATCGCCAGAGCCAGCGCTTCGCCCACGAGGGCGTACCGATCGATGTCTCGACGCTGGCCGGCTTGGTCAGAGCAGTGACCACCGCCCTTTCGCCCCTAGTCACCCGGATCCGAGGCCCATGGTCGAGGGGCTGAGCGCCTGCATCTCGACGACACGCCCGTACCGGTCCTGGCCAAGCGCAAGACCCGCACGGGCCGGCTCTGGACGGTAGTGCGTGACGACCGTCCCTTCGGCGGTCCCAAGCCGCCGGCTGTGGCCTACTTCTACTCCCCCGACCGCTCTGGCGCGCATGCCGAGACTTGGCTGGCCGATTTCCACGGCATCGTGCAGGCGGGTGCCTTCTCCGGGTTCGGTCGACTGTAGGCAAACTCACAAGGAGGCATCTACCTTCATTCCCGCCAGGCTGCGCCATCGCGCGTCGTTCAGGCCACCGGTCGCTTTGTCATCTTCGCTCATATGCGACATGCTCGTCGTCGATGTCCGACCACTGGCACACTCCGTTCCTCCGTTCACAGCCGCTAAGAGCGCGATCCCGCCGCGAGGCGGAGCTTGGTGATGCTCAGTAATTGGCTCGTGCGAAGGGCACAAACGGCACCCATTCCAGACAGAGAGACGTCGGCGCGGTAGCGATGGCATCGAACGAAAACAATCCACGCTCAGATGGCTCCCATGACGACCGCGACGCCGGCAATCGCGCGGCGCGCGACCTGTCGATCGATGCCGACTGGTACCGAGAACGCTACCCCGACGTCGCGGCGGCAGGTGCAGACCCATCCGCGCACTTCCGGTCTCATGGCCGCTCAGAAGGCCGCTTACCCAACCCGGCAGCCGAGTTGGCGTCGCTGGGCGAGGTCGTCGACGCCGCCTGGTACCGCGCGCGCTATCCTGACGTGGCCGCCACGAGAGCCGACCCCGTCCGACACTATCTCCTCTACGGCCGGACCGAGGGCCGGTATCCAAACGCCGATCGCGAGCCGCGGGACGTATGGAACACCCGCTTCGACCCGACCTGGTACCGGGCGCGGAACGCGGATCTCGGCCCCTACCAGGACGACCCCCTGGAGCATTTCCGCCGGATCGGGCTCCTAGAGGGTCGAGCCGCCAACGCCGCCGAGGAGGATCGGGAGGCCTGGCGCGGAACCTTCGATCCGGACTGGTACCTCGCCCGCAACCCCGACGTCGCCCGGCGCGGCCTCAATCCCCTTGAGCACTTCATCACGGAAGGCTTGATCGACCGCCGGCGCCCCCACGCGCACGCGGTCCTCGAGTCGGAGCCGATCACGACAGCGCGTATCGACCGCCTCAAGGGCGGCGCGTTCGCCGACGAGGTCGCCCTGTTCGTCACGCACGCGCGCGACGGCGCGATCAAGCCGCACGTTGCCCACCATCTCGCTTGCCTGCGGCGTTGCGGGATCGCGTGCGCCCTGATCGTGGCCTGCGACGAGGCCGAGGTCGTGGTGACCGGTGCAGCCCTCGACCAGGTCGATCACGCCTTCCGGCGCGCGAATGCGGGTTTCGATTTCGCCGCCTGGGCCCACGTGCTGCGCCTGCACCCCGAGCTCCTCAACGCCAAGATCCTGTACCTCGTCAACGACAGCGTCTTCGGGCCGACCCATCCGGAGGCGCTGGAGCGGGTGGTCGCTCGGATCCGCGCGAGCGAGGCCGACCTCGTCGGCCTTACCGACAATGCCGACCGGGGCTGGCACATCCAGAGCTACTTCCTCGCGCTCAAAGGGCGCTTCCTGGCCTCCGAGGTGGGCCGGGCGTTCTTCGATGGCGTGGTGTCGTACGCCCATAAGAATGACGTCGTGAACGAGTACGAGACGCAGCTGGCCCGCTACGCGACCGCTAGCGGGTTTCGCGCGGAGGTCCTGTTCCCGGCCCCGGATTGGCTCGACGCGACGCTGCACAATTGGCGTAAGCTCCTGCGCGCCGGCTTCCCCTATCTGAAAGTCGGGACCGCCCGGGCACTCGTCCCGGGCGTCGAGACCGCGGACTGGCGCGCCGAGATGGCCGCGCGCGGGTACGACACCGGGCCCGCCGATCGGACGCTCGCGCGGCTCGCCCGGGAGGCGGCGGGGGGCCGCCCCGCGCCAGACGGGACCGGGCGCGACGAGGACCGCCTCGCGCTTGCCGAGATGCACGAGTTCCTGTCCGCCGGGGACGTGCTTAACTTGGCGCCGAGCGCAGCCCCGCTCGTCTCGGTCCTCGCCGTCGTCGGCGGCCGGCCGGCGCGGCTCCTGCGCCTGATGCGCGCCCTCGCGGAAGGCCGACGCGCGCCGAGCGAGGTCGTGCTCGTCGACAACGCCTCGATCGACGACACGCACGACGTCCTCGGGCGGCTGGCCGGCGCGACGGTCATCACGAACGTCGCGCCCCTGCCGCCGCTGCGCGCGGCGCGGCAGGCCGCCGCTCGCGCCCGCGCGGAAGTCCTCGTCCTCATGCGGCCCGGTGCGTGGCAGGAGGCTGAGCCGAGCGGTCCAACCGCGGATGGCGCGGAAGACGGGCGAGTCCTGCTCGACCTGTTGGAGCGGGTATGGCCGGCCGGTGACGGGCTGAGCTACGAGCCCTTGGCGGCGCCGACCGAGGCGCCCTGGCGGGCTTTCGGCGTCCGCCACCGCAGCGATCGCCTTGGGACGGCCTACGCGATGCTGCGTCGCGACGCGCCGCAGGTGCTGGAGCTGCTCATCGACCTCCTGGAGCCGCCGCGTCAAGGCGAAGCGCCGGACCCAAACGTGCTCTGACAGGGGTACCGGCTCAGGCAAGCGCGGGGCGCGGCCGCCAGCGGGGTGGGTCTCAGCGCCGCCGGATGCCTCACATGTTTCCTACGGCCTAGAGTTGTGGGCCGTGAGCGTTGCGCGCAGGCCCGCGTCGAGATCGAAGCGGGGCTGAAAGCCAACCTCCCCGTGCAGGCGGCTCACGTCAGCCTCTATGTAGGCCGGCTCACTGTCCGCGAGCGGACGGGCGCCGAAATCGATTAGGTCCGGCCGGTCGGTCAGGCGGCCGATCCGCTCCAAGATCGCCCGCACCGGCACCGCCGCGCCCGAGCCGACATTGACTGGGCCCACGACGTCCGAGTCCATTAGAGCCGCGAACGCCCCGGCCGCGTCCGCCACATGGCTGAAATCCCGGCGCTGGTGGCCCGTGCTGGTGCCGAAGCGCGCGCCCGCGACCAGCGCCCGGATCGCGTCGCCGACCAGCCGGCCCGGCTTCTCTCCCGGTCCGTAGAGGAAGAACAGCCGCCCCCAGGCGAAGGACAGCCCGGTCTCGCCCGCATAGGCCTCCAGGATACGCCGCGTCCCGTCCTTGGCGGCCCCATACAGGGTGGCGGGGGCGCACGGCGCGTCCTCGCGCAAGCGCTTGGAGCCCCAGGCGTACTCGGCGCAGGTGCCCGCCGCCACCGCCCGAATACCGCCGGCCTCCCGGAAGGCGCGGACCAGCGCCAGGCTCGCCGCGACCCAGTCGAGGTTGACGGCGGAGCGCCAGTACAGGCCCGGTTCGGCGTACCAGGCCAAGTGCAACAGATGACTCGCCCGAACGGCGTCGAGGACGTCTCGGACAGACGCCGCGTCCAGCAGGTCGACCGGGTGGAAGGCGACCTCCGCGGCCGGCGGCCGGCGGCCGAGGGCGTGGATCTCGAAGCCGCGGGCCTGGAGCGCCGGGATCGCGTGGGCGCCAACGAACCCGGTCGCGCCGGTGAGCACGATGCGCGGCACGCCCGAACTCACACGACCGGCTCCGCGCCGGTCCAGGCCGGGAAGGCGAGGTCGCGCTCACTGATCACCGTCACTGGCTCCGGCCAGACCACGTTGAGAGCCGGGTCGTCCCAGCGCAGGCCGCGGGCCGCCTCGGCCACGTAGGCGTGGTCGATCATGTAGAGCACCTCCGTCTCGTCGCGCAGCGTCTGGAACCCGTGCGCGAACCCCGCCGGGATGTAGATCGCGGCCCGGTTCTCGGCCGACAGCTCAACGCCGACGGCCTGCAGGTAGGTCGGTGAGACCCGGCGCAAGTCGACGATCACGTCGTGAATTGCCCCCATCGTGCAGCGCACGAGCTTGGTCTCGGCATGCGGGGCCAACGCGTAATGCATCCCCCGCACCGTGCCACGCCACAGGTTGAATGACACGCTCGACTGCCGGAACCGATCCACCAGCCCGCGCGCCGCCAACGTGTCCTCGCACACCGTCCGGGCGAAGAAGCCGCGCTCGTCCGTGTACGGGCTGAGGCCGATCCGGTAGGCGCCCGCGAGCGGCAACTCCTCGAACGTCACGGGCTTACTCCACCGCGAGGCCCGGGATGCAGGTGACGAACCGGCCGCCCCAGGCGCGGATCGCCCCCATCTCCTGCATGATCTCGGCCTTCAGGTTCCAGGGCAGGATCAGCACGTAATCCGGGCGCATCTCCAATAGCGCTGCCGGGGAGACCACCGGGATCCGGCTGCCGGGCAGGAGCGTGCCCTGCTTATGCGGCGAGCGGTCGGCCACCGCCTCGACCAGCTCCGGGCCGATCCCGCAATAGTTCAAGAAGGTGTTGCCCTTGGCCGCCGCCCCGTAGCCGCAGACGCGCTTGCCCGCCCGACGCTGCTCGATCAGGAATTCGAGGCTCGCGCATTTGATCTCGACCACGGCTCCGGCGAACCTCCCGTAACCGTCGGCCGAGAACAGCCCGCCCTCTCGCTCGTCGGTAAGAACCCGCGCCACAGCCGGCGTCGGCGCGTGCGGGCCGTCGGCGTGGCAGAAGAACACCCGCAGCGAGCCGCCGTGGGTCGGCAACTCCTCCACATCGAACACCCGCAGCCCAGACCGCTCCAGGATCCCCGAGACCACGCCGAGCGACAGGTACGAGAAGTGCTCGTGGTAGATCGTGTCGAACTGGTTGTGCTCGATCATCCGCAGGAGGTGCGGGAACTCGAAGGTGCCGGCGCCGTTGCGCTTCAGCAGCACCTGGAAGCCGGCGATGAAATCGAGGATGTCGGGCACGTGTGCGAGGACGTTGTTGGCCGCCATCAGGTCGGCGCCGTGTCCCTCCGCGAGCAGCCGCTCGGCGGTAGCGCGGCCGAAGAACGCGACCTCGCTCGGCACGCCCTTCTCGCGCGCCACGGCCGCGACGTTGGCCGCCGGCTCGACGCCGAGCACCGGCACACCCCGAGCGATGAAGTATTGCAGCAGATAGCCGTCGTTGCTGGCGACCTCTACCACCTTGCTATGCGGTCCCAGTCCGAAGCGCTCGGTCATGGCGGCGACGTAGTGCTCCACGTGGCGCAGCCAACCGGCCGAGAAGCCCGAGAAGTAGGCGTAGTCAGAGAAGATGTGCTCCGGGCTCTCGAACGCCTCGAGCTGGACCAGCCAGCAACGCTCGCAGACATAGGCGTGGAGCGGGTAGGCCATCTCCCCCTGCCCCGCCCGCGCGGGCGGCACGTAGGAATTGGCCAGCGGCGACAGGCCGAGATCGGCCACGGTGCGCGCGAGCGGCGTGCCGCAGGCACGGCAGCAGACTCGATTCGCGGTAGCCGGAACGGTATCGATCGCTGCGCTCATGCCCGGTCCTCTGCTCCTGCCAGCGCCTCGTAGCGCGCGATCTGGTCGAGTGTCAGCGCGGCCGCGTCCGCGCCCTCCTCTTGGGCCCGGTACCACGCCCCGGTCCAGTCCAGCGCTTCGGCGAGCCGCAGCCGCCGGTCCCAGCCGAGATGCGCGCGCGCCTTCGAGGCGTCGACCTTGAGGAAGGTCGCCTCATGCGGGTGCGTGCCGCTGGCGAGGCGCCACGTCGCTCCGGCACCCCAGCCTCGGGCGAGGCCGGCGACCACCTCGGAGACTGGTTGGCAATCCGCGTCGGCCGGACCAAAGTTCCAGCTTTCAGCGTAGCGCGCGCCGTCTGCGCCGCAGAGGACCTCGGCCAAGCGCAGGTAACCCGAGAGCGGCTCCAAGACGTGCTGCCAGGGCCGCACCGCGCCCGGCGCGCGGATCTCCACCGGCTCGCCCCGGCCGAAGGCGCGCACTACGTCCGGGACGAGGCGATCCAGCGACCAGTCGCCGCCGCCGATGACGTTGCCGGCTCGTGCGCTCGCGATCCGCGCCGGGTGTCCGCCGTTTCCGAAGAACGAGGCGCGGTACGCGCTGGTCACGAGCTCGGCGCAGCCCTTCGAGTTGGAATAGGGATCGCGCCCGCCCATCGGCTCGTCCTCGCGGTAGGCCCAGACCCACTCGCGGTTCTCGTACGCCTTGTCGCTGGTGACGATCACTACCGCCCGCACCGATGGACAGGCGCGCACCGCCTCCAGGAGGTGCACCGTGCCCATGACGTTGCTGGCATAGGTGCCGACCGGGTCGGTATAGGACGGCCGCACCAGCGCCTGGGCGGCGAGGTGCAGGACGATCTCAGGCCGCGCCTCGGCCATGCAGGCGGAGAGTGCGGTGAGGTCGCGAACGTCCCCGATCCGGCTGTCGACGCGATCGGGCAGTTCGGCTAGCGCGCACAGACTCGGGTCGGTCTCCGGCACCAACGCGAACCCGGTGACCCGTGCGCCGAGGCGGCCGAGCCATAAGCTAAGCCACGCACCCTTGAACCCGGTGTGGCCGGTGAGCAGCACCCGGCGACCCGCCCAGAAGCCGGGATTGGGGTTTTGGGCGCGCGATGCCGCCACGCTCGCTACGGCGGCGCTCATGCCCAAATCATCCAGGGGGCAGCCTTACTTGCCCAGAGCGCCTCGAGCTGGTTCTTGTCGCGCAGCGTGTCCATCGCCTGCCAGAACCCGGTGTGGCGGAAAGCGTGGAGCTGCCCCTCGTGCGCCAGCCGCTCCAGGGGCTCGTTCTCCCACACGGTGGCGTCGCCCGCGACATAGTCGAGCACCCGGGGGTCGAGGACGAAGAAGCCGCCATTGATCACGGCGCCATCGCCGGCCGGCTTCTCGCGGAAATTGCGAATCGCGTCTCCTTCCAGTTCCAGGGCGCCGAAGCGGCCAGGCGGCGCCACGGCGGTCAGCGTCGCCAGGCGGCCGTGCGCCTTGTGGAAGGCAGCGAGTGCGGTCAGGTCTACGTCCGAGACGCCGTCGCCGTATGTCATAAAGAACGGTTCAGTGCCGAGATAGGACCGCACGCGCCGGAGCCGGCCGCCGGTCATGGTCTCGGGTCCGGTCTCGATGAGCGATACGCTCCAATCCTCCGCGCCGCTGCGGTGAAACTCGATCGCCCCCGTACCGGTCTCGACGGTCACGTCGGACAGGTGGAGGCGGTAGTTGAGGAAGAACTCCTTGATCATGTAGCCGCGGTAGCCAAGGCAGATCACGAACTCGCGCACGCCATGGGCCGCGAATCCCTTCATGATGTGCCACAGGATCGGCTGGCCGCCGATCTCGACCATTGGCTTCGGGCGCGTCCCGGTCTCCTCCGACAGGCGTGTCCCGAGCCCGCCCGCCAAGATTACCGCCTTCATCCGTTCCTCTCCGGCAATCCCAACGGTCCCGCCCGATTGCAGCCGCCGTCCACTGGAGCGTCGAGGGCGCATTGACCTCGGCGAAGGGACGGGTCTTCCAATCAGATCCCGCGCGGCTTACGCGCGAAGGCCGATGCTGTTCAACCCGCTGTTCCACCCGTCATCCATCGTTGGCCGGCTCACAAGTCTCCCAACCCGGCCTTCCGGCGCCGTCCAAGCCGGATCGCTCGCCTAAGCCTCCGACCGGGCTTGGGTGCGGGCAGCCGCCTGTTCGCGAGAAGCCCCTCGTCACACCGGGCTCCAAGCTCTATCAGCCTCGATACGAACGCCCGCGCTCCGCGCCGCGCAGGCCCCACGCCGTCGGAGTTGCCCGAAGACTATGTCGATCCGGACCGCCGCCGTCATCTACCTCGCCCGCGGCTACGACGCCGATCACACCGACCGGTTTCGGCGGTTCGTAGCCTCGTACCGAGCGCACCCCGCTGGGCACGATCACAAATTCTACGTGATCTTCAAGGGCTTCGCTGGAGCGGCGCAGCGTGTGGCGGCGGCGGAGATCTTCGACGGCTTGCCGTTCGAGGCTATCGAAACCGACGACCTCAGCTTCGATCTCGGCGCCTACGCGGACGCCCTGAGGAGCGTAGGCGAGGATCACATCTGCTTCCTCAACACGAACTCGGAGATCAACGCGCCGTTCTGGCTCGCCAAGCTCCTGCGCAATCTGGACACGCCCGGTGTCGGCATGGTCGGCGCGACGGGCTCCTTCGAGAGCCTACATTACATCAACCGGTTGTTTCCGGCGTATCCCAATCCTCACCTGAGGACGAACGCCTTCGCGATGCGGCGGGAGCACGCCCAGGCGCTACTTGCCACCTACGCCATCACGACCAAGCTCGACGCATTCTTCGCGGAGAGCGGCCCCGATGGCCTGACACGCCGGGTCTTCGCGCTTGGCCTTACCTGTCTGATCGTCGGTGCCGACGGCCGCGGATACGCGCCGCCGCTCTGGCCCGACAGCGAGACATCCCGTCAGGGACAGCAAGCCAACCTTCTCGTGCACGACAACTACACGCGTGGCTTCGAAACGAAGGGTCCCCGCGAGCGCGCGGAGCTCACCTCCGCATCCTGGGGACGCGCGATCCCAGTGTCGGTGGTCGAGGCCTGAGCGCCGCCTAGGGCTGGTTGGCGCAGACGAGCTATCGGTGCCGGACACATCCCAATTCGATTCGAAGGCGCGCCGGCTCAGCCGGCGAGGCCGCGGCGCCCGCTCACAAACGGTCGTCGAAGGCCAGCTTCTCGGCCGGATACTCGATCATCAGGCGGCGCTGGGCCTCGGAATTCGCCCACTCCCCGATCTTCATGTACCCGCCGCCGACATCCCGGACTTCGATGGCTTGGCCCACCGTCTCGATCGTCTGGAAGCCCTGCGGCCAGTTGCACGAGAAGTAGAACACCTGCTCTACCCGTTCCGAGACGTGGCAGACACCGGGTCCGAACGAGCCGAACCCGAAGATGAGGTAGCGGCCGTTGGCGATCGCCGCGACGTCGTCGGCCAGCGTGCCGCTCTGGGTCCTCAGCGGCAGGCCGATGCGCGCGATATGGTCCTCCAGCGCCGGGATCACCGGGTTCGCCCGGTTCTCGAACACCATCTTGACGGATCGGATGCGGCCTTCCGCCATCAGGCGCTCGATGACCATCCGGTAGAACGCCAGCGGCGGCTGCGGGTAATTCGGGTCGATCCAGGTGCTGAAGATGTCGCCGGAACGGATATGGATGATCAGCTCGTCCTCGGGCTTAGCCGGAAACACCGCCGGCAGGCCGTTGAACAGGGGCCGGATGTACGTGTGGACGATCGCCCGCATGGGCAGCGGATCGCGCGCATCCACCACGGGTTGGAATGGCGTGTCGAAGAACATCCCGGACAGGAAGTAGCCGTCGTCCGGCAGCGGCTCGTCGGCGGGGATGAAGGTGATCCCCGCGCAGGTCAGACGCTCCTTCAGGAAGATTACTTGGCTCCGGTCGATCTTCGGGATCTTGACGTAGGTCAGCCGGAGCGCGCGCGCGACCGCGATGGCGATTGCGTACTGCACGAGGCAATTGCCGAAGGCACCGTTCTCGAGGAGCGCGATGCCGACCAGCGCCTTCGAGCGCGGCGGCTCCGCGCTCACTAGACTATAGGAGGTGTGCAGCACCGCTCCGGCATGCTCGTGGAGGATGTTGAAGGCGACGCCGAGCTGGGCGCGGAATACGATCAGATCGAGCGTCGTCGCTTCGCACCAGACGTGCAGCCGCGCGCGGGCCGAGGCGCTCCCGGCGGGGACGACGGCGCGGACGTGGCGCGTCCATCGCCCCTCCCCGGCCGCGAGCACTGCACGGATCTCCCGGTCCGCCGCGGACCGAGCCGCGATCGGCGGCTCCGACCAAGCGCTGCCGTCCTGTGAGAACGCGAGCCGCAGATCGGTTACGACCTCCGATCGACGCGCTCCGTCCAGGCTGACCGAGACGGCGTGGATCGGGAACCGCACGCCGAGATCGACCACGAGCGTGAGCGACTCACCAGCTCGATCCGGTTCGGCCGGGCGCCCAGCGGCGGGCGCCGGCGGGGCTCCCTCCACCGTCCGGGTGATCTCCCGGGGGGCCGCGAGATCGACGAGGTCTTCGATCCGGTCGGCTGCTTCGGCCATGCGATGCACTCGTTCGCCCCTTTGTCGGTCGGCGGGTGGCGTCACGCCGGGCCCGATCGCCTAGCTGGATGTCGCGCGGCAAGGCAAGCCGGGGCCGCCCCGATCGGACGGCCGCCGCGGCGGGAGACAAGGCGGTTGACCGCGCGCGCGCCAGCTGCTCAGACCTCGAAGATGACCGCGCCCTTCGACAACCCGGATCTCTACGTCAACGTCGCCCTCGGCAAGCCGGCGACGCAGAGCTCCCGGCCAGCTTGGTGCCCGCTGGGTCCGGACGGACTGGTCAACGGCGATTTCAGCCAGGAGTACAACGCCCATACGGACGTCGACCAACCGGCTTGGTGGCAGGTCGACCTTGGGCAGCGCCTCCCGCTGTCGGCGATCGTCGTCCACAACCGGCGTGAGGTGGCGCGGGAGGCCGCCCGCTCCCTCCGCGTCGAGGTGTCGGACGACGGGGCAGCCTGGACCCTGATCCACGCGGGGCTGACGCATTTCCGGGCTCGGGGGCAGGCTATCCCCCTGCAGCTTCCGCTCGCCGGGCTCGTCTGGGCACGGTTCGTCAAGCTGTCGCTCGACGAGCCCCAGCCGCTGGTGCTGACCCAGGTCGAGGTATTCGTCGAGCGCCCGGCCCTCGAACTGATCCGTCTGCGGGAAGAGCACGACCTCGATATCCCGCTCCTGGCCGAAACGCCCGGCGCGGTCGAGCAGATGAGCTACGCTCTGGTCGGCGCGCCTGGCACCCGCGACCGTCCGCTGATTGGCGTGTCGCTCGTGCTCAACGCCGCCCTCGGCAACGGCTTGATGCAGCACACCATGGCGATCGCCGTCGCCCGCCGGCTCGGTCTACGCTACTTCAAGCTTGCCACGCGGGAGAGCAGCGGGGTGATCGCGCGCACCGAGCCGGTGGATCTCGGCGGTCTCACCTTCCTGCCGGGCACCCATCCCCTGCCCGAGGGCGGCTGGTTCCTGGAGGGCTATTTCTGGGAGCTGGAGCACCACGCGCGCTTCGCCCGGGACCTGCTGACGCCGCACGACAAGCGCGAGATGGTCCGTACCATCATCCACCCGCTCTACAATCTGCTGCCGCCGGTGTTCGCGCCGAAGCCGGACGACGAGCTGATCATCCATATCCGCTCGGGCGACGTGTTCAGCACCTGGGTCAACGCCGCCTACATCCAGCCGCCGCTGGCCTTCTACACACTGGTGATCGACCGCTTCCGGCAGGCAGGCCGGATCACGCGCGTCAAGCTCGTCTACGAGAACCGCCTCAACCCGGTGATCGACGCGCTTGAGGCGCATCTCAGCGCGCATGCGATCCCGTTCACCGTCCAGAGCGGGAGCATCGTCGAGGACACCGCCGCCCTCGTGAACGGGCGTCACCTCGTCTTCGGGTTCGGAACCCTGGGGCCGGCGATCTGCTACCTGTCCGACTCGGTCGAGACCGTGGTCTCGTTCGCCAACGGCTACGATCACAAATTCCGGGAGATCCCGACGGTCAAGAACGTCGTCGAGGTGACCGACGCGGGGGATTACATCCGGCCCGGCGGCTGGAACAACTCGCCCGAGCAGCGCCGGGTGATGATCGAGTATCCGGAGTCGAACCTGCGCCTCGAGGGGACGATCTGATCATGCGCCCGGTATCAGCGACTGGATCGGGATCCGCTCCGGGCGGTATTCCTGCATGCCCCCGGCGATCCGTTCCTCGACGGCGTCGATGAACTTCTCCGGGTCGGTGATCGAGCACTGGCGCAGGTCCCAGAAGGCGTAGCGCCACCATTGCACCTTCAGGTAGCGCTCGATCAGCGCGTCGGGGAAGCGCATCTTCACGATCCGGGCGGGGCTGCCGGCCACGATCGCGTAGGGCGGCACGTCCTTGGTCACCACCGCCATGGCGCCGATCACCGCCCCGTCGCCGATCGTGATGTCGGGCATCAGGAAGGCGCCGTGGCCGATG
>NZ_BBUX01000102.1:0-16575 GCF_000974725.1 Methylobacterium sp. ME121
GGTGAGCCTGCTGGCCCATCTCGACCGGGAGCCGGCCACCCCCGATCAGGCGCGGGCGATCTTCGGGTTGACGCCGCCGGGCGGTTGAGCGGCCGATCGCCGCCGCACACCCGTCATCACGACCGTGGCGCTGCTGGATCGCTCCGCTCGCGAAGACGGCGGTGTCGTCTCGCGTGGTGAAGGCTGTCCCTGACGGATCGCCGGCATCCTCACGCGCACCCGTTCCAGCCGCGATCCGCCGCGGATAGTCTGCCTTCGGAAACGTCCCGAGCGGCGATCAACGCGGCCGGGAGAGATTCGACAGGGAGAGAGACATGCTGCTCCGCCACCGCGCCGCGGCGCTGCTCGGGAGTCTGTGCGCGCTCGGCGCCGGCGCGGCGCTCGCGGCCGACCTCGTGCCGGTGAAGATCGGCGTGCTGAACGACCGCTCCGGCGTCTACTTCGACTCCACCGGCGAGGGCTCGGTGGTCGCCGCCCGGATGGCGGTCGAGGATTTCAAGCCGGAGGCGCACGGGCTGAAGGTCGAGGTCGTCGCCGCCGACCACCAGAACAAGCCCGATGTCGGCGCCTCCATCACCCGGCAATGGTACGACCGCGACGGCGTCGACGCGGTGTTCGACGTCCCCACCTCCTCGGTGGCGCTCGCCATCGCGCAGATCACCAAGGAGAAGAACAAGGCCTTCATCAACTCGGGCGGCGGCACCGCCGACCTGACCGGCCCGGCCTGCACGCCCAACACCGTGCACTGGACCTACGACACCGCGGCGCTGGCCAACGGCACCGGCAAGGCCATCCTCAAGCGCGGCGGCAAGTCCTGGTACTTCATCACCGCCGACTACGCCTTCGGCCTCGCCCTTGAGCGCGACACCAAGGCGGTGGTGGAGAAGAACGGCGGCAAGGTCGTCGGCGGCGTGCGCACGCCGTTCCCGAACCCGGACTTCTCCTCGTTCCTCCTCCAGGCCCAGGCCTCGGGCGCGCAGGTGATCGGGCTGGCCGATGCCGGCCTCGACGCCGCCAACGCCATCAAGCAGGCGCACGAGTTCGGCATCCGCCAGGGCGGCCAGACGCTCGCGGCCCTGCTGATCGCCATCACCGACATCCACTCGCTGGGCCTGGACGTGGCGCAGGGCCTCGCCTTCACCGCCTCGTTCTACTGGGACCTCAACGACGGCACCCGGGCCTTCGCGGAGCGGTTCGAGAAGCGCATGCCCGGCAAGAAGCCGACCTCGTACCAGGCGGGCGTCTACGCCAGCACGCTCCACTACCTGAAGGCGGTGGCGGCCCTGCACTCGGCCAGGGACGGCGCCGCCGTGGTCGCCAAGATGAAGGAGATGCCGACCGACGACCCGCTGTTCGGCAAGGGCACGATCCGGCCGGACGGGCGCAAGATCCACCCGATGTACCTGTTCGAGGCCAAGGCGCCGTCCGAGTCGAAGGGCGCGTGGGACCTCTACAAGGTGCTGGAGACGATCCCGGCCGAGCAGGCGTTCCGCCCGATGAGCGAGGGCGGCTGCCCGATGCTCGCCGATATGACGGCGAAGTAGGCGCCGGGTCGATCGTTGCGGCACCGCCGTCCTTGCGAGCGGAGCGAGGCACTCCAGACAGCGCGACGCCGACCGTCGTCGCGCGGCCCTGGGTCACTTCGCTGCGCTCGCGATGACGGGGAGGGAGAGCGCAACCGAAGCGTCCGGACGGGAACCGTTCACGCCGCCCCGATCCGATCCAGCGCCGCCATCGCCTCATCCGGGAGCGCGAGCGCGGCCGCCGCGAGGTTCTCGCGCAGATGGCCGAGCGAGGAGGTCCCCGGGATCAGCAGGATGTTGGGCGACCGGCGCAGCAGCCACGCCAGCGCCACCTGCATCGGCGTCGCGCCGAGCCCGGCCGCGACCTCGGACAGCGTGCCCGACTGCAGCGGGCTGAACCCGCCCAGCGGGAAGAACGGCACGTAGGCGATCCCGGCCGCCGCCAGATCGTCGATGAAGGCGTCGTCGCCCCGATGGGCGAGATTGTACTGGTTCTGCACGCAGACGATGTCGGTGATCCGGCGCCCCTCGGCGACCTGACGCGGCGTGGCGTTGCTCAGGCCGATCCGGCGGATCAGCCCCTGGCGCTGAAGATCCGCCAGCACGGTGAGCGGCGCCTCGATCGGGCCCTCTGCCGGCCCGTGGACGTCGAACATCAGGCGCAGGTTGACCACGTCGAGGGCGTCGACGCCGAGGTTGCGCAGGTTGTCGTGGACCGCCTGGGCGAGCTCCTCGGCCGAGAAGGCCGGGTTCCACGAGGCGTCGGCCCCGCGCCTGGCGCCGACCTTGGTGACGATCACGAGCCCGTCCGGGTAGGGGTGCAGCGCCTCGCGGATGATCCGGTTGGTGACGTGCGGCCCGTAGAAGTCGCTGGTGTCGATGTGGTCGACGCCCGCCGCCACGGCTTCCCGGAGCACCGCGACCGCGGCGGCGCGGTCCTCGGGCGGCCCGAACACGCCGGGCCCGGCGAGCTGCATGGCCCCGTAGCCGAGCCGCTTCACGGTGCGGTCGCCGAGGGGGAAGGTCCCGGCCTGCGCGATGTCGGTCATGACGTATCTCCTGTGGGCGCCCCGGATGTAGACGCCCGGTTTTGCGCCGATAAGCCGTGACAATCGGCACGGCCTGTGCGGATTCTCGAACGATGACCCGGGATCTCACCGACCTCGCCGCCTTCGTGACCGTGGCGCGGGCCGGCGGGTTCCGCGAGGGCGCCCGCGCCGGGGGCGGGAGCGCGTCGAGCCTCAGCGAGGCGGTGCGCCGGCTGGAGGCGGGGCTCGGCGTGCGCCTCCTGAACCGCACCACCCGCAGCGTCGCGCCGACCGAGGCCGGGACCCGCCTGCTGGAGCGTCTCGGCCCGGCCCTCGCCGAGGTGGAATCCGCCCTCGACGTGGTGAACGGGTTCCGCGACCGTCCCGCGGGCACGCTCCGGCTCAACGTTCCGCTGAGCGCCGCCCGGCTGGTGCTGCCGGCGCTCGTGCCGCCCTTCCTGGCGGCCTACCCGGAGATCCGCCTGGAGGTGGTGGTCGAGGACGGGTTCGTGGACGTGCTGGCGGCAGGCTGCGACGCCGGCATCCGCTACGACGAGCGGCTGGAGCAGGACATGATCGCCGTGCCGATCGGCCCGCGGCGGCAGCGCTTCGCCACGGCGGCGTCCCCGGCCTATCTCGACCGGCGCGGCCGGCCGGAGCATCCGCGGGACCTCCTCGACCATGCCTGCCTGCTCGGCCGCTTCCCCAGCGGCGCGCTGACGGCGCCGTGGGAGTTCGAGCGCGACGGCGCGATCGTCCGGGTAGACCCGACCGGGCCGCTGATCGTGCGGGTCGGCGCCAGCGACCTCGCGGTGGAGGCCGCGGTCGCCGGCACCGGGATCGTCCACCTGTTCGAGGACTGGCTGCGGCCGCGGCTCGACGGCGGCGCCCTGGAGCCGGTGCTGGAACCCTGGTGGCAGGACTTCCCCGGCCCGTTCCTCTACTACCCCGGCCGGCGGCACCTGCCGGCGCCGCTGCGCGCCTTCGTGGACTTCGTCGGCGCGCAGGCGTCGCGCGCTAGAACCGCAGGGTGAAGCCGCCCGTCACGGCCTGATCCCGCGCGCGGGCGCCGGTCTGGCCCGTGTAGGCCACGCCCAGGCTCGCGTCCGGCGTCACCGCCAGCTCGAGCCCGACCTGCGCCACCAGCGCGTCCCGGTCGATCGGCACCCCCGCGCTCAGGAAGGCCGGACCGCCCGCGCCGAAGGCCAGCAGCGCGGTCGGCACCACGTCGCCGAACGCCCGCCGGTAGCCGACGAGGCCCCGCAGCGTCACCGGCCGGCTCAAGCCCAGGTCCAGGCGCGTCTGCGCCCGAACCCCCACGGTCGCCGCGCCGAGATCGTAGTCCCGCGCGACGCTCGCCAGCGCCGCCGCGCCCCCCGTCTCCGCGAAGGCGCCGCGCCGGATGCCGACATACGCCCCGCCCGCGAACGGCTCGACGGACGCGCCCGCCGGCTGCCCCAGCGCGATCCGCCAGCCGATCTCGCCGAATGCCTGCACCGTGTGGCCGCCGCCGTGCCCGCTCAGCGTGTCCGACAGCCCGTACGCCACGGCCCGGCGGGTGCGCGCGTCCGTCTCGGCGTAGAGGGCGCCCAGCCGCAGCGCCAGCGGGCCGCGTTCGTAGCCGCCGTACAGGCCGCCGAAGCCGCTCTTGAGCGTCGCGCTCTCCGCCCGGCTCAGGCCGCCCACCCGGGCCGCGCTGGCGAGATCGGCCTCGGTGTAGCCGCCGACCACGCCGACGCGCGGCCCGCTGGCCAAGCGCACGTCCGCGCCCGCCGCGAAGCCGGCGATCTGCCGGTTCAGGTCGAAGGCGTTGCCGCCGCCGCCGGCCGTGCCGAAGGCGCCGAAACCCTGGCCCCAGACCCCGAACACCTGCGGGTCGAGCGTAGGCACCGGCACGTCGGCCACCACCGGGGCCCGGCCGGGCAGGTCGGCGGCGTCGGCGGCCGGCAGGCGGCCGTCGTCGAGGCCTGTGCCGGGGCCGCCCCAGCGCAGCCGGTCGAGCACGGCCTCGCGCACGAAGTAGGCGGTCTCGTAGGCGGTGGACACGGTGCCGGCGTGGATGTCGCCGGCCAGCGCCCGGAAGCCGCTACCGGCCTCGTCGGCCGTGAAGGCGACCGCCGCGTCGTAGAGCCGGCCCGATCCGGCGGCCTGGATCGCGTTGGCGGCGGCCGCGCCGTTGCGGCCGGTGGCGGAGGCGGCGAAGGGCACGTCGTTGCGGGTCAGCGTCAGGTCGACCGCGTCGCTCCGGTAGCGCAGGCCCGGGCTGAGGAAGGCGAGGTTCGCGGTCACGCCGGCGAACCGGCCGGAGACGCCGCCGGCGGCGGAGAGGATCGTGTAGGTGGTGCGCGGGTTGTAGGCGCCCGGGGCGGCGCGCACCTGGACGGTGCCGCCCGACAGGGTGGCGGTGCCGGTCGCGGCGATCCGGTCCGCCTGTCCGGCGGCGCCGGCCTCGACCCGGTAGACGGAGCCCGGCGCGAAGGCGACATGGCCGGCGGCGGTGAGGGTCCCGATGGAATTGCCCGGCGCCACGGTGCCGCCCGCGAGCGCGCTGATCCCGCCCAGAGTGCCCGAGCCGCCGAGTTCCGCCCCCGGCAGCACCGTGACGACCGAGTGGGCGAGGGCGCCGTTCACCACGAGCCGCCCGGCCTGCACCGCGGTGGCGCCCGTCAGCGTGCTGAGGCCCGTGAGCGTGAGGGTGCCCGAACCCGTCTTGGACAGGGTCCCGGAGCCCGAGACGGCGTTGGCCAGCGTCCCGTCGGTCGACTGATCCACGACGAGCGCCGCGTCGTCGACGATCCCGCCGGTGCCGAAGGCGCCGGCATGGCCGACGAGCGTCCCGGCGCCGATGGTCGTGCCGCCCGCGTAGGTGTTGGCGCCGGTCAGGACCAGCGTGCCGCTGCCGAGCTTCACGAGGCCGCCCGCGCCGCCGATGTCGTTGCGCCAGACGTCGTAGGCCGAGAAGCCGCCCCTGGCCGCGTCCATCGTGACGGTGACCGTGCCGTCGAGGGCGCCGTAGCCGTCGGCGGCGGCGAACAGGTTGATGCGGTCGTAGCCCAGCCCGTTGTCGAGGAAGCCGCCGGAGGGCAATTCGGTGGTCGCGATCACGTCGCGGCGCTGCGCCGCCGTGAGGTAGGGGAAGCGGGTCGCGAGCAGCGCCTCCGCCCCCACCGGGACCACCGGCGGCCGGTCCGTGGGCCCGACCAGCGGCAGGCCGTAGGTCAGGCGCGCCGTGTAGGCGGCCTTGTCGCGCGCGTAGTCGGAGAAGCGGTCGGTGGCCGGATCCACGGGCGCGTGGGCGCACCGCTCCAAGGGACCGCCGCAGGCCTGGCTCAGGTAGCGCTGCGCCTGCGCGAAGGCCTCGCCCAGCAGGGCCGCGTTCGCCGGGTCGTTGAGCGCCCGGATGGCGAAGGCGGTCGCCAGCACGCGGCCGCCGATCACGTCGGTGGGCGAATGCATGCCCGCCTCGATCCGGTTGTCGCCGAGCTCGCTCGCGCGGGTGAGCAGTTCCTGGAACCGCTGCGGGACCGCGTAGGCCAGGGCGAGGGCCGACAGGTAGGCGGCGTTGGTGTGGCCGCTCGGGAAGCCGCCATCCGTCGCGGGGGTCGGGCTCCTCTCCGGCCCGAGGGAGGGCGGCACGACGAAGCCGAGGCTCTGGCCGTTCAGGCTCTGCCGCCAGGGGCGCGGATAGCTGTAGGCGTCCTTGGCCGGGCCGGTGGAGGCGTTGGTCCGGAACGCGTTGACCAGCTGCACGACCTTCCCGAGGGGCGACGTCGTCACGCCGGCGCCGGTGCCCTGGTCGACGTACTGGACGCGCGACGTGGTCGCGTCGAAGGCCGGGATCGTGGTGGTCGCCCCAGATCCCGCCAGATAGGCCCGGGTCAGCGGCCCGAGGCCGTCGATGACGCTGTAGCTCTGGTTTCGGCGGTCGTCGTCGTAGGCGGCGATCTCCTGCGCCTGGGTCCGCTCCCGCGCCCGCTCGGCGACGATCTGGATGTTGCGCAGCAGGAGGGGCGCCCCGAGGGCCGTGGGCGATCCGGTGTCGTAGGTCTGCCCGGGGATCCAGATCCGCCGGAAACCCGACAGGATGTCGACGCCGTTGCCGGCCGTCTGCGCCTGAGCGCCCGGACCGAGCAGCGCGACCGCCAGCGCGGCGAGTGAGACCCCATATCCCCGTGTCATGACGCGCTCCCCGACACCGCCCCATCCGGCCGGTCGCGCGCCCCATAGCCAAGATCAGCTCCAGCAGATCGTCATAGTTCGTTCAAGATCCGACGTTCCAACGATTCGTATCATCGGAGCAACACTCTGTAAGGCGGCTTATTTTCGGAGATAGACTCTGGATTTGCGAATTTATACCGTTGAATTCGCCCCATCACAGCGGCATGCCGACCATTGATCGCCGTGAACGGCACGGCCGCACCTGAATAGTTGCGTCCGGGGCCGGCCGCCGGAGCCGGAATCGGGGCCGTGCGGGACAGGAGAGGCGGCCCGGGATGCGGCCCGGCAGACCCGGCGCGGGGGCGCCTCGGAACGTCGGAGGGATGCCGCGCGAATCGCCCGGCGGCGCGTGCGGACGCCGCCGGGGGCGGCTCACTGCGGCAGTTCGAACACCGTGAGCTGCCCGCCAGGCGCCGTGTACTGCGACAGGGCCGCGTAGCCGCCGACTGCCCCCGAACCGTCGGCCGGGTCGGTCAGCCCGGCCGCCAGACCAATCCCCGCCCAGCCGCCGACCCCGGAGAGCACCGCCACGTACTGCTTCCCGCCGTGCAGGTAGGTGGTGACGTTGCCGACGATGCCGGACGGGGTCTTGAACCGGTAGAGCTCGTGCCCGTCCCGGGCGTCGACCGCCTTCAGGTAGCCCTCCAGCGTGCCGTAGAAGACCACGTTGCCCGCCGTGGCGAGCGCCCCCGACCAGACCGAGAACGGCTCCGGGATCGTCCAGGCGATCCGGCCCCTGGCGCCGTCCCAGGCGATGAACGCCCCGGTCCGGTCCGAGCCCTCGGGCGGGTGCAGGGTGAGCGTCGCGCCGACATAGGGCTGGCCGGGCGTGTAGGTCACCCGGAACGCCTCGTAGTCCATGCACATGTGGTTGGTCGGCACGTAGAACAGCCGCGTCTTGGCCGAGTAGGCGGCCGGCTGCTGGTTCTTGGCACCCAGCGCCCCGGGGCAGATGTTCTTCGTGGCCTCGTCCTCGTCGGCCGCGCCAGGGGCGTAGCGCTTGTCGACCGCGGGCCGGCCGTAATCGGGGGCGGCGGGGTTCGTCTCCACGCGGCTCGCCCAGTTCACCGTGGGATCGAACTTCTCCGCCACCAGCAGAGCGCCGGTGGCGCGGTCCAGCGTGTAGCCGAAGCCGTTCCGGTCGAAATGGGTCAGCACCTTCCGGGCGCGGCCGTCGATCACCTGCTCGGTGAGGATCATCTCGTTGACGCCGTCGTAGTCCCACTGGTCGTGGGGGGTCATCTGGTAGACCCAGCGGGCGACGCCCGTATCGGCGTCGCGGGCGATGATCGCCTGTGCCCACCGGTTGTCCCCCGGGCGCTGGTTCGGGTTCCAGGTCGAGGGATTGCCGGTGCCGTAATAGACGAGGTTCAGGTCCGGGTCGTAGGAGAACCAGCCCCAGCTGCAGGCGCCGCCGGTCCGCCACTGGTCGCCCTCCCAGCTCCTGAGCGAGGAATCCCTGCCGATCGGGCGCCCGAGCTCGGTCGTCGTCTCCGGGTCGACCAGCATGTCGGCGTCCGGCCCGGTGGCGTAGGCGCGCCAGAGCCGCTGACCCGTCGCCTGATCGTAGGCGGTGACGTGGCAGCGCGCCCCGTACTCGCCCCCCGCGAGCCCGACGATGAGCTTGCCGTGCACCGGCAGGACCGTGGCGGTGTTGGTCTCGCCCCGGCCCGGGTCGCCGTTCCGCACCGACCACAGCACCCGGCCGGTCTCCGGATCGAGCGCCACCACGGTGGTGTCAGCCTGCTGCAGGAACAGCCGCCCGTCCGCGTAGGCGAGCCCCCGGGAGACCGTGTCGCAGCACATCACGGCGATGACGCTCGCGTCCTGCCGCGGCGCGTAGCGCCACAGGATCTTCCCGCCCTGGTCGAGGTCGAGGGCGTAGACCGCGTTGGGGAACGGCGTGTGCACGTACAGGACGTGCCCGACCACGATCGGCGCGCCCTCGTGGCCGCGCAGGACGCCGGTGGAGAAGGTCCAGGCGACCTTCAGGCGCCCGACATTGCCGGCATCGATCTGGTCGAGGGCGGAGTAGCGCGTGTTGGCGTAGTCCAGGGTCTGCAGGACCGGCGACGGGCCGGCCGCCGCCGCGCCGGCGAGGCCGGCGAGCGGCAGCGCCGCGAGGAGTGAAGCACGCATCGACGCCCGCATCCCTGTGATCCTCTTCGCCGCGCGGCCGGCGGCGGGCCGGAACCCCGGCCGGGATCCGCGACGGCAGCCACGGCTCCCCGCGCGAGGGCGCGCGCCTCTACGCGCCTCTACATGCGCTGCTGGACGATGCTCTCGGCCTTCGGGTCCGGCTCGTGTCCGGCCGCGCGGAGCAGCGGCACCACCTCGGCCGCCTCCCGCGCGACGAGGTAGCTCAGGTCGAGGCCCTCGCGGATGAAGCCGTGGCCGCGCATGTGCTCGAACAGGGCCAGCAGCGGCGCCCAGAACTCCGCCACCGAGACCAGCACCACCGGCTTCCGGTGGCGCCCGAGCTGCGCCCAGGTCAGCTGCTCGACCAGCTCCTCCAGGGTGCCGATGCCGCCCGGCAGGGTCACGAACGCGTCCGAGCGCTCGAACATCAGGCGCTTGCGGGTGTGCATGTCGGAGACCACCACGGTCTCCTGGATGTCGGCCAGCATGTGCTCGCGCGCCTGGAGGAAGTCCGGGATGATGCCGGTGACGTGGCCGCCGGCGGCGAGCGCCGCCCGCGCCACCGTACCCATCAGACCGACATCGCCGCCGCCGTAGACGAGGCCCATCCCGGCCTGCGCGACCGCGGTCCCGAGGATCTCGGCGGCCGCGCGGAAGGCCGGGTCGCGGCCGAAGCCGGAGCCGCAATAGACACAGACTGTCCTCACCGGAGCCATCCGGCGTCCTCCTCGCGCGTCCGTTGCGTGCCGTCCAGAACGCGCCCCCGCCCGGCACTCCACGTGCCAAACTGCTGAATTCGCGTGGGATTCACCCGCCTGGGCGGCAGGACGGCTTGGTGTGGGGACCATGTACGGTATTATGGGCGGCGCCGTCGACGGGTTTTCGCGCGGCCGGATGGCCGCCCGCCGGGCGGCGGCAGGATGAGGGGAGGCCTTCGTGGCGATGTCGAGACAGGTGCGGCGCAGTCTCGCCCTGGCGCTCGCCGGCCTCCTCGGCGGACTGGGCCTCGTGCTGGCGCTGTTCGGCGGCGACTCCCTGCGGCGGCTCACCGGCCGCGCCGGCCCCGAGACGTCCGCGTCGTCGGCGCCGGGCGGCAGCCCGCGCGGCCTCGCCGATCCGGGCGCCCTGGCCGGCCGCGCCGACCCGCCGATCGACTTCCGCGACGACAAGCCGGGCCGGGCGCGCCCGGCGCCGGGGGAAGGCCCGGTGGCGGCGCTCCCGCAGGATCCCCGCGCCGGCGCCGCCGGGGCGCCGCAGGCCGGTCCGGGCCGGGACGCCCGCCTGCCGGAGGCGGCCGAGGCGCCGCGCTTCGACATCGTCCGCGTCGAGCCGAACGGCGACGCCGTGGTGGCCGGCCGCGGCGCGCCGGACGCCGCCATCGAGATGCTGGTGGACGGGAAGCCCGTGGCCCGGGCCAAGGCCGACGCCAACGGCCAGTTCGCGATCGTGCCGCCGGCCCTGCCGGCGGGCGCCAGCACCCTCCGCCTGCGCATGACCGGCGCGGACGGGCGCGCGACCGAGTCGCAGCAGAGCGTCGCGGTGGACGTGGCCCCCGGCCGGGACCGCCAGCCCCTCGTGGCCCTGACCGCCCCGGACGCCGCCACCGTCGTGCTGTCGCAGCCCGGCGCGCCCGGGGCGACGGCCGACGCGCAGGGTGGCGCGCAAGGTGGCACGAAGGGTGGCGCGAAGGGCGGCGGATCCGGCACGAGGCCCGGCGCCGAGCCGGGCACCCGGGCCGTCGACGCGGCGCCGGCCGGGGGCGGGGAGACCCGCGCGGCCGCGGCGTCCGGATCGGCGCCGACCCGGATCGCCAGCGTGGACGTGCAGGGCAGCGGCCGCCTGTTCGTGACCGCCACCGGCACGCCGGGGGCGCGGATCCAGCTCTACCTCAACGACACGCTGATCGCCCCGGGCAGCATCGGGCCGGACGGCCGGGCGACCTTCACGATCGGGCGCGGGATCAAGCCCGGGCAGTATCAGGTGCGGATCGACCAGGTCGATCCGGCCACCGGCAAGGTCGCCAGCCGCGCGGCGGTCCCCCTCGCGGTGCCGGAGCCGACGCAGGTCGCCGCCCGGGAGACCGCCGAGCCCGCACCGGCCCCCGCCCAGGAGGGCGCGCGGGACCACGGCGGGCGCGATCGGGCCGCGCTGGCCGGTTCCGGTCGGGACGGGTCCGGGCAGGACCGGCCGGCGGCGGCCTCGCCCCCGGCCGCGGTCTCGAATCCCCAGCTGGCCGACATGGCGGGGCCGGACCGGGTCGGCGCGGTGTTCGTGCCGGAGATCAGCACCGCCCGGATCACCCGCGGCGACAACCTCTGGCGGATCAGCCAGCGCACCTACGGCCGGGGCGAGCGCTACACGGTGATCTACGACGCCAACCAGAACCAGATCCGCGATCCGGACCTGATCTACCCGGGCCAGATCTTCGTGCTGCCCACCGACAAGCGCGGCTGAGCGGCCCCGCCTACTCCACCACCTGATCGTCGCCCGCGAAGGCCAGGCGGCGCAGGCCGCGCAGGGCCCGGTCGAGCTCCTCCCGGGACGGCGAGGCCAGGGCGAGGCGCACCGCGTTCGGCGCGTGGCCGGGATGGACCGCGAAGGACGAGGCCGGCAGGAGGGCGATGCCCTGGCGCAGGGCCGCGGCCGCGTAGGCCTCGGCCCGCCACGTCTCGGGGAGCTCCAGCCAGAGATGGTAGGCCTGCGGATCGCCCACGACCCGCAGGTCGGCGAGCGCGGCCCGGGCGAGGGCCTGCCGGGCCCCGGCGTCCCGGCGCTTGGCCTCGGCCAGCGCCGCCGCCGAGCCCCCCGCCATCCAGTGCATGCCGGCCGCGAGCGACAGGCCGAGCACCGTCCAGGCGCCCTGCCGGACGGAGGCGGCGAGCCGGTCGGTGAGGGACGGCGGCGCGGCGATCAGGCCGACCGTCAGCGCCGGCATCACGCGCTTCGACAGGCTGTCCACGAAGATCACCCGGTCCGGCGCGAGGCCGGCGAGGGGCGGCGCGTCCGCCAGGAAGCTGTAGACCGCGTCCTCGACGGCGGTGAGCCCCGTCCGCTCCAGGACCTCCGCCAGGGCGGCCCGGCGCGCCGGCCCCATCGTGGCGCCGAGGGGGTTGTGCAGGGTCGGCTGGAGATAGACGCCGCTCAGCGGGGTCGCCCGGTGGGCCTGGAGCAGCGCCTCGGGGCAGACGCCCTCGGCGTCCATGGCGAGCGGGATCAGCGTGATCCCGAGCCGCGCCGCGATGCCCTTCACCCCCGGATAGGTCAGGGGCTCGCAGCCGATCCGCTCGCCGGGCGCCGCCAGGGCCGCCAGGGCGGCGGCCAGCGCCTGCCGGCCGTTGCCGGTGAACAGGATGTCGGCGGGGTCGGGGGCGTAGCCCGCCCGGGCCAGGAACCCGGCGGCGATCGCCTGCGCCGACGGCGTGCCGGCGGGCCCGTACTGGCTGAAGCCGATCTGGCCGTCGTCGCGGGCGAGCGCCGCCAGGGTCTCGGCCAGGACGGCCTCCTGCTCGGGCAGGCGCGAGTGGGTCCGCTGCAGGTCGAGGGCCGCCGGGGGCGGCTCCGGACGGAGCAATCCGGCGCGCCCCGGCTCGCTGCGGACGTAGGTGCCGCGCCCGACCTCGCCGGTCACCAGACCCCGGCGGGCCAGCTCGGCGTAGACGCGGCTCGCCGTCGAGACCGCGATGCCCCGCGCGTAGGCGAAGTCGCGCTGCGGCGGCAGCCGCGCGCCGGGGCGGAGCCGGCCCGCCGCGATGTCGGCCGCGAGCGCGTCGGCGACGGAGCGGTAATCCGCGGGGCGCATAATTGCTCCGAGGTCAATGTTTCGATTGATCCGAGGTTTGTATCGGATCAATGCTCCGCCAGCAATCCCGGCCGGACTGCATTCCCGCCACCGGATCGTCTGCGATGCAAGCCGTCACCCTGTCCCCGCCGCCCGCCGCCGCCCGTCCGACGGGCCGTCCGGCCGCGCGCCCGTCCCTGCTCCGCACGTGGCTGCAGCGGATCCGCACCCGCCGCGCCCTGGCGGCGCTCCACCCCGATCAGGCCCGGGACGCCGGCCTCGAGCCCTGGGACCTGCGCGCCGAGATCGCGAAGCCGTTCTGGCGGGCGTGAGACGGGGACATGCACGCAGCGCGGGTGATCCCGCGCGATCCCGGGCCTATATGCGGGTCTCGCGACACGCTCCCCGCGGAACCCCATGACCGACGACACCGCGCCCGCGGCCGGGACGAAGATCCCGGCCGAGCGCCCCGGCCTGATCGCCACCTACCGGCGGCTCTGGCCGCATCTCTGGCCGCACGGCCGGCCCGACCTGCAGCGCCGGGTGTTCCTGGCCTTCGGGCTGCTGCTCGCCGCCAAGCTCGTGACCATGGTGACGCCGTTCACCTTCAAGTGGATCACCGACGCCCTGGTCGCGGCGGTCGGCGGCAAGGACGAGGCCGTGCCCACCGGCCTCCTCGCCGCGCCGATGCTGCTGATCGCCCTCTACGGCGTCTCGCGGATCGCCATGTCGGCGCTCACCCAGGTGCGCGACGGGCTGTTCGCCAAGGTGGCGATGCACGCGGTGCGGCGGCTGGCGCTCCAGACCTTCGAGCACATGCACCGCCTGTCCCTGCGCTTCCACCTGGAGCGCAAGACCGGCGGCCTGACCCGGGTGCTGGAGCGCGGCCGCGCCGGCATCGAGGAATTGTCGCGCCTGATGGTGCTGACCCTGGTGCCGACCATCGTCGAGTTCGTGCTGGTGCTCGGCGTGCTGGCCTACGAGTTCAGCTGGACCTACGCGGCGACCGCCTTCCTGACGGTCGCGGCCTACCTGGCCTTCACCTACAAGGCGACCGAGTGGCGGATCGCGATCCGCCGCCGGATGAACGCGTCGGACACCGACGCCAACACCAAGGCGGTCGACTCGCTGCTCAACTACGAGACGGTGAAGTACTTCGGCGCGGAAGCCCGGGAGGCCGGCCGCTACGACGAGTCGATGGCCAAGTACGAGAAGGCCTCGACGCAGACCTACGTGTCGCTGGCGGTGCTCAACGCCGGGCAGGCGGTGATCTTCACGCTCGGCATGACCGTGGTGATGTGGCTCGCGGCGCGCGACATCCTGGCCGGGCGCACGACGATCGGCGGCTTCGTGCTGGCCAACACCATGCTGGTGCAGCTCGCGATGCCGCTCAACTTCATGGGCATGATCTACCGCGAGATCAAACAGGCGCTGATCGACATCGACGACATGTTCCGCATCCTCGGGCAGAACCCCGAGATCGCCGACCGGCCGGGCGCCGCCCCGCTCGCGGTCGCGGGCGGCACGGTGCGGTTCGAGGACGTGCGCTTCGCCTACAACCCCGAGCGGCCGATCCTGCGCGGCGTCACCTTCGAGATCCCGGCGGGCCAGACGGTGGCGGTGGTGGGGCCCTCGGGCGCCGGCAAGTCGACGCTCTCGCGCCTGCTGTTCCGGTTCTACGAGCCGCAGGCGGGCCGGATCAGCGTCGACGGGCAGGACATCGCGGCGGTGACGCAGGCGTCGCTCCGGGCGGCGATCGGCATGGTCCCGCAGGACACGGTGCTGTTCAACGACACGATCGGCTACAACATCCGCTACGGCCGGGCCGACGCCACCGACGCGGAGCTGCGGGAGGCGGCCCGCCTCGCCCAGATCGACCGCTTCGTCTCGGGGCTGCCGGAGGGCTACGACACGCCGGTGGGCGAGCGCGGCCTGAAGCTCTCGGGCGGCGAGAAGCAGCGGGTCGCCATCGCCCGCACGATCCTCAAGGCGCCGCCGATCCTGGTCCTCGACGAGGCGACCTCGGCGCTCGACTCCTTCACGGAGGCCGAGATCCAGTCGGCGCTCGACCGGGTCAGCCGCGGCCGCACCACCCTGGTGATCGCCCACCGGCTGTCGACGGTGGTCAACGCCGACGCGATCCTGGTCCTCGACCACGGCCGCATCGTCGAGCGCGGCAGCCACGCCGAGCTGCTGGAGGCCGGGGGCGTCTACGCGGCGCTCTGGGACCGCCAGCGGGAGGCCGACGCCGCCCTGGAGGTGCTCCAGCGCGCCGACGCGCCGGTGCTCCCGCCCCGGTCGGGCCGCGCCGCCGTGCCGGAGACCGAGGCCGCGGAGTGACCGAAAGGCGACACGTGGAGAGCGCAGTCCGGGCGGGACGCAACCGGAAGCGGTAAGCGCGGTTTGCCGGTCATGCCGCACTTCTACCTGCACATCCGGGACGGTCAGTGGCTGGTCGAGGATCTCGACGGCGCCGACCTGCCCGACCTCGACGCCGCCCGCGCCGAGGCCGAGCGCTCCGCCCGGGCGCTCTTGGAGATCCAGCAGGTCGACGGCGCGGTGCTGGCCGGGCAGTCCTTCGAGATCGCCGACGCGTCGGGTCAGGTCCTGGCGGTGGTGCCGCTGAAGGACGTGCTCGAGCTGCCGTAAGCTCCAGGGCGCGGGTGGGACGGCCGGGATCGACCGCCCGAGGGCCCCTACGGCCGGCCCCTACGGCCGCGACCGCACCCGGACCCCGAGCAGCTCCTCGAACGGCAGCACCATGGCGCCCTTGTCCCGGTCGCCGTGGCCCTGGCGCAGGGCGGTCTGGTAGGTGGCGGTGGCGGCCGCGGTGACCGGCATCGGGAAGCCGTTCTCCGCCGCGACCGCCGCGGCGGCGACGAGGTCCTTGTAGGCCGCCCCCATCGGGTAGCCCTCGTCGAACTGGCCCCGGAGGATGCGCGGCACGAAGTACTGGGCCGCGTAGCTCCGGCTCGTGCCCGTGGTGACCACCTGGGCGACCTGGTCCGGGTCGAGCCCCATGGCGACGGCCATCGGCAGCACCTCGGCCAGGGCCGCGATGTTGATGTCGTAGAGCACGTTGTTGATCGTCTTGGTGAGCTGGCCGGCCCCGGCCGGACCCATGTGGAGGATTGTCGTGCCGATCCGCTCCAGGAGCGGGCGCACCCGCGCGACCGCCCCGGCCGCGCCGCCGCACATCACGGTGAGCGTCCCGGCCTCGGCGCCGGCCGGCGCGCCGGAGACGGGCGCGTCCACGAAGGCGCGCCCGGTCGCCGCCACCGCGCGGCCGACCGCCAGGGCCTGGGCGTGCGCGACGGTGCTGAGGTCGACCACGACCGCGCCCGGGGCGAGGCGCTCCGCGAGGGCGCCGGTCCCGAGCAGGGCGGCCTCGACCGCGTCGCCGTTCGGCAGGCACAGGAACAGCACCTCGGCGCCGGCGGCCCGGCCGGGATCGGTGGTGGCGACGAGGCCCGGCCCGTCGAGACCGGCGAGGCGCGCCGGGTCGGTATCGATCGCGACGAGCGTCTCGGCACCGGAGGCCCGCTTGGCCGCGAGGTTGCGGGCGATGGGGTGCCCCATCGCGCCGAGGCCGATGAGGGCGAGGCGCGCAGCCATGCGGGTGTCCCTGTTCCGAGTGTCCGGGCGCCCGCCCCTCCGTGCGGGGGAGGCGCCGCGCCAGCATGTCGCCGGACGCGGCCGCCTTCCAGTCCCGATCCCGGCATCCGTGGGAGACCCGTCACCCCGGATCCCATGGCGGCCCCCGGGCCGCGCCCGATCGTCGTGCGACGGCCCGGACGGCGGGCGTCCCCGGCCGGGCCAGCCGCGCCGTGCCGCCTCTCCCGCTCACGGAGACGTCCAACCTCGCCCCGACCTTGACAATATTCCTATT
>NZ_BBUX01000101.1:0-16844 GCF_000974725.1 Methylobacterium sp. ME121
GTCCTACTCCGACGTGAAGCAGCTCTACTACCAGAACCCGGAATTCGGGTTCTACTTCCTCAAGCTGACCAGCGAGCGCCTCTTCCAGGGGGTGCAGGGCATGTCCAAGCCCCAGGCGGTGGCCGGCGACGCGCTGTGAGGCGCCGCCGCCCGCGGCTCAGAGCATGCTCGGCAGGATGCGGTCCGGCGGCCGGTGGCCGTCCATGAAGGTCTTGATGTTGATGATGACCTTCTCGCCCATGTCGGTGCGGCTCTCGTAGGTCGCCGAGCCCATGTGGGGCAGGAGGACGACCTTGCCCTGGCGGGCGAGCTTGACGAGCCGGGGGCTGACGGCGGGCTCCTGCTCGAACACGTCGAGGCCGGCCGCCGAGATCTCGCCGCCCTCGATCAGGCGCGCCAGGGCGTTCTCGTCGATCACCTCGCCGCGGGCGGTGTTGACCACGACCGCCTCGGGCTTGAGCAGCTTGAGGCGCCGCGCCGAGAGCAGATGGTACGTCGCGGGCGTGTGCGGGCAGTTCACCGACACGATGTCGACGCGCGCCAGCATCTGGTCGAGGGATTCCCAGTAGGTCGCGTCCAGCGCACTCTCGATGGCGGCCGGCACCCGGCGGCGGTTGTGATAGTGCACCTGCAGGCCGAAGGCGCGGGCGCGCTTGGCCAGCGCCTGGCCGATGCGGCCCATGCCCACGATGCCGAGGCGCTTGCCGGTGATGCGCCGGCCGAGCATCCAGGTCGGCGACCAGCCGGTGGTCCACTCGTCGTCCGGGATGATCCGCGCGCCCTCGGTGACCCGGCGGGCCACCGCGAGGATCAGCGCCATCGTCATGTCGGCGGTGTCCTCGGTCAGCACGCCGGGCGTGTTGGTGACCGTGATGCCGCGCTCCAGCGCCGCCGCCACGTCGATGTGATCGACGCCGTTGCCGAAATTGGCGATCAGGCGGAGGTTCGGGCCGGCCTGGGCGATCAGCCCGGCATCGATCTCGTCGGTCACGGTGGGAACGAGTACGTCGGCCTCGCGCAGGGCCGACGCCATGGCGTCCGGCGCCATCGGCGCGTCCTCGGAATTGAGCCGGACGTCGAACAGCTCGCGCATCCGCGTCTCGACGGCATCCGGCAGGCGCCGCGTCACGACCACCAGCGGCTTGCGCTTCGACACGTCTCTCTCCCCGTCAGCCCCGCGGCCCTGATCGCGGCTCGCGCCCGGCGGCTCCCGCCCGGACCGCTTCCCGCAAGCGTCCGTTAACCGAACTCGGCCAGACAGGATCGGTCACGGGGCGCCGGTTCCGGAGCCTGTTCCGACCCATCGGCCTCTCTACCAGAGGTGGGCCGGAACACAATCGGATGCGGACCGGTCCGCGCGTCGAACCGGCCCCGCTTTCGACATGTCCGGCGCCCACCAACACCACGTCTGGATAGGGAGACGACCATGCGCGTGTCACGCCTCAGCCTCGCCGTCGCGGCGGTGCTGGTCGGCGGCCTCGCGACCGGTGCCCGCGCGGCGCCGCCCGCCGGCCCCGAGGCCGGGGTCGGGCCGGTGACCAAGCTGCCGCTGCCGCGCTACGCGAGCCTGAAGACCGATCGCGTCAACCTCCGCGAAGGCCCCTCGAAGGATCACCGGACCCTCTGGGTGTTCCAGCGGGCCGGTCTCCCGGTCGAGATCGTGGGCGAGTTCGAGACCTGGCGCCGGATCCGCGATTCGGAGGGCACCGAGGGCTGGGTGCTGCACTCGCTCCTGTCCGGACGCCGCACCGCCATCGTCAACGCCGGCCCCGACAAGGGAGCCGAGAAGGCGGCCGTGTCGCTGCGGGCCAAGGCCGATGACGGCGCCGACGACGAGGCCAAGCTCCAGACCGGCGTGATCGGCAGCGTCAAGAGCTGCACCGGCACGTGGTGCCGCATGATCGTCGCGCTCCCGAACAAGCGGGACGTCGACGGCTACATCCGCCAGAATCGCCTGTGGGGCGTCTACCCGAACGAGGTCGTGGAGTAGCCGGGCGCCACCGCGCGGCGGTACGCGCTCTCCGGAGCCGCCCGAAAGCAAAGGCCCGGACAATGCCGGGCCTCGCGTCGTCTCCGAAGAGGGTTGGATCCGAGCCTCAGCCCTGGCGGCGGCCCGCCGGACGGCTGCGGCGCAGGCGCACGATCACCTCGACACCGGCGATCTCCATGCCCTCGGGCGCCTCGGGCAGCGAATCGACCGTGATGCCGCAATCCGGCATGTCGATCACCTGGCTCTCGTCCTCCAGGTAGAAATGGTGGTGCTCGGTCGGGTTCGTGTCGAAATAGGCCTTCGACCCGTCGAGCGCGAGCTGGCGCAGGAGCCCCGCCTCGGTGAATTGGTGCAGGGTGTTGTAGACCGTCGCCAGCGACACCGGCACCTTGGCGCGCATCGCCTCGTCGTAGAGCATCTCCGCCGTCAGGTGGCGGTCGCCGCGACCGAAGAGCAGCCAGCCCAGGGACAGGCGCTGCCGCGTCGGCCGCAGGCCGGCCCGACGCAGGCGGTCGCGCAGGTCGGACAGCGGGCAGCCGCGGCGCGGAGTCCCGTTGGCCTCCAACTGGGGAGCGGGGACCCGGCCGTTGAAGACGGCCTGGAATGGCACCGGTTCGGACATCGCTGGACTGAACGCTCGACGAGGGGCCTGAAGGAACGGATGTCTCCTCAGTATATTGAAGTGGTCGGACAGTCGCAACCCGAGCGTCGCCGCAGGCCCGCGGCTGCAGGCTTTGAAGGCGCGGCGCCCCGTGCTAACCCGCGCGCCAGCCGACGGGCCGAGTATAGTCGCCCGCAACGCGAAGATCGCGCCCATCCGAGGAAACAGCCAACGCAATGCCGCCAGACGCCGAGACACAAGCGCAGGGTGCGAACCGCCGGTCGCACTATTCCTACGAGGATCTTCTGGCCTGCGGGCGCGGCGAACTCTTCGGACCCGGCAACGCGCAATTGCCGCTGCCGCCGATGCTGATGTTCGACCGGATCACGTCCATCGGGACCGAGGGCGGCGCCCACGGCAAGGGGCACGTGACGGCCGAGCTCGATATCCGGCCGGACCTCTGGTTCTTCCCCTGCCATTTCCAGGGCGATCCGGTCATGCCGGGTTGCCTGGGGCTCGACGCCCTGTGGCAGATGCTGGGCTTCCATCTCGGCTGGCTCGGCTCGCCGGGCCGCGGCCGCGCCCTCGGCGTGGGCGAGGTGAAGCTCGCCGGCCAGGTGCTGCCGACGATCAAGAAGGTCGTCTACAACGTCGACGTGAAGCGGGTCCGTCAGGGCAAGCTCGTGCTCGGCATCGGCGACGGCTGGCTCGAGGCGGACGGCGAGCGCGTCTATCAGGTCCAAGACATGCGGGTCGGCCTGTTCCAGAGTTGAGCCGCGTCGCCGCGCGCCCGGCTCGCGGCTCGGCCGCAACGCCGGACGTTCTCGGCGGTTGAGATTGTGTCCGCGTCACCTTAGCTGACCGTGACGCGGCCCGGGCGACCGGGACCGCGACGGAGGTAGTGTCACCATCATGCGCCGTGTCGTCATCACCGGGATGGGCATCGTCTCGTCCATCGGCAACAACACGCAGGAGGTGCTCGCCTCCCTGCGCGAGGCCCGCTCGGGCATCGCGCGCGACGCCAGCTACGCCGAGCACGGCTTCCGCAGCCAAGTCTCCGGCGCGCCCACTCTCGATCCGGAGGGCGTGGTGGACCGGCGCGCGATGCGCTTCCACGGCGGCGGCACCGCCTGGAATCACGTCGCCATGGATCAGGCGATCCAGGATGCCGGCCTGGAGCAGGGCGACGTCTCGAACGAGCGCACCGGCATCATCATGGGCTCGGGCGGCCCCTCGACCCGCGTGATCGTCGAGGCCGCCGCCATCGCGCGGGACAAGGGTCCCAAGCGGATCGGGCCGTTCGCCGTGCCGAAGGCGATGTCGTCGACCGCGTCGGCGACGCTGGCGACGTGGTTCAAGATCCGCGGCGTGAACTACTCGATCTCCTCCGCCTGCGCGACCTCGAACCACTGCATCGGCAACGCCGCCGAGATCATCCAGGGCGGCCGGCAGGACATCATCTTCGCGGGCGGCTGCGAGGATCTCGACTGGACCCTCTCGGTGCTGTTCGACGCCATGGGCGCCATGTCGTCGAAGTACAACGACACACCGTCCCGGGCCTCCCGCGCCTACGACGCCAACCGCGACGGCTTCGTCATCGCGGGCGGCGCGGGCGTGCTGGTCCTCGAGGAGCTGGAGCACGCCAAGGCGCGCGGCGCCCGGATCTACGGCGAGGTCGCGGGCTACGGCGCCACCTCGGACGGGCACGACATGGTCGCGCCGTCGGGCGAGGGCGCCGTGCGCTGCATGCGCCAGGCGCTGGACGGTCTGAAGGGCGCGCGGATCGACTACATCAACCCGCACGCCACCTCGACCCCGGTCGGCGACGACAAGGAGATCGAGGCGATCCGCGAGGTGTTCGGCCGCGGCGAGGATTGCCCGCCGATCTCGGCCACGAAGTCGCTGACCGGCCATTCGCTGGGCGCCACCGGCGTGCAGGAGGCGATCTACAGCCTGCTGATGATGAACAACGGCTTCATCTGCGAGAGCGCGCACATCGACACCCTCGATCCGGCCTTCGCCGACATGCCGATCCTGCAGCAGCGCCGCGACAACGCGCAGCTCGGCCACGTGCTGACCAATTCCTTCGGATTCGGCGGCACCAACGCCACCCTCGTCCTGAAGCACGTCGACGCCTGATCGCCCCACGCGGAACCGCCGGCCTCGGGCCGGCGTTTACCCGCTGTTGAGATCTGGTGGTGGCGATGGGGACTTTCATCTTCGGAACGCTAGGCGGCCTCATGATTGCCGGCGTGGCCGCGATCTACGCCAAGCAGGTCGTGCTGGAAGAAGCGGATACCCACACGGACGGGCATTTCTGAGCCCGGCCGCAGCGCCATGGACGCCCCGCCCGCCGGCGGGGCTTTTTTTTGCCCGCCGCCAACCGCCGCCGCGTTTGGATCGCGGCGCGAGCCGCGTTAAGGCAGCCTGCCGCGGTTCGCTCGTCGCGACCGCGGTCCGGGCCCGCTCCGCGGGTCCGGCGTGCTCGGTCAGGATGTGAGTCGGCATGACGGGTTTGATGGCAGGCAAGCGCGGCCTGATCATGGGCGTCGCGAACGATCACTCGATCGCCTGGGGGATCGCCAAGGCGCTGCACGCCCAGGGCGCGCGACTGGCTTTCACCTATCAGGGCGAGGCGCTGGGCCGACGGGTGACGCCGCTCGCCGCCAAGCTCGATTCGGACATCGTTGTGCCCTGCGACGTCGAGGATCTCGCCTCCGTCGACGCGACCTTCGAGGCCCTCGACGCGCGGTTCGACGGCGGCCTCGACTTCGTGGTCCACGCCATCGGTTTCTCCGACAAGGCGCAGCTCAAGGGGCGCTACGTCGACGTGACGACGCGCGAGAACTTCGTGCGCACGATGACGATCTCGTGCTTCTCGTTCACCGAGATCGCGCAGCGCGCGGCCAAGCGGATGAACCAGGGCGGGTCGCTGCTGACCCTGACCTACGGCGGAGCCACCCGGGTCATGCCGAACTACAACGTCATGGGCGTCGCCAAGGCGGCGCTCGAGGCATCGGTGCGCTATCTGGCGAGCGACCTGGGCCCGGACGGGATCCGGGTCAACGCGCTCTCCGCCGGCCCGATGCGGACCCTGGCGGGCGCCGGGATCGCCGACGCGCGGCTGATGTTCAATCACCAGCGGGCGCACGCGCCGCTGCGGCGCACGGTGAGCCTGGAGGACGTCGGCGGGTCGGCTCTCTACCTGCTGTCGCCGCTCTCGGGCGGCGTCACCGGCGAGGTCCACTTCGTGGATGCCGGCTACAACATCATCTCGATGCCGCGCCCGGACGTGCTGCAGGCGCAGGACGCGGCCGGCGTCGTCGGCGACGCCTGAGGCGCCTCACTCCTCCGGAATGCGCGCCGGGGGCAGGGGACCGGCCGGGACGCCGCGCTCGCCGCGGACTGCCCGCCGCTCCCGCGCGGCGCGCGCCTCCTCGGGCGTCGGCGGCGCGGACGGGTAGTTCGACGCGAAGGGGTTGGGCGGAGCCCCGCGCCCGGAGCCACCGAACAGCTTGTCGAGGAAGCCTTCCTCGGCGCTCGCGGGACGGGCGACGAGGAGAAGGGCGAGGGCGAGGATCGGGCGAAGCTGCATCGTCAACGTCTGCGTGCCGGGACCGCGCCGGGTTAGGTCCACTTTCCGGCAGATCGGAGGCCGAGTCTCCGTCGCCTGGAACCGCGGCGCGTCCGGCGGGTTCGCGCACAACGATGACCGGCGCGTACAGGAGGCGTGATGTCCGAGGTTACCTATCGCATCGTCGAGCACGACGGCGGCTTCGCCTACAAGGTCGGCGACGTGTTCTCCGAGACCTTCCCGAGCCGCGAGGAGGCGCTGCAGGCGGCGCAGGCCGCGGCGGCGGAGCAGCAGGTCCCCGGCTCGACCGAGGGGATCCGCTACCAGGATCAGGCCGGCGGCTGGCACGACGAGACCGCGCAGGGCAGCGATCGGCCCACCGCGCGGGTCGTGGAGTAGTCGCGGCGGGCGGGACGGAGATGCGGGATCCGGGGCAACGACGGGGATCGGCGTGGCGCGCGCGCGGCGCGTGACCCCGGCCGAGGCGCAGGCCGGCCGCAGGGCGCCCGCTCTGCCGAAGGGCGCGCGCCGGACGACCCCGTCGCCGGAGACGCTGGCGGCCCTCGGGCCAGACCGGCTGATCGCGCTGATCCTCGGCGAGACCGGGCGTAACCCGGCCTTCAAGAAGCTGGTGAGCGCCGCGCTCGCCTCGCTCCAGGGCCCCGAGGCCGTCGCGGCGATCGTCGATCGGCGCCTGACGGCCCTCGAGGGCGCCCAGGGCTACATCGACTGGCAGAAGCGCCGGTCCTTCGCGGCCGACCTCAACACGACCGTGACGGTGATCCTCAACGAGCTGCGTCCCCTCGATCCGGCGGCCGCGCTCGACCGGCTCCGGCGCTTCCTCGACGGCGCAGACGCGGTCCTGAACCGCGTGGACGACAGCACCGGGGCCGTGCAGGCGGTGTTCGACCGCGCCTCCGCGGCCTTCGTGGAGATCGCCGGTTCCCTGCCGCCGGAGGACGCCGCCGGGGTGGCCGCACGCCTCGTCGAGCCGTTCGCGGCGGATCCGTTCGGGCCCCTCGGGACCGTCCTCGGCGACATGATCCCGCGGCTGCCCGAGCCGGCCCTCGCCGAGATCGACGACCGGCTCGCCGCCGCCGCGGCGGCGCTCCCGCCGGGCGGGGATCCAAGGCGCGAGGCGACGCACCACCGGCAGGCGGCCCGGATCCAGATCCTGCGCCTGCGGCAGACCATCGCCGACCGGCGCGGCGACCCGGACGCCTTCATCGCTCTGGAAGGCCTGATGCTGCCGGGGCGGGAGAACCGCGTCGCGATCGCCCGGCGGCTCCTCGACGCCGGGCGCCCCGCCGAGGCGCTGGACTGGATCCGGCGCATGCAGGACCCGGGCCTGCGCATCGCGACCCGGGCCGACCTGATCGCCGGCTTCGACCTGCGCGGACCGGAACGGGAGCGGCAGGCTATGGAGATCGAGATCCTCGACGCGCTCGGCCGGGGCGACGAGGCGCAGGCCCTGCGCTGGGGGCGATTCGAGCGCGAGCTCGACGCGCCGATGCTGCGCACCTTCCTCGCCAAGCTTCCGGATTTCGAGGACGAGGAGGCGCTCCAACGCGCCCTCGACCACGCCGAGGCGTTCCCGCAGCCGCACCGGGCTCTCGCCTTCCTGGCGGGTTGGCCGGACCTGCGCCGTGCGGCCGCGCTGGTCGTCGCGCGGCCCGCGATCTGGCAGGGCGACCAGTACGCGGTGCTGGCGCCGGTCGCCGAGGCGCTGGCGCAGCAGCATCCCCGGGCCGCGACGATCCTGTACCGCCGGCTCCTCGATTCCATCCTCGAGACCGGCCGCAGCGCCGCCTACCCGCACGGGGCGCGCTACCTCGCGGAACTCGACGCCCTGGCGGAGCGCCTCGCGGCCGGCGACGTCGAGCCGAATCCGCAGGCCTACCGCGCGGCACTGCGGCAGGCGCACGGCCGCAAGCACGGGTTCTGGAGCTTGGTCCGGGACTGATCCGGGCGGGCGGCTCAGTCCTCCAGCACGATGGCGTCGACCCGGTCCGGATAGAACGCCACGTGGTCGCGGATCGCCGCGACGGCCGGGTACGGGTTCCCGTAGCTCCAGACCGCGTCGGAACGACGGGTCCCGTTGACGAAGAGGTCGTAATAGTGGGCATCGCCCTTGTACGGGCAGTGGCTCGTGCGCGTCGAGGCGACGAAGTGCTCGGCCCGGATGTCGCTCCGCGGGACGTAGAAGACCGGCGGATACCGCGCCTCCTGCAGCCGCAGGGCGTTCCGGGTCTCGGCGACCGCGACGCCCGCCACGACGACGCGGACGCGGCGGGGCTCGGGCTCGACGGTGATCGGGTGGTCCGGTCCGGGACGCTTCACGGCGTGGTCCCTCCTTCGGGCTTCAGCTCGACGGTCCCGAGCGCGTCGGCGAGGCGCGTCTTCGCGGTCCCGGGCCGCAGGGGCTTCTGCTGGGTCTCGTGCGGCACCCAGCCCGAGAGCCACAGCACCTCGAAGGTCGCCCGCACGCGGCCGTCCGGGTCCGCGAACCGTTCGGCGTAGATCTCGGCCGTGCGCAGGAGCGTCGCCCGCCGCAGGGGCGTCCGCCGCCGCTCGGTGAGCACGTTGGTCATGCCCATGGCCCGCAGGTCGCGCATCAGGCCGAACGGGTCGGCGTAGCGGACGGTCAGCGTGTCGGTATCGGCCACCGGGAGCGCGAAGCCCGCGCGCTGCAGCAGTCCGCCGGCCTCGCGCACCGCCGCGAAGGGGGCCACGCGCGGACTGACCCCGCCCTCGACCTCGCTCTCGGCCTGGGCGAAGCTCTGGCGCAGCTCGGTCAGCGTGGCGCCGCCGAGCAGGCACCCGACGAACAGCCCGTCCGGCCGCAGGGCGCGGCGCAGCTGGATCAGCGTGCCCGGCAGGTCGTTCACGGCGTGGAGGGCCAGCAGCGACACGGCGAGGTCCAGGCTCCCGGGCGCCAGCGGCAGCGCCTCGGGATCTCCGACGACCAGGTCGCCGCCCGGCTCGGGCAGGGCCGCGAGGCGGACATGCCGCGCCGCCGGATAGCGGGCGGCGAGCAGCCGGGTCGCCGCGGGACGCGGCGTGGCGAGGTCGAGAACCGAGCCGAAGCTGCGCAGGACTGCGCCGAGCCGGTCGTCGAGATCCTCGGCGAGGCGGTCGAGGAGGAAGCCCGGGTAGCCGAGGCGCCCGGCACGGGCGAGGCGGCGGCGGGCGAGGGGCGTGTCGAACAGGGCGGCGGGAGCATCCATCAGCGGGCAGATGGCATCTGCGGTCGCGGCGCGCCACCGTCCCCGCGCACGGTCTCGTGAGCTGCGCTAGGATGCTGGAACGACTCGGGAGCGTCGCTGTTCCTGCTGCAACCGGCCCAGCGGCCGAGATTCCTCAGGGAGCACACATCATGAAGCGCATGCTCGTCGGGGCCGCCGTGGCCCTCACCACCCTGGCGGCCGCGGGCGGCGCCGAGGCGAAGGGCTGCATCAAGGGCGCCATCGTCGGCGGCATCGCGGGTCACTACGCCGGCCATCACGGCCTCGTCGGCGCCGCGGCCGGCTGCGCCATCGGCCGCCACCGCGCCAACGCGCGCGACCGTCAGGTCGAGCAGCAGCAGATGGCGCCGCAGGCGCGGCCCGTCTCGGCCCAGTAGGCGGGAACTCCGGTCGCGCGTTGCGCGCATGACGGCCCTCCAGGCCGTCGCCACGGCCCTGCGCGGTCTGCCGCGCGGGGTCGTCTCTCTGGTCTACCCGCCCACCTGCGCGGGCTGCGGCAGCGCCACCGCCGATCCGGGCGCCTTCTGCCCGTCGTGCTGGTCGAGCCTGCGCCTGATCGAGGAACCGGTCTGCCAGCGCTACGGCACGCCCTTCGCGCTCGATCTCGGGGTCGGCCCGCTGGTGTCGCCCCGGGCGATCGCGGAACCGCCGGTCTTCGGCCGCGCCCGGGCGGTCGCCCTCTACGATGCCGTGGCGCGACGGATCGTCCATCGCCTGAAATACGAGGACCGGCTCGATCTCGCCGGCGTCATGGCGCGGATGATGGCCGCGAGCGGCCGGACCCTGATCGCCGAGGCCGAGTGCCTCGTTCCGGTGCCGCTCCATCGCGGTCGCCTGTGGCGGCGGCGCTTCAACCAGTCGGCCCTGCTCGCGCGGGCGATCGCCGCTTCGGCGGGACGGCCGTGCGTCGCCACCGCCCTGGTGCGCGTGCGCGCCACGCGATCCCAGGTCGGCCTGAGCCGCGCGGCGCGGGCCGAGAACCTGAGCGGTGCCTTCCGGGTGACGGCCGCCGAACAGCACCGCATCCGCGGACGCCGGGTTCTCCTCGTCGACGACGTCATGACCACCGGCGCCACCGGCAACGCGGCCGCACGGGCGCTCCTGCGCGGCGGGGCGACGTCCGTGGACCTCCTGACCTTCGCCCTCGTCGGCGACCCCGCCGGCTGAGGGGCCGGCCGCCGCGGGCCCGGCACCGGCGACCGGCCTCCTCGCCCGGCCGCGACGCCCGGCCTCAGCGCCCGGCCTGCATCCGCTCCGGAAAGCTCGCCGCCAGGGTGAAGTCGAACGCCTCCGCGATCCCCTCGTACCAGAGCGAGAACGGCGTCGGACGCGCGAGGTGCAGGGCGCCCTCGATCTCGCGACCCTCGTGCTGGAGGGCCGCCCCGTGCTTGGCCGCGAGTCGCAGCATCGGCCCGTTGCCCGACAGGCAGCGGACGTGGAGGTCCTGGACGCCGCGATGCCGCGCCGAGCGGGCGATCCGGGCGAAGAGGGCGGCGCCGATCCCCTGCCGGCGGAAGGTCTGCTCGACCGCGAAGGCCGCCTCCGCGTGCGGCCCCAGGGCGTAGCGGGACGCGCCCGGGCCCATGGGCCGGAGTTCACCGAGACCGCGCAGCACGCCGCCCACGAAGGCGCCGTACATCACGCCCTCCGCGGTCAATGCCTGCGCGGCATAGGCCCGGACTCCGGCCTCGCTGACATTACCCATGAAGCGGCTCGCCCGGGTCTCCGGATCAAGCCGCAGGAAGTAGTCGAGGACCGCCGCGCGATCCGCCGGCCAGAGACGCCGGATGGTGTGGGCCGGCCCATCGAGGGCTTGTACCGCCATGATGAAGCTCCGGTTCGTGCGCGCTGTCGCGCGAAGTGGTCCGGACGCTCCTCCCAGAAGACCGCCGGGGTGTCGCATCCCCGTATCCATTGTGCAATGCAGCAGAGTGCGGGGCCGGCCGTCCGCGTGCCTGCCATGCGCAGGCCGACGGGACACTTCGAAGGGACGTTCGATGGGACGCTTCCCTGCGGCTGTTCGGCCGCGGGCTTGATTCAGGCCGAGCTTGCGCGGCACTGGAACGGGCCCCGGGTCGTTGACCGCCGACGCGGGCGCAAGGGGGTGCCGAACCGGTGCCGCGATCAGCAGCGAGGAACCGGCGGCGTGAACGACAGATCCGGCAAGTCCATCGCACCGTCGCCGGCGGCGCTCGCCGGCGCCGTCTCGCCCGGCCCGGTCCACGAGCGCTACGAGGCGCTGGTCGGCACCGGCGCCATCGAGCGCGATCCGGCCCAGGCGCACTTGGTGCGCGCCCTCGACCGGCTGGTCCTCGACCTTCAGCGCCGCAAGCGGGCCAGCAAGACGAGCGCCCTGGGATGGCTGTTCCGGCGCAAGGACGAGGCCGAGGCGATCAGGGGCCTCTACATCTGGGGCTCGGTCGGGCGCGGGAAGACCATGCTGATGGACCTGTTCCACGAGGCGGCGCCGGAGCCGAAAAGACGGGTCCATTTCCACGGCTTCCTCGCCGACGCGCACGAGCGCATCCACGCCTACCGGCAGGCGCTGAAGGCCGGCACCGTCAAGGGCGACGATCCGATCGGCCCGGTGGCCGACCAGCTCGCCGACGAGGCGACCCTGCTGTGCTTCGACGAGTTCACCGTCACCGACATCGCCGACGCGATGATCCTGGGGCGCCTGTTCAACCACCTGTTCCGGCGCGGCGTCACCGTCGTCGCGACCTCGAACGTCGAGCCGGACCGGCTCTACGAGGGCGGCCTCAACCGGGCGCTGTTCCTGCCCTTCGTGGCGACCCTCAAGGAGCGCGTCGACGTCGTCCGGCTCGATTCCCGGACCGATTTCCGGCTCGAGAAGCTCGGCGGCGCGGCCGTCTACCATGTGCCGGCCGACGCGGCGGCGCGCGCGGCCCTCGATGCCGCCTTCAAGGCCCTGACCGGAAAGGCCCGCGGCCTCCCGACGACGGTCACGGTCCACGGCCGGGCCGTGGCGGTTCCGGAGCAGGCGACCGGGGTAGCCCGGTTCGGCTTCGACGATCTGTGCCGCCAGCCCCTCGGCGCCTCCGACTACATGGCGCTCGCCCGCGCCTACCACACGGTGATCCTGGACGGGATCCCGGTGATGGGGGAGGCGGAGCGGAACGAGGCCAAGCGCTTCATCACGCTGGTCGACACGCTCTACGACCGGCACGTGAAGCTCGTCGCCTCCGCGGCGGCGGAAGCGCAGGACCTCTACACCGCCCAGACCGGCCGCGAGGCCTTCGAGTTCGACCGGACCGTCTCGCGCCTGATCGAGATGCGCTCGCGGGAGTATCTCGGCCAGCCGCACGGCCGGCCGGACTCCGAGGCGTCGGGCGCCAGCACCGGGCTGGTGGAGACGTGAGCGCCCCGTCGCGTGCCGGATCGATCTTCGGGCTGCGTCGGCGCAACTGGCGCGGCGCCGGCCCGCTGGGCTGGCTCCTGGGCTCCCCGGCGGCCTTCCTCCTGCTGATCGTCGCCCTGGGCAGCGGCACGGCCAACTACGTGACCGGCGAGACCGATCGGGCCGCGACCGCCCGGGCGAACGCGACGATCGCCGGGATCGAGCGCCTGATCTCCGAGGTCAAGGACCTGGAGACGGGCGAGCGCGGCTTCGTGCTGGTCGGCAGCGAGGATTACCTCCGCCCGTACACGACTGCCCTCACCAAGATCGACACGGAGCTGACCGGCCTCGGCGCGGCCGCGCAGGACCCGGTGCGGGCCGGCGGTCCGTCGCTGGCCGGGCTGATCGCGCAGAAGCGCGATTTCGCCGCCCGGGTGGTCGAGGCGCGGCGGAACCAGGGCTTCGACGCCGCCATCGACCTCGTCCGGACCGGCGAGGGCAAGCGCCTGATGGACGCGATCCGCGCCGAGGCGGCGGCCCGCCAGGCCGCGACCCTCGAGCAGCTCGCCACCCTGCAGGCGCGCGAGGGCTGGCGCGGGCTCCTGCTCTTCCTGACCTCCGCCGCGGCGGCCCTCGGGGCGATCGTGCTGCTTGCGCGCCTCGCCCTGGTGCGACGGCAGGAATCCCTGCGCATGTCGCGCCTCCTCGACGGCGTGCTCGCCAACGCGCCGGTGGGGCTCGGTTTCCTCGACCGCGATCTGAAGATCCGGCACATGAACCGGGCCCTCGCCACGATGAGCGAGCGCGGCTTCGGGGCCGATCTCGGCGCGCCGATCTGGGCCATGCTCCCGACGCTGCGGGAGGAGCTGGCGCCGAAGCTGGCCGCGGCCCTGACGGAAGGCCTAGTCTCGCCGAACGTGCCGGTCGCGGTGCCGACCCCCTCGGCGCCGGGCGGCGTGCGGCACTTCTCGATGAGCTTCTACCCGCTTCGGGGCGAGGAGAGCGCGGCGGCCGATCAGAGTGTCGAGGGCGTCGGCCTCGTGGTGGTCGACGAGACCATCCGCCACCTCGCGGAGGCCCGGCTCCGGCGGAGCGAGGAGCGCTTCCGCTCGCTGATCGAGGCGAGCGCCGCCATCGTCTGGACCGCCAACCCGGAAGGGAGCCTCCACCGCCGCCAAACCGCCTGGACGCGCTTCACCGGCCAGGACGAGGCCGCCTACGCGGGGCTCGGCTTCCTCGACGCGATTCACCCGGACGACCGTGCGCATACCCGCGCCGCGTGGACCCGCGCGGTCGCCAGCCTGGAACCCTACGCCACCGAGCACCGGATGCGCGCCGCCTCCGGCGCCTACCGGCACATGAGTGTGCGGGCCGTCCCGATCCTCGAACCCGACGGCACCCTGCGGGAGTGGGTCGGGACCCACACGGACATCACCGAGCGCAAGGAGGCCGAGGCCGCGATCGAGGCGGCGCGCGCGGCCGCCGAGGCCGCCAACGCGGCCAAGAGCCAGTTCCTGGCCAATATGAGCCACGAGTTGCGCACCCCGCTCTCGGCGGTGATCGGCTATTCCGAGATGGTGCAGGAGGAGCTCGAGGATATCGGCGAGGCCGATCTCGTCACCGACATGAAGAAGATCGAGACCAACGCCCGCCACCTGCTCGGCCTGATCAACGACGTGCTCGACATCTCGAAGATCGAGGCCGACCGGGTCGAGATCTACGCCGAGGACTTCGAGGTCGCCGCCGTGGTGCAGGAGGTGGCGGTGACGGTCGAGGGGCTCGTCGCCAAGAAGGGCAACACGCTGGCGCTCGAGCTGGAGCCGGGTCTGGGCAGCGCCCACACCGACGTCACCAAGCTGCGCCAGTGCCTGATCAACCTCCTGAGCAACGCGGCGAAGTTCACCGAGGACGGTCGCATCACCCTGGCGGTCACCCGCGCCGACGGCGCGCTGCGCTTCGCCGTGACCGACACCGGCATCGGCATGACGCAGGAGCAGCTCGGCAAGCTGTTCGAGCGGTTCACGCAGGCCGACGCCTCCACGACGCGCCGGTTCGGCGGCACCGGGCTCGGGCTCGCGATCACCCGGGCCTTCGCCGAGATGCTGGGCGGCGCGATCGCGGTCGAGAGCCGGGACGGGGCCGGCACGACCTTCACGCTGACGCTGCCGGCACGCTTCGAGACCGGCGCGGGCGAGGACGCGGGCCCGGCCGCCTCGGATCCCGGAGAGCGGGGGACGATCCTGGTGGTCGACGACGACGCCGCGACGCGCGATCTGCTGGCGCGCTTCCTGGAGCGCGAGGGCTTCGCGGTGACGGTCGCCGAGGACGGGCGGCGCGGGCTCGATCTCGCCCGCAGCCTGCATCCCCGGGCCGTGCTCCTCGACGTCACCATGCCGCAGATGGACGGATGGGCGGTGCTGCGGGCGATCCGGGCCGATCCCGAGATCGGCGCGACGCCGATCGTGATGGTGACGGTTCTGGACGAGCAGAATCTCGCCTTCTCCCTCGGCGCCACCGACTACCTGCAGAAGCCGCTCGACTGGGGCAGCCTGCGCCAGATCGTCGACCGCTTCCGGCCCGCCTCCGGCGACGGCGCGATCCTCGTGGTCGAGGACGAGGCCGACGTGCGCGACCACGTCTGCGCCTATCTCGCGCGCGAGGGCTTCCCGGTCCGCGAGGCGGAGAACGGTCTGCGCGCCCTCGAATCCCTGGAGGCCGAACGGCCGTCCCTCATCCTCCTCGACCTGATGATGCCGGAGATGGACGGCTTCGCGTTTCTCCGGGCGCTCCGGGCCCGCCCGGACAGCCGCGACGTGCCGGTGGTGGTGCTCACCGCCAAGGACATCACGGCCGAGGATCGCCGCCGTCTGGCCGGTCAGGCCGACCGCGTGCTCGCCAAGGGCTCGACCGGCCTCAACGAGCTCGCCCGCGAGCTGCGCGCCCTGATCCCGGCGACCGAGGACACGGCCGGACCGCGACCCTTGCCCGTCTGAGCGCCCGCGGAGGACGGGCGGTATCGGCCCCGGGTCAGGGACGGGTGCCGCGTCAGAGGCCCCGGAACGCCAGCATCAGCGCGCCGACGGCGATCCCCCACAAGGCCAGCGTCGACCAGATCGCGCGGTAGCGTTCGTTGCGGGCGAAGCGCTCCAGCCGGCGGGCGTCGCCCGTGCCGGCCTCGTCGAGGCGGACCAGCACGCGCTTCAACCGCATGGCGAGGTCCGGAATGTCACCGACGACGTCGGAGACGACCTTGAGCGCTTCCAGGCCGCTCTGCGCCCGGCCGACCGGCCCCATGTTCCGGGCGATCCAGGCGCGCACGACCGGCTCGGCCGTGGTCCACATGTCGAGACGCGGGTCGAGGGAGCGGGCGACGCCCTCCACCACCACCATGGTCTTCTGGAGCATCACCAGCTCGGTGCGGGTGCTCATGTCGAACAGGGCCGTGACGTCGAACAGCAGGGTCAGGACCTTGGCCATCGAGATCTCGTCGGCCCGGCGCTGGTGGATCGGCTCGCCGATCGCGCGGATCGCCTGCGCGAAATCCTCCACGGAGTGGTGCGCCGGCACGTAGCCCGCCTCGAAGTGGACCTTCGCCACCCGGCGATAGTCGCGCAGGATGAAGCCCAGGAGGATCTCGGCGAGGAAGCGGCGCTCGTTCGGGCCGAGGCGGCCCATGATGCCGAAATCGACCGCCACGAGACGGCCCTCGGCGTCGACCAGCAGGTTCCCCTGGTGCATGTCGGCGTGGAAGAAGCCGTCGCGGATCGCGTGCCGCAGGAAGCTCTGGATGACGGTCCGCCCGATGGTCTGCGGATCGTGCCCTTGGGCGGCGAGCTCCGCGGCGCTGTGCAGGCGGGTCCCCTCGATCCACTCGGCCGACAGCACCTCGCGGGCGGTCAGCTCCCATTCCGGCTTCGGCACGCGGAAGTCGGGATCGTCCTTGGTGTTCTCGGCGAGTTCGGAGGCGGCCGCCGCCTCCAGGCGGAAATCCATCTCCATCAGCACCGAGCGCGCGAGGATCTCCACCACCTCGCGCGGCCGCAGCCGCTCCGCCTGCGGGGACCAGGGCGTGCACC
>NZ_BBUX01000100.1:0-17258 GCF_000974725.1 Methylobacterium sp. ME121
CGCGCTCGCCGCCGGCCGGCCGCAGCACGGTCGGCGCGCCGGCCGAGGCGACCGCGAGGCCGACCCGGCCGCCGTCGGCGGCGACCCGCCAGCCGAGCAGCGCCAGGGCCTCGGCGGCCGCCACCGAGCGCAGGGCCCTCCGGGTGCCGAACAGCATCGCGGGCCGGAAATCGGCGAGCAGCACCACGGCGCGGTCGCGCTCGTCGTGGTGGGTGCGGACGTGCAGCTGCCCGGTCCGGGCCGTGGCGTTGCGGTCGATGAACCGGCGGTCGTCGCCCTCGGACCAGAGCCGGACGTCCTCCGGCTCCGAGCCGCGCCCGCGGCGCCGGGTGACGATGCCGCCGGGCAGGCCCGCCAGCGTCCGGGTGGCGGGCGCGGAGCCCCGCCGGGCGAGGTGGCGCAGGCCCATCAGGGCCTCGCCCGAGAGGTGGATGCCGTGCCCGGCGCGATCCCGCCCGGACCCCTGGGCGGGGAGGGCGGCCCCGGCGGTCGGGCCAAGCTCCCCCGCGGCGGCGGGAGGGGATCTGCGGCGCGCCTGCCCGAACCCGAACACCGTCAGAGCGCCCGCACCCGCTGCACCAGCTCGCCGACGAGGCCGCGCGCCGTCCGGCCCTCGGCGGCCGCCCGCCAGGTCAGGCCGATGCGGTGGGAGAGGGCGTCGCGGGCCAGCTCCGCGACGTCCTCGGGCGTGACGTGGTCGCGTCCCCGCAGCCAGGCCCGGGCCTTGCCGGCCATCATCAGCGCCAGGGTGCCCCGCGGCGAGGCCGGGTGCTCGATCATGGCGCGCAGGTCCGGGGCGGCCGCGTCGGTGCGGGTCGCCGCGACCAGCCGGACGAGGTAGTCCTTGAGGGCCGGCGACACGTAGGTGGCGAGCGCCGCCTCCCGGGCGGCGCGCACGTCCGCGAGCGACAGCCGCACGGTCATCGCGTCGACGTGGTGGGTGATCTCGCCCTCCACCAAGTCGAGGATCGCCCGCTCGGTGGTCTCGTCGGGCATGTCGACCACGACGTGGAGGAGGAAGCGGTCGAGCTGCGCCTCCGGCAGCGGGAAGGTGCCGGCATGCTCGATCGGGTTCTGGGTCGCCACGACCATGAACGGGTCGGAGAGGCGGTGCGTCGCGCCCGAGACCGTCACCTGCCCCTCGGCCATGGATTCGAGCAGCGCCGACTGCACCTTCGGGGGCGCGCGGTTGACCTCGTCCACCAGCACGAGGGCGTGGAACAGGGGGCCTGGCAGGAACTCGAAGGTGCCGCTGTCCTGGCGCCACACCGTGGTGCCGGTGAGGTCGGCCGGCATCAGGTCCGGCGTGCACTGGATGCGCGCGAAGGAGCCGTCGAGGCCGTCGGCGAGCCGCTTGACCGCCCGGGTCTTGGCGAGCCCCGGCGCGCCCTCGATCAGCAGGTGGCCGCCGGTCAGGAGCCCGATCAGCAGGCGCTCCACGAGGCCGGCGCTGCCGATCAGGCCGCGCTCCAGCCCCTCGCGCAGCGCCATGACGCGGCCGTGCAGGGCGGCGTCGGGAGCGCCGGTGGGCGCATGGTCTGGCGCGCTGTCGGGCCGGCGTTCGGCGAGGGCGCCGCTGGTGGCGCCGCTCATGCGGAGAACGTTCCGGTGCGGACCGAATCCGCCCGTCGGGCCTTATCCTGGGCCGTGTGCTGCATCCTGCACGTCTCCTCGGCCGGGTCCCGGATTCTTAAGGGATCCTCAGGCTCTTGCCGGTGTGCCCGCTGCCCGGTGCGGCCGTCAATCCCGCTTCGGACACGCTTTCCGGTCCCGGCCGGGCCATGGTGTCACGGTTCCGTCACCTCCCCGCTTTCATGAGACGGTGGATGACCAGCTACGCCGCCCTCCCCGAAGAACTGAAATCCGCGATCGGCCTGCTCGTGGCCTTCGTGCTGGGCACGATCATCGGGGCCGAGCGGCAGTACCGGCAGCGCACCGCGGGCCTGCGCACGGCGGTGCTGGTCGCGGTCGGGGCCAGCGCCTTCGTGGATCTCGGCATGCGCCTGACCGGCCCGGACGGGGGCGTCCGCACGGTGGCCTACGTGATCTCGGGCATCGGCTTCCTCGGCGCCGGCGTGATCATGAAGGAGGGCATGAATGTCCGCGGCCTCAACACGGCCGCGACCCTGTGGTGCTCGGCCGCGGTCGGGGCCTTCTGCGGCGCCGACCTGCCCCTGGAGGCGGTGTTCGTGATGGTGACGGTGCTCGCCTGCAACACGGCGCTCCGGCCGCTGGTGAACGCCATCAACCGCGCGCCGATCCGGGAATCCGCCACCGAGGCGACCTACGAGGTCCAGGTCACCACGGCGCCCGGCGAGGCCGGGCCGGCCCAGGACCTGCTGGTGGAGCGCCTGGAGGCCGCGAACTATCCGGTCGGCAGCGTCGAGATCGAGGAGCGCGGCGAGAGCGCGGTCGACGTGGTGGCGACGCTCACGGCCAGCGCCGTGAAGGCCGAGGAGCTCGACGCCGTGACCAACGCGCTGGCCCGCATGCCGGGCATCCGCCACGCCACGTGGTCGGTGCAGACCGCCGACTGAGCGCGGTCGAGGGCCGGCGGGCCCTCCGTCCGCCGGGTGCCCCCTCCGGCGGGTGAGGCGGGGCGGTGCCCCGGGGCCGTCAGCGGCGCGGGTCGAGGGGCCGGCTGCGGCGCTCGATCACCACGGTCGGGCGCGTGCGGCGCTCCACCACCACGGTGCGCGGCGCCCGGCTCGGGCTCGCCTGGGTCAGGATCCGCTCGGGGGCGCGCTCCGGCTTGACCTTCTTGGCCGCCAGGACGTGGGGGCGGACCTCGTCGGCCGGCAGGCCCATCAGGCCGGCGGCGATCTCGACCTGCTGCTCGACGTCGTCCGCGAGGTCCTGCGCGGCGGCGACCGCCTCGCTCACGGTGGGCGGCTCGCGGCGGACGCGGATCGGCGGCAGGTCGGCGAAGCTCTTCTGCGTCTTCTTCACGGGGCGACTCGCAGTCTTCATGCACCAGACATAGCGCCTTCCGGGCAGGTTGTGCAGTGCATCAAAAACGTGTGATGGGCGCCTCCCGCACATGTCTCGCGTCCGGGCGACGCGGATACGAAGCCGGCTGCCGCGGCCTTGTGCAGCCTCGGGCGTTCGGTGCCCGTTCGACCGGGCCTCGCGGCGATCCCGCGGGCAGATGCCGGCCGTCCCGGTCCGGGCGCGCCCGTGTGCGTCATAGTGGCGCGGCGTGCGGGGCCCGCGCTTACCCGCGCTTCAGCCCGGCATGGTAGGATCCGCCCATGACCGAGAGCCTCGATCCCCGGCTGACCCCGGCCCGGCCGCACGTCGCCGATCTTCGCCTGCGGGACCGCGTCGCGGCGGCGCGCTACGTCGCCGGCACGCCGCGGCGGGTGACCGCCCCGTCGGCGCCGCTGCGCCGCGCGCCCGCCGCCGACGCGGGGCTCGACACCGAGGCGCTGCTGGGCGACGCGGTCGATCTCTACGACGCGGCGGACGGCTACGCCTTCGTGCAGCTCGCCCGCGACGGCTACGTCGGCTACCTGCCGGCCGACAGCCTCGGTCCGGTCGATCCGGAGCCGACGCACCGCGTCACCGCCCTGCGCACCTTCCTGTATCCCGAGCCGGACCTGAAGCGGCCGGTCCTCGGCCATCTCAGCCTCGGCGCCCGCCTCGCGGCGACGGGGGAGGCCGGCGCCTACCTGGAGACGCCGGGAGGCTACGTGTTCGCCCGCCACTGCGCGCCCGTCGACGCCCGCGCGCCGGACTACGCGGCGACGGCCGCGCGGCTCGCCGGGACCCCCTATCTCTGGGGCGGCCGCACCAGCCTCGGGCTCGACTGCTCCGGCCTCGTGCAGCTCTGCCTCGACGCGGCGGGGCTGCCCTGTCCCCGCGACGCCGACATGCAGGAGCGGGCCCTCGGGCGGGCGCTGCCCTTCGACCCCGCGCGCCCGGACTTCGCGGGCCTGCGCCGGGGCGACTTCGTCTTCTGGCGCGGCCATGTCGGGCTGATGGGCGATCCCGAGACGCTGATCCACGCCAACGGCCACCACATGGCGGTCGCCGCCGAGCCGCTCGCCGAGGCGGTCGCCCGCATCGCGGCGCACAGCTTCGGCGCCGTGACGGGGATCCGGCGGCTCTGAGGGGGCCGGCGCGGGTCCCATTGCCGCGGCAATCGTGCTACAGACGGGCCACGGAGCGGCTCCGCTTCCCTCTTCCCGCCCGGTTCCTGGGCCAGTCCTGTTGACAGGACAGCCCCGCCCTCGCCACATCCCCCGCATGACCGCCGATATCGCGACCCCCGAGCCCGCCCCGGGCACCGCCGGCAAGCCGCCGCTGGAGATCCTGCTCTGCGCCCCGCGCGGCTTCTGCGCCGGCGTGGTGCGGGCCATCGACGTCGTGGAGCGGGCGCTCGCCATCTACGGGCCGCCCGTCTACGTCCGCCACGAGATCGTGCACAACAAGTACGTCGTGGAGAGCCTGAAGCGGAAGGGCGCCGTGTTCGTCCGCGAGCTCGACGAGGTGCCGGACGGCGGCGCCCCGGTGATCTTCTCCGCCCACGGCGTGGCCAAGACCGTGCCGGCCAACGCTGATTCGCGCGGGCTGACCACGATCGACGCCACCTGCCCGCTGGTGACCAAGGTCCATCGCGAGGCCGAGATCCACCACAAGCGCGGCCGCCACGTGCTGCTGGTCGGCCATTCCGGCCATCCCGAGGTCGTGGGCACGATGGGCCAGCTGCCCAAGGGCTCGATCACCCTGGTGGAGGATCTCGAGCAGATCGCCGCCCTGACCCCGGACAATCCCGACAACCTCGCCTGGGTCACCCAGACGACCCTGTCGGTCGACGACACCCGCCACATCGTCGACGCCCTGAAGAAGAAGTTCCCGAACATCACCGGGCCCCATAAGGACGACATCTGCTACGCCACCACCAACCGCCAGGAGGCGGTGAAGCAGGTGGCGCCGCTGGTCGACGCCCTGATCGTGGTCGGCTCGTCGAACTCGTCGAACTCGCAGCGCCTGCGCGAGGTCGCCGAGCGGGTGGGCTGCCCGATCACCCGCCTCGTGCTCCGCGCCGAGGAGATCGACTGGCCGGCCTTCGAGGGAATCCGCAAGCTCGGCCTCACGGCAGGCGCCTCGGCCCCCGAGGTCCTGGTCGAGGAGATCATCGACGCCTTCGCGGCCCGCTACGACGTGATGGTCGACACGGTCTCGACGGTGATCGAGGACATGGTCTTCCCGCTGCCGCGGGAGCTGCGCAGCGAGGCCGCCGAGTAAGGCGGTCCGGTCGACGGCGCGGGACCGACGCCTCGGTCTCGGGGCGCGCGGCAGGCTTTGTGCGGGGGCGCTTCGGCGCCCCTTGCCGTATCGAACTTCCGACATCAGAGCGCAGACACGTGGCCGTCTACACCGAGGTATCCGACGCGGCGCTCGCCGAGTTCCTGTCCGCCTACGCGATCGGCAGCCTGCTCTCCTTCAAGGGCATCGCGGAGGGTGTCGAGAACTCGAACTTCTTCCTGCACACCACCGAGGGCGCCTACATCCTGACGCTCTACGAGAAGCGCGTCCGGGAACAGGACCTGCCGTTCTTCATCGGGCTGATGGAGCACCTCTCGGCCCGCGGCCTCGCCTGCCCGCAACCCGTGCGCGACCGAGCCGGCCAGGCCCTCGGCCAGCTCTGCGGCCGGCCCGCCGCCATCGTGAGCTTCCTGGAGGGCGTCTCGGTCAGGGCGCCGGGCGCCGAGCATTGCCGGGAACTCGGCCGGGCGCTCGCGGAGCTGCACGCCGCCGGCCGGGACTTCCCGATGGTGCGGGAGAACAACCTCTCGGTGTCCGCGTGGCGCCCGCTCTTCGCGCAAGCGGAGGCCCAGGCCGATTCCGTCGAGCCCGGCCTCGCGGCGCGCACCCGGTCGGACCTCGCCGTCCTGGAGGCGCACTGGCCCCGGGACCTGCCGGGCGGCGTGATCCACGCGGACCTGTTCACCGACAACGTCTTCTTCATCGGCGACGCCCTGTCGGGCCTGATCGACTTCTACTTCGCCTGCACGGACGCCTTCGCGTACGACCTCGCGGTCTGCCTGAACGCGTGGTGCTTCGACCCCGACGGCACCTTCCACCGGGACATGGCCGCTGCGCTGATCGCCGGCTACGAGGCCGTGCGGCCCCTGGAGGCCGCCGAGGTCGCGGCCCTGCCGATCCTGTGCCGGGGCGCCGCCCTCCGCTTCATGCTCACCCGGCTGGTCGACTGGCTGAACGTGCCCCCGGGCGCCCTGGTGAAGCCGAAGGACCCGCGGGAATTCGATCGCCGGCTCACCTTCCACCGCCAGGCGCGGGACGCCCGCGATTACGGGCGGGCGGGCTGAGACGCGGATGAGCCGGCGACCCGCCGAACAACCGGGTCGATCCGTCTGCCACGACCAGTTTGACAGGGCCTAAACCCCGTCACCGCGGGCGCAGCGTCGTGCAGGGTCGCGCGACGCCCGTCGCCGTGGCGCTGCCCTGCATCGCTTCGCTGCGCGCGCACTGACGGCTGGGCCGCAGGAGGCGGCCGCACCGCTTCGGGAAGGGGAGGCGCGGGACCGCCGACCCTCGCGTTCGAGCGAGTCGTCGGGCCGCTCAGTCGGTCTCGCCGTCCAGCCCCAGCCAGTGGCGGCCGTCGCGGGCGAGCAGCGCGTCGGCCTCCGCCGGGCCGGCGCTGCCCGCGGGGTAGAATGTCACCTCCGCCTGCGGCCAGCCCTTGAGCAGGGGATCGACCGCCGCCCAGCCGGCCTCGATGTTGTCGGCGCGCTGGAACAGCGTCGCGTCGCCGGTCATGCAATCGTAGAGCAGCGTCTCGTAGCCGACATTCGGCCGGTCGGCGAAGAAGTCCTTGTAGCGGAAGCCGGAGCGCACCCGGCCGATCTTCATCTGCGGCCCCGGCACCTTGACGTTGAACTCGGTGCTGACCCCGTGATCGGGATCGATCTGGATCCGCATCACGGTGGGCCCGAGGTCGGCCGTGGGCGTGTCCTCGAACATCTTGAACGGCGCCGGCTTGAACAGCACGGCGATCTCGGTGCGTCGCCCGGTCATGCGCTTGCCGGTGCGGACGTAGAACGGCACCCCGGCCCAGCGCCAGTTCTCGATGTTGAGCTTCAGGGCGATGTAGGTCTCGGTGACCGAATCCTTCGCGACGTGCGGCTCGTCCCGGTAGGCGGGCACGTCGCGCCCCTCCGAGGTGCCGGCCGTATACTGGCCGCGCACCGCGTCCTCCGGCGGGATCGGCTTCACGGCCTCGGCGAGCTTGGCCTTCTCGGTGCGCACGGCCTCCGCGTCGAAGGAGTTCGGCGGCTCCATGGCGACCATGCAGAGCAGCTGGAACATGTGGTTCGGCACCATGTCGCGCAGCGCCCCGGTCGGCTCGTAGAAGCCGCCCCGCTCCTCGACGCCGACGGTCTCGGCCGCCGTGATCTGGATGCTGTCGATGTATTCCCGCCGCCAGACCGGCTCCAGCAGGCCGTTGGCGAAGCGGAACGCCATGATCGACTGAACGGTCTCCTTACCCAGGAAGTGGTCGATCCGGTAGAACTGGCTCTCGTCGCCCTGGCGGAGGATGCGGGCGTTCAGCTCCCGGGCCGAGGCCAGATCGGAGCCGAACGGCTTCTCGATGACGACGCGGCGGAACGTTCCGCCTCCTGCTTCAGCAGGCCGCGCTGCCCGAGCCCGTCCACGATCGTCCCGAAGAAGCGCGCCGCCACCGCGCAGTAGAACACCGCGCTGCCGGTGACCCGCTGCTTCACGGCCGCGTAGGTCTCGGGCTTCTCGAAATCGCCCTTCAGGTAGTGGAGCCGGTCCCGGATGAAACCCCAGCTCTTCGGGTCGATGTGGTCGGCGTGGAACTCCGAGGTCGGGTCCTTGCTGAACGCCTCCAGGGTCTGGGTGAGATTCTCGCGGAGCGACTCGTCGGTACCGTCATTGTGATCGATGCCGAGGATCGAGAAGCCCTCGGACAGGAGGCCCGCCCCCGCGAGGTTGTAGAGCGAGGGCATCAGCAGGCGCTTGGTCAGGTCGCCGCCGGCCCCGAAGATCACCAGCGTGCAGGGCGGCGCCGGCTGCGTGCCGCAGGCTGCCGTGTCCTTGAGGGCTGTCGTCGGCTCGGCCATCCCTGACTCCCGTGTGACTGCGGTGCAGCAAACCGGCCTGACAACCCGCCGCGGCGGGGCCCGTTCCGGTGCCCCTCGGGCTATGCCGCGCCGAGTCTAGGATCAAGGAACCCCGCACGCATACCCTCTCCGTCGAGCCCTGGGCGCACAGCCACGCCTTCCCAGGTGACCGGCACGATCTGCCACGCCGCCGGACCGGGGCGGTCGCCGCGCGCGCGGCCGTCGCGAGATTGGCGGGGATCGTCGGCGGCGCGTGCCTCGGCTCGATGGCCCTGGGCGCCGACGGCTGGCGCTTGTCGACCCGCGCGCCGGTGCTGGGCATCGCGGCGCTCGCCTACCACCTCGCCCGGCGCCACGCGGACGATCGCCGCTTCGGCATCGGCAGGTTCGGCGACCTGGCGCCTTCGCCAGCGCCCTGCTGATCGGCCCGATCGTCCTGCTGATCGGCGCCGAGAGCCTCGACCGGCTGCGGCACGCGGTGACGATCGACTTCGATCAGGCGATCCCGATCGCGGTCCTGGGGCTCGCCGCGAACCTCGCGAGCGTCCAGCCGCTGCACGACGACCACGGTCACCGCTCAGGACGAGGGTGCGGGTTGGACGCTCCGGGCCGCACCATCACGCGGCCCGCCGGCCGCTACTCGTCGGGGCGGACGGCCTGGCCGCCGCGGTCGATCGGCAGGCTCGGACCCTTCAGCTCGGAATCGCTCGGCAGGGCGCGCACGTCCCAGCCGCCGCCGAGTGCCCGGATCAGCGTGACCGCCGCGGTGAAGCGGCTCAGCCGCACCTGGAGGGCGTTGACCTCGTTGTTCACGAGCAGGTTCTGGGCGGTCACCACCGTGGTGAAGTTCTGGGTGCCGGCCCGGTACTCGTTGAGCGTGATCTCCACGGCCTTGCGCGACAGGTCCACCGCGGTGTCCTGGGCCCGCTGCTGCTGGCCGAGGATACGCACGGCCGCCATCTGGTTCTCGACCTCCGCGAAGGCGGCCAGCACCACCTGCCGGTAATTGGCCACCGCCGAGTCGTAGCCGGCCTCGGCCGAGCGCAGGGCCGCCGTGCGGGCGCCGCCGTCGAACAGCACCTCGCTGCCGGAGGCCGCCACCGACCAGACTTGGTTGGCCGCCGAGAGCAGGCCGTTGCGGGTCGCTCCCGAGATGCCGCCCTGGGCCGAGATCGTCACGGTGGGGAAGAAGGCCGCCACCGCGACGCCGATGCGCTCGCTCTGCGCCTGGACGAGGCGCTCGGCCTGGGCCACGTCGGGGCGCCGCTCCAGCAGGTCGCCGGGGATGCCCACCGGCACGCCCGGCGGGTTGCGCGGGATGCCGGCCACCGGGATCGACACCTCCGAGGGCGGGCGCCCGATCAGCGTGGCGATGGCGTTGACGTACTGCACCCGGGTCAGCCGCACCGCGATGGCCTGGGCCTCGATGGTCTGCACCTGGGTCTGCGCGGTGATTACGTCGGAGCGCGCCGCCACGCCGGCGGCGTACTGGTTCTCGGTGATCGCCAGGGTTCTCTTGAAGTTCTCGACATTCTCGTCGAGCACCTTCTGGAGGGAGTCGGCGTAGCGCACCGTCAGGTAATCGGCCGCGATCTCGGCCTGGATACTCAGCCGGGTCAGCGCGATCGTGGCGGCGTCGGACTGCGCCAGGGCCGCCTCGCTCTCGATGGTGCGGCGGGTGCCGCCGAACAGGTCGAGCTCCCAGCTTGCCTGGCCCAGCAGCGACACGTTGGTGCGCGTGGCGGTGCCGCTGCCGGTCCGGGTGATGCTCGGCGCGCCGATCACGGTCGGGTACAGGGCGGCCTGCGCGGAGGCGACGAGCGCCCGGGCCTGCCGGTAATTCGCCACCGCCTGCCGGAGGGACTGGTTGTCGACGTCGACGAGGCGGATCAGGCGGTCGAGAGCCGGATCCTTGAACACCCGCCACCAGTCGCCGCGCTCGACGGCGTCGCTCGGCCGGGCCTCGCGCCAGCCCTTCCTGCGCGCCGCGACGTAGGCCGGGCTGTCCTCCCGGACGCCGCCCTGCTTGTAGGCGAGCGGCGTCTCCACGGAGGGCCGGGTGTAGTCGGGCCCGACCACGCAGCCGGTCATGAGGGGGGCGGCGAGGAGCAGGGCGGCGAGGGCGTGAAGCCGACGATCGGTCGCAAGCGCGCCGCCCGCCTCGAACCCCATCCGGAGGTGCCGAAGCGTGGCGGAGGCCTCGAAAGAGCCTCCCGGCAGGCCGTGCGATCCCCGCAGGCCTCCTTCGAGGCCGCGACGCAGCACCTCGGGACGAGGACGCGGATCGGACGGACCCTCGGGTACGCCGGGGCCCGCGGCTGTTTCACGTGAAACCTTAACCATCACTCTCCGGCCGGCAGCGCCGCTTCTCCGCCCCGCCCGGCGCGCCGACGCCGGTTGAGCACCCTGTGCCGGAGGCGATCGAGGGTGAGGTAGACGACGGGGGTGGTGTAGAGGGTCAGGATCTGGCTCACAATCAGCCCGCCGACGATGGCGATGCCCAGCGGGCGGCGCAGCTCCGCGCCCTCGCCGTTGGCGAGGATCAGCGGCACGGCACCCAGCATGGCGGCCAGCGTCGTCATCATGATCGGCCGGAAGCGCAGGAGACAGGCCTCCCGGATCGCGTCCACGGGATTCGCCGCCCGGGTCCGCTCGGCGTCGATCGCCACGTCGATCATCATGATCGCGTTCTTCTTCACGATGCCGATGAGCAGGAACACCGCGATCAGCGCGATGATGGTGAAGTCGGTGCCCGTCACCAGCAGGGCCAGCACCGCGCCGACGCCGGCCGACGGCAGGGTCGAGAGGATCGTCAGAGGGTGCACGAAGCTCTCGTAGAGGATCCCCAGCACCGCGTAGACCGCCAGGATCGCCGCCAGGATCAGCAGCGGCTGGCGCGACGCGGAGGCGACGTAGTTCTTGGCCGCGCCGGCATACTCGCCGTGGATCGTGGCGGGCAGCTGAAGGGACGCCATGGCCCGGTCGATGGCGGCGGTCGCGTCCGACAGGCTCTTGCCCGGGGCGAGGTTGAACGAGATCGTGGTGGCCACGAACAGGCCCTGATGGCTCACCTGCACGGGGGCGCTGCCGGGCTCGATCCGCGCGAAGGCCGAGAGCGGCACCATCGTCTCCTTGGCGGAAGAGACCGGCGCGCTCGACGAGGCGCCGCCCTTGCTCGCCGCGATGGCGTTCGCGGAGGCGTTGCGGGCCGAGTCGGACGCGATGGCGGCGGCGTTCGAGGCGGTGTCGGCCGTGCTGGCGGAGGCGGCCGCCGCCGCGGCGGCGCCGGAACTCCCGGAGCCGCCCACCGCTCCGGAGCCCGTGGCGACACCGGTCGCGGCGCTCGCCGACGACCCGCTGCCCGGGCTGCTGGTGCCGGTCGCCGCGTTCGTGTTGACGGTCCCGCCCGCCGCCACCGTGCCGGCGACCGCGTTGGTGGTGGCCGAGCCCGGCGCGTTGCCGCCCGAGGTCGAGACGTAGATCTGCTTGAGCGTCTCCGGCGTCTCCAGGTAGCGCGGCGCGATCTCCATCACGACGTGGTACTGGTTCAGCGGGTTGTAGATCGTCGAGACCTGGCGCTGCCCGAAGGCGTCGTAGAGGGTGTTGTCGATCTTGTTCGGCGTGATGCCGTAGCGGAACGCGGTCGCCCGGTCGATCACGACCCGGCTCTCCAGACCGCCCTCCTGCTGGTCCGAGGTCACGTCCGCGAAGGTCGGGTCCTTCTGCAGGGCCGCGACCAGCTTCGGGGCGGCGGCGAACAGCTCCTCGGCGGTGTCCCCCTGGAGGGTGTACTGGTACTGGGCGAAGCTCTGGCGGCCGCCCATCTGCAGGTCCTGGCGCGGGAAGACGTAGAGGCGCGCGCCCGCGACCTGCGCGAGCTTCGGCCGCAGCCGCGCCATCACGGCCGAGATCGGCGCCCGCTCGTTGAGCGGCTTCAGGCCGACGAAGACGTTGGCCGAGTTGGTGCCGCGGCCGCCCGTGAAGCCGACGACGCTCTCGACCGCCGGATCCGCCCCGACGATCGCGGTCGCCTGCGTGAGCTTCTTCTCCATCGACTGGAACGAGATGCGCTGGTCGGCCTGGATGCCGCCCATCATCTGCCCGGTATCCTGCTCGGGGAAGAAGCCCTTCGGGACGATGATGTAGAGGTAGACGTTGAGCCCGACCGTGGCGAGCAGGCTCAGCAGGACGAGGCGCGGATGGGCGAGCGCCACCTCCAGCGTCCGCGCGTAGGCGCCGAGCAGCCGGGCGAAGCCGCCCTCCAGGATCCGGATCAGCAGGTTCGGCCGGCGGCCGGCCGGCGGTTCGCCATTGGGGCCATGCCCCTCGGCCCGGAGCAGCCGGGCACACATCATCGGCGTGGTCGTGAGCGAGAGCACCAAGGAAATCAGGATCGACAGCGACAGGGTCACCGAAAATTCCTGGAAGATGCGGCCGACGAGGCCGCCCATCAGCAGGATCGGCAGGAACACCGCGATGAGCGACAGGCTCATCGAGATCACCGTGAACCCGACCTCCCGCGCGCCGATCAGCGCCGCCTGGAGCCGGGGCTTGCCCTCCTCGATGTGGCGCTGGACGTTCTCCAGCACCACGATGGCGTCGTCGACCACGAAGCCGGTGCCGATGATCAGCGCGGTGAGTGACAGGATGTTGAGCGAGTAGCCGAGCAGGTACATCGCCGAGAAGGTGCCGACGATCGAGATCGGCACGGCGACCGCCGGGATCAGCGTGGCCCGCCAGGAGCGCAGGAAGCCGTACACCACCAGGATTACGAGGCCGACCGCCACCAGCAGGGTCTCCTCGGTGGCCGAGAGCGAGGCGCGGATCGTGGCGCTGCGGTCGCCGGTGAGCTTGATGTCGATGCCGCCGGGCAGGGACGCGGTGATCTGCGGCAGGGCCTCCTTCACGGCCTTGATGGTCTCGACCACGTTGGCGCCGGGCTGCTTGTAGACGAACAGCAGCACGCCGGGCTTGCCGTTGACGATGCCGAGGTTGCGCTTGTCCTCGACCCCGTCGAGCACCTGCCCGACATCGGTGAGCTTCACCGCGGCGCCGTTGCGGTAGGCCACGATGATGTCGCGGTAATCGGCGGCCTTGCGGCCCTGGTCGTTGGCGTAGAGCTGGTAGCGGCGGTCGCCCGCGTCGATCTCGCCCTTGGGCGAGTTGGCGTTGGCCGAGGCGAGCGCGGCGCGGATGCCCTCGAGGCCGATGCCGTAGTTGAACAGGGCCGTGGGATCGAGCTCGACCCGCACCGCCGGCAGGGACGAGCCGCCGATATCGACGTTGCCGACGCCCGGCAGCTGCGACAGCTTCTGCTGCACCACGGTGGCGGCGGAATCGTAGACCTGGCCGCGGGTCAGGGTCTCCGAGGTCATGCCGAGGATGATGATCGGCGTGTCGGCGGGGTTGAACTTCCGGTAGGTCGGGTTCTGCCGGAGCGAGGCCGGCAGGTCGGCGCGCGCCGCGTTGATGGCGGCCTGGACGTCGCGGGCCGCGCCGTCGATGTCGCGGTTGAGGCCGAACAGCAGCACGATCCGGGTCGAGCCGAGGGAGTTCGTGGACGTCATCTCGTTGACGTCCGCGATGGCGCCGAGCCGCCGTTCGAGCGGCGCCGCCACCGTGGTGGCCATGGTGTCGGGCGAGGCGCCGGCCATCTGCGCCTGGACGAGGATGACCGGGAAGTCGATCTGCGGCAGCGGCGCCACCGGCAGCTTCAGGAAGGCGAACAGCCCGGCGAGCAGCACGCCGATGGTGAGCAGCGTGGTCGCCACCGGCCGCCGGATGAACGGCTCGGAGATGTTCACGGCAGCGCCTCGCCGCCCGCCAGATCCGGCCCCCGCCGCCCCGAGATCCGCCGCTCCAGCCGGTCGAACGCCAGGTAGATCACCGGCGTCGTGAACAGCGTCAGCACCTGGCTGACGATCAGGCCGCCCGCGATGCAGATGCCGAGCGGCTGGCGCAGCTCCGAGCCGACGCCGGTGCCCAGGATCAGCGGCACCGCGGCGAACAAAGCCGCCAGCGTCGTCATCAGGATCGGCCGGAAGCGTAAGAGGCAGGCCTGGAAGATCGCCTCGCGGGGCTCCAGCCCGTCCTCGCGCTCCGCCTGGAGCGCGAAGTCGATCATCATGATGGCGTTCTTCTTCACGATGCCGATCAGCAGCACGATGCCGATCACCGCGATGATGTCGAGCGACAGCCCGAACAGCATCAGGCCGAGCAGCGCCCCGATGCCCGCCGACGGCAGGGTCGAGAGGATCGTGATCGGGTGGATGAAGCTCTCGTAGAGTACGCCCAGCACGATGTAGACCGTGACGATCGCGGCGAGCACCAGGAACAGCTCGTTGCCGAGCGCCGACTGGAAGGCGAAGACCGAGCCCTGCGGCACCACCCGGAACGAGGGCGGCAGGCCGATCTCGGCCTTGACCCGGTCGATCGCCTCGACCGCCTGGCCGAGCGCCGCGCCGGGCGCGAGGTTGAACGACACGGTGGTGGCCGGGAACTGGCCGAGATGCGAGATCAGCAGCGGCGCCCGCCGCTCGCTGATCCGCGCCACGGCCGAGAGCGGCACCTGCCCGTTGGTCGCCGTGGACGAGGGCAGGTAGATCGCGTCGAGGCTGCGCAGGGTCGTGTGCAGCTTCGGGTCGGCTTCCAGGATCACCCGGTACTGGTTGGACTGGGTGAAGATCGTCGAGATGATCCGCTGCCCGAAGGCGTCGTAGAGGGCGTTGTCGATGGTCGCCGGGGTGATGCCGTAGCGGCCGGCGGTGGGCCGGTCGATGGTCACGTAGGCGGCGAGCCCCTGGCCCTGGTGGTCGCTCGCCACGTCGGTGACCACGGGCGACTTCGCCAGCGCCTCGGTGAAGCGCGGCACCCAGGTCTCGAAATCGTCGATGTTCGGGCTCTCGAGGATCACCTGGTACTGGGTCGCCGAGACCGCGGTGTCGATGGTCAGGTCCTGGACCGGCTGCATGTAGAGCCGCATGCCGGGCTGGTTCGCGGCGGCCGCCGAGATCCGCCGGATGATCGCGCTGGCCGTCGCGCTGCGCTCCTCCCGGGGCTTGAGGTTGATCAGCATCCGGCCGGAATTGAGCGTGACGTTCTGGCCGTCGACGCCGATGAACGAGGACAGGCTCGCCACGTCCGGGTCCTTGAGGACGATCTCGGCCATCCGCTGCTGGCGCTCGGCCATGGCGGCGTAGGAGACCGACTGGTCGGCCTGGGTGATGCCCTGGATCACGCCCGTGTCCTGCACGGGGAAGAAGCCCTTCGGGATCACCGCGAACAGGTAGATCGTGAGCCCGAGCGTGCCGAGCGCCACCAGCAGCGTCAGGCCCTGGTGGTTCAGGACGACCCGCAGGGAGCGGCCGTAGGACTCGATCGTGCCGTCGACGGCGCGCCGGCCGAGGCGGGAGAGGACGCCCTCGCGGCGGCGGTGACCGGCTTCCGGGACGTGCTTCAGGAGCCGCGCGCACAGCATCGGCACCAGCGTCAGCGAGACCACCGCCGAGATGACGATCGTGGCCGCCAGCGTGATGGCGAATTCGTGGAACAGCCGCCCGACCACGTCGCCCATGAACAGGAGCGGGATCAGCACGGCGATCAGCGAGACGGTCAGCGAGATGATGGTGAAGCCGATCTCGCGGGAGCCCTTGAGGGCTGCCTCCAGGGGCGAGTCGCCGGCCTCCACGTGGCGGGCGATGTTCTCGATCACCACGATGGCGTCGTCGACCACGAAGCCGGTGGCGATGGTGAGCGCCATCAGCGACAGGTTGTCGAGGGAGAAGCCGTACAGGTCCATCACCGACAGGGCGCCGACCAGCGACAGGGGCACCGACAGGCTCGGGATCAGGGTCGCCGACAGGCTGCGCAGGAACAGGAAGATCACCAGCACCACGAGGGCGATGGCGAGGCCGAGCTCGAACTGCACGTCCTCCACGGAGGCGCGGATCGTGGTGGTCCGGTCGGTGAGCGGCGCCACCGCCACGGCGGCCGGCAGGCTCGCCTGGAGCTGGGGCAGCAGCGCCTTGATCTTGTCGACGGTCGCGATGACGTTGGCGCCCGGCTGGCGCTGGATGTTGAGGATCACCGCCGGCGTCGCGTCGGCCCAGGCGCCGAGCTTGGTGTTCTCCGGCCCCTCGACCACGTCGGCCACCTCCGAGAGCATCACCGGGGCGCCGTTGCGGTAGGCGATGATCGCCGCGTCGTAGGCCTTCGGGTCGCGGATCTGGTCGTTGGCATTGATCGCGTAGGACTGCTTCGGCCCGTCGATCGTGCCCTTCGGCGTGTTGACGTTGAGGTTGGTGATGGTGGTGCGCAGGTCGTCGATGTTGAGCCCGTAGGCGGCGAGCGCCCGCGCGTTGAACCGCACCCGCACGGCCGGGCGCTGGCCGCCCGAGATGCTCACGAGGCCGACGCCCGCCACCTGGCTGATCTTCTGGGCCAGCCGCGACTCGGCGAGGTCGCGCACCTGGGTGAGCGGCAGGGTCTTCGAGGTCAGCGCCAGCGTCAGCACCGGCGCGTCGGCCGGGTTGACCTTGGCGTAGATCGGCGGCGCCGGCAGGTCGGAGGGCAGGAGGTTGCCGGCGGCGTTGATCGCCGCCTGGACCTGCTGCTCGGCGATGTCGAGCGGCAGGTCCAGGCTGAACTGCAGGGTGATGACCGACGCCCCCGCGGAGGATTGCGAGGTCATCTGGTTGAGGTTGGCGAGCTGGCCGAACTGGCGCTCCAGCGGCGCCGTCACCGAGGAGGTCATCACCTCCGGGCTGGCGCCGGGATAGAAGGTCTGGACCTGGATCGTCGGGTAATCGACCGCCGGCAGCGCCGAGACCGGCAGGTTCAGGTACGACACGCCGCCGACGATCAGGATCGCCAGCATCAAGAGCGTCGTGGCGACCGGGCGGAGGATGAAGAGGCGGGACGGGTTCATGGACGCGCCGCCTTTTTCCCCTCTCCCCGCGGGCGGGGAGAGGCCCGCAGGCACCTTGTCGTGATGTCCGAGCGCCTGCTCGACGAGTTCGCCCGGCTCAAGATCGAGATGGTCGGCCTGAAGCCCGACGCCGCCGACAAGCTGCCCTCGGAACTGTCGGGCGGCATGATCAAGCGCGCGGCCCTGGCCCGCTCCCTGGCGCTCGATCCCGAGATCCT
>NZ_BBUX01000099.1:0-17564 GCF_000974725.1 Methylobacterium sp. ME121
CCCGGCGTGCTGCGGATCGGCTACCAGAAGAACGGCATCCTGGTCGTCGCCAAGCAGCAGAAGATCATCGAGAAGCGTCTGGAGCCTCTCGGATACGCGGTGCGCTGGGTCGAGTTCTCCTTCGGACCGCCGCTGCTGGAGGCCCTGTCGCTGGACGGGATCGATCTCGGCCAGACCGGCGATGCCCCGCCGATCTTCGCCCAGGCCGCGCGCTCCAACCTCGTCTACGCGGCCGCCCAGGAGGCCGGCGGCTCCGGCGCCGGCATCCTGCTGCCGAAGGGCTCCGAGATCCGCAGCCTCGCCGAGCTCAGGGGCAGGCGCGTCGCCTTCGCCAAGGCATCGAGCTCCCACAACCTGACCATCGCGGCCCTGGAGAAGGCCGGCCTGAGCTACGCCGACATCGAGCCGGTGACGCTGGCGCCCGCCGATGCCGCGGCCGCCTTCGCCCGCGGCAGCATCGACGCCTGGACGATCTGGGACCCGTACTTCGCCATCGCCGAGCAGGGGGAGGGCGTGCGCGTGCTGGTGCGGGCCACCGACGTCACCCCGCAGAACAACTTCTTCCTGGCGAGCCGGCCCTTCGCGGAGAGCCGGGCCCCGGTCCTCACCGCGGTGATCGACGCCCTGGGCGAGGTGGCGGCCTGGTGCACGCAGAATCGCGGCGCGGTGGCGGAACTCCTGTCGCAGGGCACGGGCGTGCCGCTGGCCGCGACCCGGCGGGCGGTGGATCGGACCGACTACGTGATCGGTCCCATGACCGACCGCGTCGCCGCCGAGCAGCAGCGGATCGCCGACCGCTTCCACGCGCTGAGACTGATCCCCAAGCCGATCCGCATCGCCGACGCGGTCTGGACGCCCCCCGCCCGCAACGGCTGAGACCGACCGCAGAGAGCCATGACCGACCGATCGCCCCGCGCGCCGTCCCTGTCGCCCGCCAGCGGCCCCGCCCCGAACCGGCGCCTCCTCCTGTCCGCCGGGCTCGGCCTCGCGGCGACCGCGCTGCTGCGGCCGGCCCGCGCGGCCGGCAGCATCCGGATCGGCTACCAGAAATACGGGTCGCTCGTGCTGCTGAAGGGCCGCGGCACCCTGGAGCGGGCCCTCCAGCCCCTCGGCACCACGGTGGCGTGGTCGGAATTCCCGTCCGGGCCGCCGCTGCTGGAGGCGCTGAATGCCGGGGCGATCGACTTCGGCTCGGCGGGCGAAGCGCCGCCGATCTTCGCCCAGGCCGCGAGCCCGGAGCTGCGCTACGTCGCCGCCGAGCCGCCGGCGCCGCGGGGCGAGGCGATCCTCGTGCCCAGGGACAGCCCGATCCGCAGCGTCGCCGAGCTGCGCGGCAGGACCATCGCGCTCAACAAGGGCTCGAACGTCCATTACCTGCTGGTGCGCGCCCTGGAGCAGGCCGGCGTCCCCTACGACGCGGTGAAGCTCGCCTTCCTGGCACCGGCCGACGCCAACGCCGCCTTCGTGCGCGGCTCCGTCGACGCCTGGGTGATCTGGGACCCGTTCCAGGCCGCCGCCGAGCGCGCCACGGGCGCCCGGGTCCTGGTCGACGGGCGCGGGGTCGACGGGCACGCGCTCGCCCCGAACCGCCAGTTCTACCTGTCCCGGCGCGGCTTCACCGACACGAGCCCCGCGATCGTCTCGGCCGTGCTGAAGGCGATCGGGGAGGTCGACGCCTGGGCCGCGGGCCATGCCGACGCCGTGGCGGCGGAACTGGCGCCCTCGGTCGGCATCCCCGCGCCGGTCCTGGCCGTGGCGCTCGGCCGCCTGTCCTACGGCGTCGCGCCCCTGGATGCGACCGCGATCGCCGACCAGCAGAAGGTCGCCGACGCCTTCCACGGCCTCGGGCTCCTGCCGAAGCCCGTCCGGGTCGCCGACGCGGTCTGGACGGCGCCCGAACCCGCGGACGCCGTCAAGTCCGAGAAGCGGACGGAGAACCGCTGATGCGCCCCTCCAAGCTCGATCGCCTGCGCGACTCCGCGGTGCCCTGGCTGCTGCCGGCCGCCATCCTGCTCGGCTGGCAGGCCGCGGTCTCGGCCGGGCTCGTCTCCAACCGCTTCATGCCGGCGCCCCTCGACGTGGTCCGGGCCGGCTGGGAGGCCGGGCGGACCGGGGAACTCTGGACCAACCTCGGCGTCAGCACCCTGCGGGCTCTGGCGGGCTTCGTGATCGGCGGCGGCATCGGCTTCGCGCTCGGCCTCGCCAACGGCCTGTCGCGCCTGTCGGAGCGGCTGACCGACACCTCGGTGCAGATGGTGCGCAACGTGCCCCACCTCTCGCTGATCCCGCTGGTGATCCTGTGGTTCGGCATCGGCGAGGAGGCCAAGCTGTTCCTCGTGGCGCTCGGCGTGTTCTTCCCGATCTACGCCAACACCCTGCACGGCATCCGCTCGGTGGATCCGGGCCTCGTGGAGATGGGCCGGGTCTACGGCATGTCCCGCACCGAGCTGTTCAGCCGCGTGGTGCTGCCCGGCGCCCTGCCGTCGATCTTCGTCGGCCTGCGCTACGCGCTCGGCATCATGTGGCTGACGCTGATCGTCGCCGAGACGATCTCGGCCTCGTCGGGGCTCGGCTACATGGCCATGCAGGCCCGGGAGTTCATGCTGGTCGACGTCGTCGTGCTGGCGATCCTGATCTACGCCGCCCTCGGCAAGCTCGCCGACGCCCTGACCCGCCAGCTCGAGCGCGCCTGCCTCGCCTGGAACCCCGCCTACAGGAGCGCCTGATGCTGCTCGACGCCGTCCGCCGCGAGGCGCTTCCCGACCTCGGCACCGATCCCCGGCAGGCGGCCGCCGCCGCGCCGGCGCGCGCGCCCGCGGAGCCGCCGGCCCGCGGGATCGCCGTCACCGTCCGCGACCTGCACAAGAGCTTCGACGGCAACGCCGTCATCGAGGGCCTGAACCTGTTCCTGCCGGCCGGGGGGTTCACCGCGGTGGTCGGCCGCTCCGGCTGCGGCAAGAGCACCCTGCTGCGCCTCATCCTCGGGCTCGACACGCCCACCGGCGGCCGGATCGACCTCGAGGGGCCGGCCGCCACCCCGCGCCGGTCCGAGCCGCCGAAGCGGATCATGTTCCAGGAGCCGCGGCTGCTTCCCTGGGCGCGGGTCGTCGACAACGTCGCGGTCGGCCTGTCGGGGCACGGCTCCCGGGCCGAGCGCCGGGAGCGGGCGCTCGCCGCGCTCGCCGAGGTCGGCCTCGCCGACAAGGCCGGGCAGTGGCCCGCCACCCTGTCGGGCGGCCAGCGCCAGCGCGTGGCCCTGGCCCGGGCGCTGGTGAGCCGGCCGGGCCTGCTCGCCCTCGACGAGCCGCTGGGCGCCCTCGACGCCCTGACCCGGATCGGCATGCAGGACCTGATCGAGCGGATCTGGCGGGCGCAGGGGTTCACCGCGCTCCTCGTCACGCACGACGTCACCGAGGCGGTGGCGCTGGCCGACCGCATCCTCGTCGTCGATGAAGGGCGGATCGCCCTCGACCTGCGGGTCGACGTTCCGCGGCCGCGCCGGCGCGGGGACCCGGACCTCGCCCGCCTCGAGGGCCGCATCCTCGATCACCTGCTCGGATCGCAGCCGACCGCCTGAACGCGGGGCCGCCGTTTCCCGGAGGCGGCGGCCCGCCCTAGCTCTCGACGATCACCGGATGCGCGCAGTCGGATCCGGCTTTTCCGCATCCGGCCACCGGGCCGCACAGGAGATTCCGATGCACGCAGCCAATGACGGGCGCGCCGACGTCCTCTGGTTCCTGCCGACCCACGGCGACGGCCGCTATCTCGGTGCGCGGGAGGGGGCCCGGGATGTCTCGCTCAGCTATCTCCGGCAGATCGCGCAGGGGGCGGACGAGCTCGGCTATTACGGCGTGCTGCTGCCCACCGGGCGCTCCTGCGAGGATTCCTGGATCGTCGCCTCCGCGCTGGCGCCGCTGACCAAGCAGCTGCGTTTCCTCGTGGCGGTGCGGCCGGGCCTGATGGAGCCCTCCGCGGCGGCCCGCATGACCGCGACCCTAGACCGGATCTCGGACGGGCGCCTCCTGATCAACGTCGTCACCGGCGGCGACCCGGTGGAACTCGCCGGCGACGGCGTATTCCTGTCCCACGACGCGCGCTACGCCGTCACCGACGAGTTCCTGACGATCTGGCGCGGCCTGCTCGCGGGCGAGACCGTGACCTTCCAGGGCGATCACCTGCGCACCGAGAACGGCCGGCTGATCTTCCCGCCGGTGCAGAAGCCCTATCCGCCGCTCTACTTCGGCGGCTCGTCGGCGGCCGGCATGGCGGTCGCGGCCGAGCATTGCGACGTCTACCTCACCTGGGGCGAGCCCCCGGCCCAGGTCGCGGAGAAGATCGCCGCCGCCCGGCAGGCCGCCGAGGTGAAGGGCAAGACCTTCTCGTACGGCATCCGCCTGCACGTCATCGCCCGCGAGACCGAGGCCGCGGCCTGGGAGGCCGCCGAGCAGCTGATCTCGAAGCTCGACGACGCCACCATCGCCAAGGCGCAGGAGACTCTGAAGCGGCAGGATTCCGTCGGCCAGAGCCGCATGATGGCGCTCCACGGCGGCAGCCGCGACAAGCTCGTGGTGGCGCCGAACCTCTGGGCCGGCGTCGGCCTCGTCCGCGGCGGCGCCGGGACGGCGCTGGTCGGCTCGGCCGACCAGGTCGCCGACCGGATGAAGGCGTATATCGATCTCGGGATCGACCGCTTCATCCTCTCGGGCTACCCGCACCTGGAGGAAGCCTACCGGTTCGCCGAGCTGGTCTTCCCGAAGCTGCCGCTGCGCGCCACCACCGGGCGGCCGGCCAGCAACGCCCGCAACGACGGCCCGTTCGGCGAGATCATCGCCAACGACCTCGTGCCGACCCGCCGCGTCGGCGCGCACTGACCGGCGGCCCCGCCGGCACGGGGCATGGCTGATCTGCATTCGGACAGCCCGGGCGTCACGGTCATGCCATCCTTGGCGCCCATCCGCACCGCCCATCGCCGCGCGACCCGCTCGCGCGGCCTGGACGAGCGAAGGATTTCGATGACTTCGACCAAGACGGCCCTCCTGGCCATCGGTCTGTGCCTCGGCCCCGCCGCGGCCTTTGCGGAGCAATCCCCGGCCCGGGAAGCCCTCAAGCAGTACTGCACCGGCGACTACATGGATTTCTGCAGCGCCTACGCGCCGGGCGGTCCGGAGGTCGAGGCCTGCTTCAAGGCCAATCTCAAGAAGCTCTCCCCGAACTGCTCGGCGGCGATCACCGCCTACAAGAAGGAGCAGCGGGCGACCAAGCGCGTCAGCGAGGCGCGCTGAGGGCCGAACGCCCGTCCCGCCGGCGTCCGCGACCCGGGAGCCCCCGGCAGCGCGCGCCGCTCCTCCGTGCGGGCTCGGCACGTCGCGCCAGCACCGTCGCCGACGCCGCGCCGGCTCACGCCCGCTGATCCGCCCCGTCTTGCCCAAGCGCCGCGGGCAAGTCCTTTCCCGGGGGAGCCCGAAGGCGGGCAACCCGGAGCCGTCGCCGGCGCGGGACCCGGGCGTTTCCGCGTGTCCGGATCCCGGGCTCCGCCCGCGTGGGCCCGGGAGATCCGCGCCTGTCCTGGCGCAGGGCGCGCCGCGATCGGACAGGCCGGATCTTCACGGGCGACGCCCGCCGGCACCGCGCCGGGGCCGCGGATCGGCCGACGCGGCGCGATCCACCGCAGCAATCGCCACAATGCTGCCGCGCCGGAGCGGCCTGCACGATAATTTAAGCCGGCACCTGCCATCGGTTGAGAACTGGCGTGGCCAAGGTCAGGTCCTGCGATTCGGCGATGATCCGCGCGCGTGATTGCGCGGGATCTGCCCGGGGATCTGCGAGCTCCGCGCCCGTCGGGATTTCGAGACGCGGGTACCGTGCCGATGACGACAACCGACCTGACGTCCGCCGGGACCGCATCCCCGGCCGGCGGCCGCGCGGCGATGCTGCGCGGGGCCCGCATCGTGGCGGCCGCGGCCGTCACCGTGATGGTGCTGCTGCTCGACCTCATCAGCTACTCCCAGCTCATCTTCTCGGGTCCGCTGGCGGAGAGCCGCGCGGCCGGCCTGTCGGCGCTGCTCGCGGCCTACGTGCTGGGCAGCCTCGTCTTCATCGCCACCCGCCGGACCGCGCGGATCTCGCTGTCCTTCATCGGCGCGGCCGCGATCGTGCAGGCGGCGATCGCCGCGGCGGTCGCCGGGCAGCTCGAGGCCGCGGGCATCACCGATCCGGAGACGGTCGGCCAGCTCGTCCTCGTGGCCTGCGGCGTCTCGACCTTCGCCACCGGCGTGATCTTCGCGCTGCTCGGCACCCTGCGGGCCTCCCTGCTGGTGCAGCTGCTGCCCTACCCGGTGCTCGCCGGCTTCCTCGGCGGCGTCGGGCTGCTGTTCCTGCGCAGCGGCGTGCAGATCGGCGGCCATGTCGACGATCCGGTCGCGGCGCTGCTCCGCACCGTCGATCCGGCCAACCTCGATCCGGGCCGGATCGATGCCGGGGCGCTCGCCCGCATCGCCCTGACCCTCGCCATCGGGTTCTGCGCCTTCTACCTGCCCCGGATCGTCCGGCACTGGGGGACCTACCCCGCGGTGATCCTGTCGAGCCTCGCGGTGGTCCATCTCGGGCTGGCCTGGACGGGCACCAGCGTCGCCGCCGGGCAGGCCTCGGGATGGCTGATCGAGCCGCTGCCGACGGGCACGCTGCTGCGCCCGCCCGCCATCGGCAGCCTGATGGCCTTCGATCCGCGCCTGCTCCTGCCGATCTGGCCCAAGATCGCCACCCTGGTCGTCGTGGCGGTCATCATCCAGATCCTCTACGTGGTCAGCGTCGAGCTGGAGATCCGGCGCGACCTCGACATCGACCGGATGTTCGTGGCCTCGGGCGCCACCAACCTGGTCGGCAGCGTGTTCGGCAGCTCCGCGATGGGCTTCGGCCGGACCTCGACGCTGCTGCTGCACAATATTGGCGGCGGCCACTGGCTCGGCTGGTGGCTGACCCTCGCGGTCATGGCGGCCCTGCTCATCGTCGGCGCGAGTCCCCTGGCGCTGCTGCCCCGCCCGCTGGCCGGCGGCGCGCTGATCGCCATCGGCATCGGGCTCCTGTTCAACCTCGGCCTCGCCAGCCGGACCCTGCCGGGGTGGGAGATCGCCATCGCGCTGGTCGTGTGCGCCGCCACCGCGTTCTTCGGGGCGACCACGGGCTTCCTCGTCGGCGTCCTGCTGGCGATCCTGATCTTCGGGGTTCAGTACGGGCAGATCGGCGCGATCCGCCGGTCGCTCTCCGGGGCGGAGCGGCGCAGCAGCGTCATCCGCGGTCCCGACGCCGCCGCGCGGCTCGCGGCGGCCGGCGGCCGGACCCGGATCTACACCCTGCAGGGCTACCTGTTCTTCCTCAACGCGCAGGCGATCCACCGCCGGGCCGCCGCGGAGGCCGGCGACCTGCGCGTCCTGATCCTGGATTTCCGCGAGACCGTGGGGCTCGACAGCTCGGCGCTGATCGCGTTCCGCAAGGTCGGCCAGCTCGCCGAGCAGCGGCGCTTCGACGTGCTGCTGGTCCACGTGGATCCGGCGGCGCGGCTGCTGATCACCCGCAACGGGCTCACCGCCGACCCGCGCGTCCGGATCCTCGACACGCTGGACGAGGCCCTGCGCGCCGCCGAGGCCACGCTCCTGGCCGAGGCCGGCGGCGCCGGCCCGGGGGAGGTCGCCCTGTTCGCCCGGCACATGGCCGACCGGCTGGGCAGCGCGTTCGGGCCGGACGACTTCGCGCCCTACCTGACGGTCCGCGAACTCGCGGCGGGCGCGGCGCTGATGCGCCAGGGGGAGGCGGCCGACGCCCTCTACTTCCTGGAGCAGGGCGTCGTCTCCGTCGAGATGGAGGTACCCGGCCGCGGCAACCTGCGTCTGCGCACCACCACGGCCGGCACGGTGATCGGCGAGATCGCGCTGGTCCAGGGCGGGCGGCGCACCGCCACCGCCGTCGCCGAGAGCCCCTGCCGGGTGGTCGGCATCGACCGCGCCGCCCTCGCCCGGATGGAGCGGGAGCGCCCGGACCTCGCGCTCGCCTTCCAGCGCTTCCTGATCCTGGAACTGGCCGGCAAGGTCTCCGACACGAACCGGCTGCTCGAGGCGGAGATGCAGTGAGGCGCCCGGCGGCGCGCGCCGTCCCGATCGCGCGTCAGGCCGCCGCCAGCACCACGGCGAGCCCGAGATGGGTGACGTGGTGCAGGAACTGGTCGATGCCCATCAGCCACCAGAACCGGGCGTCGGTGGTCGGCAGGCGGGTCCGCTGGCCGACCAGCACCTTGCCGCGGTCGATCCCCGTGTGGATCGCGAAATCGACGAGCGCCAGCCACCACAGGGCCGGCTTCACCGCGAGCGCGATCGCCAGCGTGCCGAGGCCGTGCAGGCCGGTATGGGCGCAGAGGGGGCCGAGCCAGGCCGAGGACCGCTGCTTGCCCTGCGCCATCCAGTTGGTCTGAAGGAAGAAGTCCGCCGCGAGGTGCTTCACGGCGAACGCCAGGACCAGCAGCGCGAAGGCACCCACCGGGACGAGCGTATCGGCGGACGGCATCGCGGCCCTGGCTCTCCTGCCGCGATCCTGCGGGGAAGGGTTCGGCAGCGCGCACCGCGCCCCGAATCGAGGAAGCGCCAGCATACACGCGCCGACCGAGCCTGGCGCGGGCCGAGATCCAGCGCGTCACGCCGGCTCGTTCCGAGAAGTTCCGGCGTAGAATTCAGGATCCAGACCGATGTTTCGTCCTCCGGCGGTGCGATCGACGAGACATTCCATCTATTCCCTTGAGAACCTCGCGGGGCGGCAAGTTTTAATAATTCCAATCAACAAAGATAGACGTTGTTCCACAGAACAGCCGCGTGATACCCGTCCGACCCGCATGAGCCGTACCGATGGGACATCGTGAGCGGGACAGTGGCGACCTGGAACTGCGACGCCGGCTTCTCTGGCCAGGGGATCGCCGCGGCCCCGCCGGGCCGGCCCGGCCGGCCGCCGCCCGGCGGATCCTGGAACCTCGCGGCGTTCGAGCGCCATCGCGCCACCTATCTCGCGCGGGCACGCCGCATCCTCGGCTGCCCGGCCCAGGCGGAGGACGTGGTCCAGGACGTGCTGCTCCGGCTGATCGCCGATCCGCCCCCGGCCGAGACCGTGATCCAGGCCGCCTATATCGGGCGGATGGTGCGCAACCTCGCCCTCGACCGGGCCCGGCGGCAGGGCTTCGAGCGGCGCCTGTTCACCGATCTCGACGCCGCCCCGGACCCGGCCGATCTCGGCACGGGGACCCCCGAGGCGGCCGCGGCGTCGCGGGAATCCCTGCGGCAGGTGGAGGCCGCGGTGGCCGAGCTGCCGGAGCCGGTGCGCACGGCCTTCCAGCTCCACCGGGTCGAGGGCGTGCCGCAGGTCGAGATCGCGGCCCGGCTCGGGGTCTCACGCGCCCTGGTGTGCGGTCTCGTGCGCCGCGGCCACCTGCACTGCCTCGCGGCCCTCGACCGGCGCTGCGCCGCCTGCCCGGCGCGCGTCCAGGCCCCAGGCCAGCAGCAGCGCCAGGCCGAGCCCGTCGGCCAGGAACTCGGCCGCGACCCGGCTGGCGAGCACCCCCGCGTAGCCGAGGAGCGGCGGCAGGATCAGGAGCGGCGGGATCAGCGCCAGCCCCTGCGCCGCCAGCGACACGGCGGCGGCCCGGCGCGGCGCGCCGATCGCCTGGAACAGGGTCGCGGCCGTGAGCTGTAGGCCCACCGGCATGAAGGCGACGGCGAAGAGCGCGGTGGCGCGCGCGCCCGCGCGGGCGGTCGCGGGATCCTGCGCGAACAGGCCCGCGAGGGGCTCGGCGCAGGCGATCATCAGGCCGCCGACGACGAGGCCGTAGGCGAGGGCGGCGGCGAGCACGAAGGCGAGGGCGCGGTGCAGCCGGTCCCGGCGGCCGGCGCCGGCGGCGTGGCCGAGCACCGCCTGGGCGCCCGCCATCGTCCCGAGGAGCGGCAGCGCCGCCACCAGGGTCAGGCGCAGGGCGATGCCCTGCGCGGCGACCGCGGCGTCGCCGTAGGGCGCGGCCGCCTCCACGAACAGCGCCATCGCGACGGCCGCGAGCAGGCTGGAGCCGGTGGCGGGCAGCGCGAGCGTCAGGGCCTCGGCGAGGGCCCCGCGCCCGATCCGGCCGCCGGGCCACCGGAGCGACACCCGATCCGCCCCCCGCGCCCGGGCGAAGTGCAGGCCGTAGGCGGCCGCGCCCGCGAGCTGCGCGCCGATCGCCGCCCAGCCGGCGCCGACGGTGCCGAGGCCGCAGACCCGGATCAGCACCGCGTCGAGCAGGATGTTGAGGCCGAAGCTGCCGACCATGACGGCGCCGCTGAGGCGCGCGTGGCCCTGGCCGCGCACGACGAAGCCGCCGACGATCATCACCAGCATCAGGGCCGTGCCGACCGTGGCGAGCGCCGTGTAGGGCGCGGCCTCCGCGGCGAGGGCGGCATCGGCGCCGAGGAGGCGGAGCCAGAACGGCGTGTCGGCCACGATCGCGGCCGTCACGGCGAGCCCCGCCGGCAGGCTCAGCCAGAAGCCCAGGCCGGCGGCGGCCGCGGCCCGGTCGCGGTCCCCCGACCCGAGGGCGCGGGAGACCTGCGAGGCCGCCGCGATCCCGGCCCCGTAGCCGAGCGCCGCGACCAGCAGCGTCACCGGGTACGCCAGGGCGATGGTGGCGATCGCGGCGGCGCCGAGATCGGCCACGAACCACGCGTTGACCAGCATCTGCAGCGCGTGCGCCGAGATGCCGAGGATCGCCGGCCCGGACAGCCGGAGGACCAGGCCGACGACCCGGTCCTGGTCGAGGTCGACCGGCCGCCTCACGGGATCGAGGCGGCCGAGCGGATCGCCGCGCGGGCGGCCCGCTCCTCGGCGAGGATGGTCTGCGCGATGGCGCCGGCCCGCACGGGCAGGATCGACAGCAGCGTCTCGGTCAGCCCGTGGGTCGGCTCGCTGAAGCCCTGGAGATGCAGGCTCACCCGGGGCTCGGCGCGCTCCAGCGGCAGGCGGTAATGCCGGTCCGCGGTGTCGCCGGCGAGGAACGGCCGCACGGGCTCGAGGATCGCCGGCAGGGCGGCGCGCTGGTAGCCGGTCGCGCAGATCACGGCCGCGTAGCTCTGCCGCTCCGTGGTGCCGTCGACGTCGTCGCGCAGGGTCGCGCGCAGGCCGTCCGCTACCGGCTCCAGCGCCTCCACCCGGGTGCTGCGCCGCAGCCGGTAGCGGGTCACCCCGCTCACCGTCTGCTCGTAGAGCGTGGCGTAGAAGTCCTGGATCAGGTCGGCATCGACCACCGCGTAGTTGGTGGCGCGGTGGGCGGCGATCAGCTCCGCCCGCACCGGCGCCGCGGCGCTGTGGATCCGATCGACGGAGGCCGGGTCGAAGATCTCGTTCACGAAGGGGCTGTCGTCGGCGGGCTTCAGGGCGGGCCCGCGGATCGCGAGATCGACGAGCGCCCGCGGGTAGCGCGCGCCGAGATCGGTGACGATCTCCACGGCGCTCTGGCCGCCGCCCACCACCAGGATGCGGGGCTCCGGCCCGTCCAGGCGCGGCGCCCCGAGGGCCTGCGCGATCCCCGGCAGGTACCAGGAGGAGTGGATCAGCCGCCGGTCCCGCGCGTGGGCCGCGAAGGGGGCGGGGATCGCCGGGTCGCCGCCCGCCGCGACGACGAGGTGACGGCAGCGGCGCAGGCGGCGCGACCCGGCATCGCCCCGGGCCTCCACCACGAAGGCGGCGAGCCGGCCGTCGCGGGTCTCGGGCCGCACGGAGTCCACGATCTCGCCGTACGCGACCACGTCCGAGAACTGGTCCGCCGCCCAGGCGAGGTAGTCGTTGTACTCGACCCGCGACGGATTGAACGTCTTGAGGTTGAGGAAGGTGCTGAGCCGCCCCTTCACGTGCAGGTAGTTGAGGAAGCTGAACGGGCTCGTCGGGTCGCGCAGGGACACGAGGTCCTTCACGAAGCTGATCTGCATGTCGGCGCCGGGCAGCATCATCGCCCGGTGCCAGCCGAACCGCTCCTGCCGCTCGATGAACCGCAGGGACGGCCGCGGCGGTCCGTCGCCCATCGCGTCCCGGAGGGCGATGGCCAGCGACAGGTTGGCCGGGCCGAAGCCGATCCCGATGATGTCGTCGGTCGCGGGGTGATCCGTCATCGCTCGCATCTCGCTCGCTCGAAGGGCGGTCTAGGCCGGCACGGCAGGGGGCCGCGGCGCCGCGTCGGCGGCGGCCGCGCCCGGCACCCAGAGCCGGTCACGGACGAAGTGCTCGCGCGACAGGGCGACCAGGGCCGCGCGCTTGTGGGGGAAGTCGACGGTGGCGATCGTCGCGAAGCCGGAGGCGTGGAGGTTCCGGATCTGCTGGGCGTGATCGGCCCGCGGCTCGCCCACGACGCGCTGCGTGCGCGGCTCGTCGAGGAACAGGTAGTGCATCAGCGACGGCAGCCAGGCCGAGAGGGCGGGCCGCCCGCGCACGGACGCGTCGCCGATCGCCACGTGCCAGCCGCGGTCGTAGGGGCCGGACTCGTAGAGCGGCCCGAGCCGGCTCTCCCGCGCCCAGTACAGCTCGAAATAGCCGAAGGGCCTGCCGTCGAGGCAGCCGAACAGCGGCAGGGTGGCGGGGTCGGCCTGGAGCCCGGCGATGTAGGCGGCGTGCGCCTCCAGGGTGCCGGTCTCCTGCCAGACCGCGGCGACCCGGGGATCGTTCATCCAGGCCGAGAACAGGGCGACGTCGCCGGGCTCCGTCATCGTGCGGAAGCTCAGGCGCCGGTCGAGCCAGGGGATCGTCCGCGCGTAGACCGCGCCGGAGGGCGTCCCGGGCCGCAGCGGGTGGCGGCGGCCGGCCGTGGCGGTGAACAGCTCGGGGAAGGGCGGACGGGCCTTCGGGAGCCAGCGGGCGGCGCATTGCCAGAGGAGACCCGGCAGGATCTCGACCCCGTCGCCGACGGGCCGGGCCGCGCCGAGGTCGAGCAGCCGTCCGGACGTCGCCGGATCGGCCGCGACGACGATGCGCAGGACCTGCGTGTCCTGGGCGGTCAGAGCCTCGGCGCGCGCCAGGATCGCCTCCGCGGCCGCGGCCGGCGCGGCCGGCTCGGCGAGGCGGATGACCGGCGCCTCCCGGGTTCCGTCCAGGGTGAGGGGCACCGGCACGGTCGCCGGCGCGCTCACCGGCGCGCTCACCTGCGCCCCCTCATCGTGGATGCTCGCGGGGTGCGCCCCCGGGTCGCGCATCGCTGGGCTCGAAGCGTCCGTCATCCGTCCTCCGCACGTCGTCGGCACCTCCCTGACGGATGGGGCCGCCCGGCGTTCAGACGTTTCGCGCGGTCGCGTCCCGGCGGCCCCGAGGCGCGGCCGTGAACGGCCCCCTGCCTCAACCGTCACTCCGTCGAAGCCCGGAGCGGCGCAGGAGCGAGCGGATGGACCAGCAGGCCGGCCAGGAGGCGAGCGCAGAGGCGGGCGCGGGCGCTGTTGCGGGCGCGATGGTGGGCACCATCGCGGGCACGGCCGCGGAACCGGCCGCGGAACCGGCCGCGGACTGGACCTTCGAGCCGGTGGTGGTGGCCTTCGACCGGGCCGGGCACGGCGCCTTCTGGCCGGCGGGCCGGGCGCTGCCCGCCGGCTGGACCCTGGCGTACGGCCCCTGCGGGATCGCGGCGGCCCGGGACTGGATCGCGGATCCGGCGCGGGTGACCGAAGCCGCCCCCGCAGCCACCCCCGAAGCCACCCCCGCCTCGGCGCTCGCCCCCGACGCCGACCGCGAGAGCGTCCCGGCCCGGCTCGCCCGTCTCGCCGCCGCCGAGCCCGAACGGCCGGCGGTGCTGTTCGGGACCCGGACGCTGACCCGGGGCGAACTCGACACCCGGGCCGGCGCCCTCGCGGCCGGGCTCGCGGCGCGCGGGATCGGGCGCGGCCACCGGGTCGCGGTGGCGCTGGAGCGCGCGCCGGAAACCATCGTGGCGCTGCTCGGGGTGCTGCGGGCCGGCGCGGCCTTCCTGCCCGTCGACCCGGCCTACCCGGCCGCCCGCGTCCGCGCGATGCTGGCGGATGCCGGCATCGCGCAGTGTCTCACCACCGCCGCGATCGCCACGCGCCTGGAACTGCCCGCGGGCGTCGCCCGGCTCGATCCCGCCGCGCTGGAGGCCGCCGCGCTGGAGGCCGCCGCGGACGGCCCCCGTCCCGCCCTGCCGGAGCCGGGGGATGCCGCCTACCTGATCTACACGTCGGGCTCGACCGGGACGCCGAAGGGCGTGCTCGTGGAGCACGGGCCGCTGGCCATGCACTGCCGCACCACGGCCGAGGCCTACGCGATGGACGCGGAGTCGCGCGAACTCCACGTCCTGTCCTTCGCGTTCGACGGCGCCCACGAGCGCTGGATGACGCCGCTCGTCGCCGGCGGCTGCATCGTGCTGCGCGGGCCCGAGCTCTGGACCGCCGCCGAGACCCTGGCGCAGATCCGCCGCCACCGGGTGACCCATGCCGGCTTCCCCACGAGCTTCATTGGCCAGCTCGCCGAATGGGCCGAGCGCCTGGGCGAGGCGCCCCCGGTCCAGGTCTACTCCTTCGGCGGCGAGGGGATGCCCCCGGGAGACCTTCGCGCGGCTCGGCCGCGCCCTGAAGCCCCGGCTGCTGATCAACGGCTACGGCCCGACCGAGTGCGTGATCTCGCCCCTCGTCTGGGCGGTGCCGCCGGACGCGACCTTCGCCGAGCCCTACGCGCCGATCGGCGGCCCGGTCGGGGCGCGGGCGGCCTACGTGCTCGGGCCCGACCTCGAGCCGGTCGCGGACGGCGAGACCGGCGAGCTCTACATCGGCGGCGGCCTCGCCCGGGGCTACTGGGAGCGCCCGGCGCTCACCGCCGAGCGCTTCCTGCCCGACCCGTTCGCCGCGGGCGGCGGCCGGATGTACCGCACCGGCGACCGGGTCCGGCGGCGGCCCGACGGAACCCTCGCCTTCGCGGGGCGGGCGGACGATCAGGTCAAGATCCGCGGCCACCGGATCGAGATCGGCGAGGTCGAGGCGGCCCTGCGCGCCCTGCCGGGGGTCGCGGAGGCCGCGATCCTGCGCCGGCAGGGCCCGGCCGGCGCCTATCTCGCGGGCTACGTCGTGCCGTCACGCGGACGCCGACCGGAGCCCGGACGCCTGCGTGCCGGCCTCGCCCGCACCCTCCCGGAGCCGATGGTGCCGGCGAGCCTGACGATCCTCGACCGGCTGCCGGTCACCGCCAACGGCAAGGTCGACCGCAACGCCCTGCCGGATCCCGCCGCCGACGACCGGCGCGGGCGCCCGCCCGGGACCGCCACGGAGCGGCGCCTCGCCGGGATCTGGTCCGAGTGCCTGGGCTTCCCGGTCCGGGTGGCGGACCGGCGCTTCTTCGAGCTCGGCGGCGATTCCCTGTCGGCCCTGCGGCTGGTGGCGCGCCTGCGCCTCATCGCCCCGCGGGGCGGGATCGGCGTGGCGGATCTCCTGCGCGATCCGACCATCGCGGAGCTGGCGGCGCGGATCGACGCCGGATCGGACGCCGCCGACGCGGAGGGCCTCGCGCCCCTGGTCCGGCTGTCCGCCGGCCGGCCGGAGAGCGGTCGGCCGCTGCTGGTGCTGTTCCCGGGGCTGCTCGTCAGCACCCGGGAATACGAGCCCCTGGTGGCCCATCTCGGCCCCGAGCAGGAGGCGCACGGCTTCCTCTGCGCCTCCCTGGTGGAGGCGGTCCGGCCCCTGCCGGCCGTGGCCGAGCTCGCGGACGCCTATGCCGAGCGGGTGCGCGACCTCATGCGCGGCCGTGCGGGGTCCTGCGTCTTCCTCGGCTGGTCCTGGGGCGGGGTGCTCGCCTACGAGACCGCCCGGCGGCTCGGCCCGGACTGTCCCCTGGACTGGGTCGGCATGCTCGACGCCTGCGCCTTGGAGGCCAACTTCGCCCCGGGCGCCGGCCGGCCGATCGAGCCCGCGGAGCGGGCGGCGCACGAGGCCCTGGTCGAGGCCTGGCTCGCGCGCGCGCCGATGCGCGCGCACTGGGAGGCCCTGCGCGCCCGCATGGACCCGGAGGCCACGGTGCAGTTCCTGCGCTTCCTCGCCGCCGAGCCGCAGCCCCTGCCGGCCGACGGTCCCGAGGTCGGCAGCCGGGAGCGGATGCTCTGGACGCTCGTCGACCACGCGATCCAGTTCCGGGCCCTCCGCCTGGAGCCCGGCACGGTGCCGATCCGCAGCTTCGCGGCGGCGGATTCGCGGGCCCGCGGCCTGCCGGTGATCGACTGGGCGCCGCTCACCGACCGGCTCCTCGGGGTGGAGACCGTCCCCGACACGGATCACCTCGACATCGTCCTGTCCCCGCACCTCCACGACCGGATCGCCGCGCTGACGGCGCCGGCCGCCGAGGCACCCGCGCTGTCCCCCGCGCGGGCCCCCGCCTGGACGGCCGCCTGACATGCAGGAGCGCGAACCGACCTTCGACGCCCTGCGCGACGCCCATGTGGCGGCGCTCACCGGCTCCCTGATCGACGGCCTCGAGCACGGCCCCGGCGGGGCCGGCTACGTCTGGTCGCGCAGCATCCCGGACCCGACCCTGAACTTCGCCTTCGGGGTCCGCCGTCCCGACCAGTTCGCCTGGGCGGGCGCGGCGGCCCTCGGACGCGCCCGGGCGCCGGCCTTCCTGGCCCGGGACGACGGGGAGATCGCGCTGCTGCGCGCCCTGTTCGAGCCCGCGATCCTCTACCCGGCGAGCTGGATGGTGGCGCGGGGGCTCCCGGCGCCGGCCCCGGCCGGCAGCGCCGTCACCGTGCAGGCGACGCCCGCGCCGGGGCCGGATTTCGAGCGGGTCTTCGCCCACCTGTCCGACGCGCCGGCCGTGCGGACCCATCTGCGCCGCTACTACATCCCGGCGCTGCGCGCGGCCCGGGGCCGGCCCGGCCTCGCGGCGCTGCACCTCGTCCTGCGCGACGCCGCCGGGCCGGCGGCCTGCGCCAGCCTCTACCTGCGCGGCGAGACCGCCGGGCTGTACAATGTCAGCACGCGGGCCGACCGGCAGCGCCGCGGCCTCGGCACCGCCGTGACGGTCGCGGCCCTGCGCGAGGCGCGGGCGCGGGGGGCCGCCCAGGTCTTCCTGCAGTGCCCGGCCGGCGGCAGGATCGAGGCGCTCTACGCCCGGGTGGGCTTCCGGACGGCCTGCGCGCCGACCCTGCTGTGCACGACCTCGCCCTGACCGGACCCCGCTCAGAACGGCTCCGCGCCGTACCCGTAGGGCGTGACGCTGAGGACGAACCCGATCTCCGCCTCCGCGTCGCGCAGGACGAGCGCGCTGGCCGGACCGGTCACGACCTTGCCCCGGCCGGCGATCCGGGCCCCGTACCGGCCGCAGGATCCGAGGGCGGCCAGCGCCGCGAGGGCGCGCCGCGCCGCCCGCGCGTCGCGGACGCCGTTCTCGTCGAGCCAGACCGACTCGTCGGCGGGCCAGACCCGCAGGGGAAGGGGCTTCCCGGCGCCGCGCGCGGGCGGCCGCAGGGCTGCGAGGCGCGCGCGGATCCTCACGGTCGTCCGATCCACGCCGCGCGCAGGACCCGGAGGGGC
>NZ_BBUX01000098.1:0-17582 GCF_000974725.1 Methylobacterium sp. ME121
GATCTGGTCCGCCACCACCCGGCGCATCTCGCCGGTGGCGTCCTGCGTCTCGCGCGGCAGCTCGAGGACGCCCTTGGCGAGCTCGGCGCGGGTCGCGTCGAGTTCGCCGCGGATCGAGCCCGCCATCTCGCGCAGGGCCGAGAAGGAGTCGCCGAAGCTGGCCTGGGCCTCCTGGAAGCCGCTGCGCATCTCGCGGGCCGCCTCCTCGATGACCTGCCGGACGCCCTGGGCGGCCTTCTCGCCCTCGGCGCTGGCGCTGTCCTTCAGGTCGGCGAAGGCGCTCGTCACCGAGGCCCCGGCCCCCTGGGCCGACTGGGCCAGGGACTCGCCGACGCTGCGGGCGCGCTCCTCGGCGGCGCGCAGGGTCTGCTCGATGGTCTGCGCCAGGGCGGTGCCGTTCTGCTCCAGGGCCGCGGCCCGGGCCTCGAACGCGGCCAGCGCCTCGGTCAGCTTGGTCTCGCGGCCCGACAGGGCCGAGTCGAGCCGCTCCTCGATGGCCGCCAGGGAGGCCGCGGCCCGGTCGAGGGCCGCGACGTGCGCGGCGGTCTGCTCCCCGAGCGAGCGGCCGCGGCCGTCGAGGGTCTCGGCGAGGCGCGAGGCCTCGCTGAGCGCCCCGTCGGCGGCGCCGCGCAGGGCCTCGACCTGGGCCGAGACGCCGGCGCTGGCGCGGCCGGTCTCGGCGGCGATGCGCTCCAGCGCCCCCTGGACCTGCTCGATCCGGCCGGCGAGACCCTGCTCGATCGCGCCGAGATTGGTGTCGGCGCCGGCCACGAGGTCGGTCAGCGCCGTGTTGGCGGCCTCGATCCGCTGGAGCAGCGCGCCGAGCTCGCGGCCCATCCGGTCGTTGGTCTCGAACAGCTCGGAGAGGGTGCGGCCGGCGCCGTCCTCGACGGCGGCGCGCAGCAGCTCGGCCGAGGCCCGCGACTGCACGGCCAGCTCCTCGGTCCGCTCCCGCAGGCTCTCGGCCAGGGGCACGCCGGTCTCGGCGAGCGTCCGCTCGATCGCCTCGGCGCGGTCCGACAGGGCCCGCGACAGGTCCATCATCGGCCCGTCGATGGCGCCGCGCAGGCGCTCGACATGGCCTTCCAGGCTGTCGCCGACGGCGCGGCCGCTGCCCTCGACGCTCGCGAGCAGCGCGCCGCCGCGCTCCTCGATGGCGCGCACGAGGGTCTCGGCGCTCTCGGCGAGACGGCGGGACAGGGCCTCGCCGCGGGCATCCACCAGGGCGCCGAGCGCCGTGGCGCGGCGCTCGAACCCCGCCCCGAGGGCCTCGGTGCGGGCGTCGATCAGGCCGGCGAGCGCGGCCTCGCGGCGGCTGAGCGTCTCGGCCAGCGCCGCGTTGTGGGCGTCGACCTGCTCGGCATGGGCGCGGGCCCGCTCGTCGAGGGCGGCGACCAGGGCCGCTGTGCGCTCGTCCATGAGGCCCGCGAAGGCCTCGTGGCGGTCGTCGAAGGCGGTGGCCAGGGTGTCGGCCCGCTGCGCCACCAGGGTCGCGAACAGCCGCATGCGGCTGTCGATGCGCTGCGTGAACGCGTCGGCGCGGGCGTCGACGCCGCGGGCCAGGGCCTCGCTCTGCGCCTCGACGGCCTGCGCCAGGGCCGCGGTGCGGCCCTCGACCACGCCGTCCAGGGCGCGCAGCCGGGCGTCGAAGGTCTCCACGAGGGTGCCGGTGCGGCCCTCGACCGCGCCGTCCAGGGCGCGCAGGCGGGCGTCGAAGGTCTCCACGAGGGCGCCGGTCCGGTCCTCGACGGCGCCGTCCAGGGCGCGCAGGCGGGCGTCGAAGACCTCCACCAGGGCGCCGGTGCGGCCCTCGGCGGCCGCCACCAGGGCCTGGCCGCGGTCCTCCAGCAGGCCCTCGATCGCGGCGCGCGCCTGCTCGAAGGTCGCCCGCAGGGTCTCGACGCGCGCGTCGACCCGCTCGGACACGTCGCGGCCGGTGCCCTCGACCAGCGCGCCGAGGCGGTTCTGCACCCGGTCGAACAGGGTCTGCAGCTCGCCCGTCCGCTCCTTGAGGGTCTCGGCGAGGCGGGTCTCGCGCTCCTCGAGCAGGCCGGCAATGGCCGGGTTCACCCCCTCGATGGTCGCCTGGAGCGCCTGGGTGCGGTGCTCGATGGTGCCGGCGATCTGGCGGCCGCGGCTGTCCACGAGCCGGTCGATCTCGCCCTGCGCCCGCTCGAACAGGCCCTGGAGGTCGGACAGACGGGTGTCCAGCAGGTCCGCCATCTGGGCGGGCGCCGCGTCGAGGGTCGTGCGCAGGCCCTCGGTCCGGGCCGCGATCGCGTCGGCGACTTCCTGGCCGCGCCCGTCCACGAGGTCGCGCAGGCCGGCCTGGGCCTCCTCGAACAGGGTCTGCAGGCGCTGCGTGCGGGCGTCGAGGGTGGCGGCGAGCTGGCGCTCGCGGGTCTCCACCAGCGCCGAGACGGCGGCGGGCGCCTCCTCCAGCACCGCGCGGAGGGACTGGATGCGGGCGTCGACCGCGGCGGCGAAGCGGCCGCCGCCGCCCTCGACCACGCCGTCGAGGGCCGACTGGGCCTCCTCGAACAGGGTGCGCAGGGCCTGGGCCCGGGCGGTGAGGGTGTCGGCGAGGCGGTTGCCGCGGCCGTCGACCAGGTTCTCCAGGTGGCCCAGCCGCTCGTCGAACAGGCTGCCGAGCTGCCGGGTGCGGTCGTCCAGGGCGCCGGTGGCGGAGCCGAACGCGCCCTCCAGGGCGGCGACCATCGCCTGCCCGCGGCCGTCCAGCGCCTCGTGGATCGGCCCCATCCGGCCGTCCAGCGTGGCGGCCAGGGTGCCGGCGTGGTCGTCCAGCATGACGCGGATCTGGTTGGTCCGGTCGTCCAGCAGGGTGTGGACCGAGCGCACGCCCTCGTCGAGGAGGCCGCTGATGTCGGCGGTGCGGCTCGACAGGGTGTGGCCCAGGCGGCCCTCGCCGGCATCGAGCATCCGCTCGGCGTCCGCGATGGTCTGCTGGAGCTTGGCGAGCACGCTCTCGCCGCGCTGGTCGATGAGCTCGGCCAGCGAGCTGCCGCCGCGGTCGAGCAGGCGGGCCAGCTCGGTGATCCGGCCGCCGATCGCCCCGAACACGGCGCGGCCCTTCTCGTCGAGCTCGCCCGACATGGCGGCGATGCGCTCGTCGATGAGGCGGCCGAGCAGGTCGGCGCGCTCCGCGAAGGCCGCGTGCACGGCCTCGGTGCGGGCGGCGAGCGCCGCGTCGGCGCTCTCGGTGCGCTCGTCCACCAGCCGGATCATCGAATCCGCGCGGTTCGCCAGCGCGGCCTCCAGGCCGCGGGTGGCCTCCTCGATGGTGCCGGTGAGGGCGCGGACGCGCTCGGCCATGGCGCCGTCGAGGCCGCCGGTCCGGTCGGTGATCATCGCCACGAGGTCGCGGGTCCGGCCGGCGAGCTCCTCGTCGACAGCGCGGGTGCGCGCCTCGATCAGGCGGATCGCCTCGAAGGCCTGCACGCCGAAGCTCTCGTCCACGAGGCGGGCGCGCTGGTCCAGGGTCTCGGCGATCGCCTGCAGGCGGCCGATGACGCCGGTGTCGAAATGGCCGGCGCTCTCCTCGATCCGCCGGGCGATCTCGCCGGTGTGGCGGGCGATGTCCTGGCCGAGCCCGGAAGTGCGGCCCTCCAGCATCTCCATCAGGCCGCGATGGCCCTCGGCCATGATCCGGCCCATCTCGTCGGTCCGGGCGCGCAGCGCCTCGTCCACGGCGTTCGCGCGGCTGCCGAGATGGTCGTCGATCTGGCCGACCAGCGCTGCCACGGCGGCCGCGATGGCGGCGGCCCGCTCGGCGGAGCGCGTCTCCAGGCCGCCGAGATGGGTCTCGATCAGGCTGCCGGCCTCGCGGGCCCGGGTGGCGATCGTCTCGGCCACGGCCTCGCCCTTGCCGGTGAGGAGCCGGTCCATCTCCTCCAGCCGCGCGCCGACGGTCTCGCCCAGCGCGGCGGTGTCGCGGTTGATCCGGTCGGCCAGGATGTCGCCGCGCGCGATGGTCTCCTGCAGGGCGGCGAGGCGGTTGCCCAGCGTCTCGTCGATCGCCCGGACCCGGCCGTCGGCGGTCTCGGCGAAGCTCGCGCCGGTCTGGCTGAGGGTGTCGGCGATGCGGGCGCCCTGGCTCGCCACGGCGAGGACGATGTCGCGGCCGGTGCCGCTGATCCGGGCCTGGGTCTCGTCGGCGTGGCTGGCGAGCAGCTCGGCGACGCCGCGGCCGTGCTCGCCGAAGGCCGCTTCCATCTCGCCGATCCGGGCGGCGAGGTCGGCCGAGATCGCGCGGGCGGCCTCGGCGAGGCTGCCGGTGGCGTCGCCGGTCCGGGCGGCGAGCTCGCGGTTGAGGTCGTCGAGGGCGGCGCGGACCGCCGCGACGGCTTCCGTCCCGCGCGCGCCGAGCTCGGTGCCGGCGCGGTCGGCGGCGTCGCGGAACCGGGCGGTGAGGATCGCGGTCTCGGCCTCGACGGCGCCCGTGACCTCGCCCGAGGCGGTCCGCAGGGTGTCCAGCGCCTCGGCGAGCCGGGCGGCGGCGTCGCGCGTCTGCGTCTCGGCGGCCTGGCTCGCCTGATCGGCGGCGGCCCGCAGCGCGGCGGCCGCCTCCTCGGTGCGCGCCGACAGGGCGGCGGCGGAATCCGCGACCCGGCGCTCGAACACCCGCACGGCCTCGAGGGTGCGGGACTCGACCGCGCCGGTGGCGTCCTCGGCGGTGCCGCGCAGGGCGCTGGTGGCCGCGTCGGCGCCGCGCTGGAGCGCCGCGACCGCCTCGGCGGTGCGGCCGTCGATCTCGCCCGACAGGCCCTCGACCGTGCCCCGCAGCGACTGGACCGCCGAGGCGGCCCCGGTCTCGAAGCCCTGGCCCAGGGCCGCGAAGGCGGCCTCCAGGTTCGCCGCGACCGTCTCGGTCCGGTGCGCGATGCTGCCGCCGGCCCGCTCGGCCGCCGCCGCCACCCGGTGCTCCAGGTCGGCGGCCCGGACCGTCACGGTCTCGTCGAGGCGCGCCGCGATGCCGTCCATCCGCTCGGCGAGGGCGCCGCCGCGCTCCGACAGGGCCTCGGCGATCCGCTCGGCGGTGCCGACGAGGTCGTCGCGCACGGCGCCCGCGCGGGCCGCCAGGGTCTCGCCGGCGCCGCTCGCGGCGAGCGCCAGGGCGGCCTGGGCGTCGCGCCCGCGGCCCTCGATCGTCTCGGCGACCGACAGGCCGGCGCTCTCGATCTCGGCGCGCAGCGCGAGGCCGCGGCCGGCGATGTCCTGGGTCAGGGCCGAACCGGTCTCGGCGAAGCGGGCGGTGATCTCGGCGCCCATCGCGCCGAAGCGCTCGGTCAGCTCCGAGCCGCGCGACAGGAAGGCGGATTCGAGCCCCGTCACCGAGCGCTCGAACGTCTCGCGCACCGTGCCGGCCTGCCGCTCCAGCGCGTCGCTCACGCGGCTGCCGGTCTCCTCCAGGGTCCGGGTGAGGGCGCCGGCATTCTCCGACAGGCGCTCGGCCAGGGCGGTGCCGGCGGCCTGGAAGGCGCCGGTCGCGGTCCCGGCGCGGTCCTCGAAGCTGCGGGTCAGGGTCTCGCCGACCTCCTGGAAGCTGCCGCGCACCTCGTGGCTGGTGGCCGCCAGCGTGTCGATCAGGTCGCTGCCGCGGGCGGTCATCAGGTTGACCACCCGGTCGCCGGCCTCGCCCAGGGAGGCGGTGATCGCGGCGCCGCGGGTCTCCAGCGCGCCGGTCACGCGCTCGCCCGCGCCGGTCACCGCGGAGACGATCCGGTCGGAGGCGCCCTCCAGGTCCTGGCTCAGGCTCTGGTGCGACCCGGTGATGGCGCTGCGCACCCGCTCGGCGTTGGTGACGATCGCCTCGCGCTGGGCCACCAGCTCGTCCACGAGGGAGCGGATGCGGATCTCGTTGTCGGAATAGGCCCGCTCCAGGGTGGCGATCTCGCCCCGGACCAGGGTCTCCAGCTCGCCGGCCCGGGCGAGCGCCCGCTCGACGCCGTCGCCCACCGCCGCCACCTCGCGGCGCACGGTCTGCGACATGGTCAGGACCGCGTCGGTGGAGAAGCTCTCGGGCTCGGCCAGACGGACCGCGACCTCGCCGACCGCGCGGGCGACGAGGCGCATCTCCTGGGCGCGCACCGCCAGCATGGCGGCGATCACGAACAGCACAACCGGGCCGAACAGGGCCGCGGCGCCGACGCTCGCCTGGAGGGCGGAGAGGCCCGACACGACCGCGCGCAGGTCGCCCTCGGACTTCGCCCACGCGATCAGCACGAGGGCGCCGATCCAGACGGCGCCGGCGGCGAGGGCGAGCAGGTAGGGCTTGGGCGAGGAGCGCACCCGCAGGGTCTGCTGCAGGATGCCGATGTTGCGCCGGTCGTCGTTGGCCACGAGCGAGCGGTCGGGGGGCAGGAGGCCGCCCTCGCGGCGGGGGCGGTCCAGGCCCGGCGGCGGCAGGTCGGAGGCGAGCGGCGGGTCGAGGTCGAGGCGCGGCGGCATGGTCCGGCCGGCGTCGAGGCCGCCGTCGCGCAGCGGGTCGGCGTCACCGACATCGGGCAGGCGCGGCTCGGCGCGGCCGTCGGTGCCGTTCGGCGTCAGGGCGTCGAGGTTCAGCGCCTGCTCGATCGCAGAGAGCGCGGCCTCGGCCGGGTCCTTCAGCTTCTTCTCGGTCGCCATTCAACGCCTCGTTACACGGGTTCACCGGCGCCTGGGGAGGCTTGAGCCGGAGACGCAACGCCCCGTTTACCATTACAAGACTAAACTCGGGCAGCGACTGCCGATACCCGAGCCCTCGACCGGCCCCAGAAAACGTTAACCGAATGGTTACCGGGCCCGTCGCTCACCGCCTCCACCATCCTGCCGCAGGGGAGGGGTCCGGCGCGATCCCCACCCGGCGAATCAGGGGGTGAATTGTGTGGATCAGATCCGCAATCCCCGACGAATCCGGATGCCGGGAGCCTGAGCATGCAGGCCATCGACCCCGCGGAACTCGAGGCGCAGACCGGCGGCGACGCCGAGCTGGCCCGTGAGGTTCTGGAGCTGTTCGCCGGCCAGTGCCGGTCGATCCTGCCGCGCCTCGCGGACCCGGCCCTGCCGCGGGAGCAGCGCGCCGACCTCGCCCACACCCTGAAGGGCTCGGCCGCGGGCGTCGGGGCGGTTCACGTGCGCACCCTGGCGGACGCCGCGGAGACGCGCCTGCGCGCCGGCGCCGGGGCCGTGCCGGTCGACGACCTCGCGGCCGCGGTCGCGCGGGCCCTGGCGGAGATCGCGGAGGCGCGCGCCTGACGGTGTCGCCGCGATGCGGCGATCGATCCGGGATTGGTGTCTAATGCCGCGCTTGCATTCCGCGTTTCCAGCCGCCAAGCAGGCACGCCGCCCGTCGGACAGAGTGCGCTCGACGCGAGCCCGGAGCCCCCAGCATGCCCAAGATCACCTACGTCGACCACGCCGGGACGGAACGGACCGTCGAAGGCAGCGTCGGCGCGACCGTGATGGAGACGGCTATGCGCAACAACGTCCCGGGCATCGACGCGGAGTGCGGCGGCGCCTGCGCCTGCGCCACCTGCCACGTCTACGTGGCCGACGCCTGGATCGACACGGTCGGCAAGGCGCAGGACATGGAGCAGGACATGCTGGATTTCGCCAGCGACGTCCGCGAGAATTCCCGCCTGTCCTGCCAGATCAAGATCACGCCGGCGCTGGACGGCCTCGTGGTGACGACCCCGCCCCAGCAGGGCTGACACGGCCGCCGTTCGGGTCTCGTCGATCCCCCGGTCATCGCGCGCGCAGCGAAGCGACCCCGGGCCGGCGCGACCGCATGCGCGTGGCGCCGCCGGGTCGCTTCGCTCCGCGCGCCGAGACGGCACGGCGTCCGGCCGCATCGCGCTCGAAGGCCGCGATCCCGCCTGTCACCGCACCAGCGCCCGCGCCGCCGCGTCGAGCCCCTCCAGGGTGAGGGGGAACATCCGGCCGGCGACCAGCCGCTGCACCATCCCGATCGACTGGGTGTAGCCCCAGTGCGTCTCGGGCACCGGGTTGAGCCACGCCGCCTTCGGGAAATGATCGAGGAGCCGCTGCATCCAGACGGCGCCGGACTCCTCGTTCCAGTGCTCCACCGAGCCGCCGGGCGTGGCGATCTCGTAGGGGCTCATCGAGGCGTCGCCCACGAAGACCAGCCGGTAGTCGCTGCCGTAGGTGCGGATCACGTCGAGGAGCGGCGTCCGCGCCTCGTGCCGCCGCCGGTTCTCGGTCCAGACCGCCTCGTAGGGGCAGTTGTGGAAGTAGTAGTGGGCGAGGTGCTTGAACTCCGAGCGCGCCGCCGAGAACAGCGCCTCCGCCTGCTCGATGTGCCAGTCCATCGAGCCGCCGACGTCCAGGAACAGCAGCACCTTCACGGCGTTGCGCCGCTCCGGCCGCAGCTTCACGTCGATGTAGCCCTGGCGGGCGCTCGCGCGGATCGTGCCGTCGAGGTCGAGCTCCTCGGCCGCCCCGGTCCGGGCGAAGCGGCGCAGGCGCCGCAGCGCGAGGCGCATGTTGCGCGCGCCGATCTCCCGGTCGTCGTCGAGGTCCTTGAACTCGCGCTTGTCCCAGACCTTCACCGCCCGGAAGTTGCGGTTGCCGTCCTGACCGATGCGGATGCCCTCGGGATTGTAGCCGTAGGCGCCGAAGGGCGAGGTCCCGCCGGTGCCGATCCATTTCGAGCCGCCCTGGTGGCGCCCCTTCTGCTCGGCGAGGCGCTGCTTCAGGGTCTCGAACAGCTTGTCCCAGCCGAGCGCCTTCAGCTCCGCCTTCTCGGCCTCGGTCAGGTACTTCTCGGCGAGCTTCCTCAGCCATTCCTCGGGAATGGCTGAGGGCTCCACCGCCTCGCCGAGGGTCTCCAGCCCCTTGAACACCGTGCCGAACACCCGGTCGAACCGGTCGAGATGCGCCTCGTCCTTCACCAGAGCCGCGCGCGACAGGAAGTAGAACGCCTCGACGTCGTGCTCCGCGAGGCCCCGGTCCAGGGCGCCGAGCAGGGTCAGGTATTCCTTCAGGGAGACGGGGACCTTGGCGTCCCGGAGGGCCGTGAAGAACTGCAGCAGCATCCCGGGAGAACGCGCCAGCCGGGCGCCCGGGTCAAGCCCGCGCGAATCGGTCGGCGCCCCGCCGGGCGGGGCAGGACTTTCCCGGAAGACTTCCGAGTCTTCGACGATGGTCGACAAGATTCCGCCCGGTCGGCATCGCCGATTCCGGGACACGAGCGAGTCTCTCCGTCCCGTTGGGACTCATAACCTGGGTATAAGTCGTCGAATCTGTTGATATGTGGCCGGACGGGCCTCGCCCAGTCACTCAATCGGTCATGGGAATCGCTCAACTCGGGACATCGAGTGTGTGCGGACGCGGCGACGCGGCCCACACGGAGCTGGCGAGGAGACCTGCGATGGCGGTCGTCCTGCGGAATCTGACGGAATTCAAGCGGTTTCTCGGGAAGCCGGGGGCGACGATTCAGCTGGTGCGCAACACCTTCATGGACCGCCAGCCGGAGGCGACCCGGGACGCCTATCGCGACAAGGGCATGTACGCCCCGCGGGCGGTGCAGGCCCTGTCGCGCAAGGCCGCGGTCTTCACCCTGCGGGGCTATCCCGGGACGGTCTGGCTCTACTGGGACAAGGGCGCCCGCGGCTGGCGCTTCTCCGGCGACACCGTGACGGTGCCCCTGGTCACCGGCCTCGGGCCGGCGGACGAACTGGTCTACCGCTGCAGCTTCGCCGACGGGTTCGAGCCGGCGCCCCGCAGCCGCGTGGCGCGGCGGGCCAAGCACGAGGACGCGCACCCGGTCCTGATCTGAGGAGGCCCGCGGCCCGGGCCTCTCGGTCCGCGCCGCGCGGCCTCCTCGCGCCCGCCGCCTCAGGCCTCCTGACCGGCCGCCTCCTGGTGTCCGACTTCCTGGCGTCCGACCTCCTGGCGCTCGGGCTCCCGCTTGACCGGGGCCTTGCCCAGCGCCTTCCCGACGGTCCGCCGGGCCCGGAAGATCGGCTTCGACTCGCTCTCGCGCTTCTTCAGCAGGGCGCGATACTCGTCCCGCCGCTCGTGGATCGACGCGATCACCAGCCCCATCGGCACGCCGACATCGACCAGCACGGCCTCCGACAGCTGCAGCGACGCCTCGATCGTCTCCGGCACCGCGTCGTCGACGCCGAGCTCGTAGAGCGAGGAGGCGTGGCGGGCGTCGCGGGCCCGGGCCACGATGGTCAGGTCCGGCCGCTCGGCGCGGGCCGCCGCCACCGCCGCCTCGACGGCGCGGGGATTGTCGAGGGTGACGACCAGCGCCCGGGCCGTGGCGATGTCGCAGCGGCGCAGCATCTCGGTGTTGCCGCTGTCGCCGAAATAGACCGGCGCGCCGGCGCGGCGCTGCTCGGCGACCCGGGCGGCGTCGGAATCGAGGGCGAGGTACGGGATCTTGTGCCGCTCCAGCATCTCGCCGACCTGCCGGCCGACGCGGCCGAAGCCGGCCACGATCACCCGGTTCTCCACGCGCTGCGGCCACGGCTCGGCCTTGGCGGTGGCCTGGGCGCCGGCCGTCGCCCGCAGCTTGAGCCGGCGGCCGACGGCGGCGAGCGCCGGGATCATGATCATCGTGACCGTGGTCACCACGAGGGCCGCCGCGCCGACCTCCTCCGGCACCAGCCCGGTCGCCATGGCGCCGCCGATCAGCACGTAGGCGAACTCGCCGCCCGGACCGAGCAGGAGCGCCGTCTCCAGCGCCACCGGCCGGGGGATCTTCAGGACGGGGGCCGCCATCATCACCACGGCGGCCTTGATCAGGACCAGCGCCAGCGACAGGCCGATGATCGCGCCCGGCGTCGCCATGAGCTGCGCCGGATCGAGGTTCATGCCCACCGAGACGAAGAACACGCCGAGCAGCAGGCCCTTGAACGGGTCGATCGTCGCCTCGATGGCCCGGCGGTACTCGGTCTCGGCCAGCAGCAGGCCGGCCACGAAGGCGCCGAGCGTCATCGACAGGCCGCTCGCCGCCGCGGTCAGCGCCGTGCCGACGATGACCAGCAGGCAGGCGGCCATGAACAGCTCGGTGGAGCGCGTGCGCGCCACGAGCTGGAACAGCGGGCGCAGGGCGAGGCGGCCCGCCACCACGATCAGCACCAGCGCGATCGCCGCCTGGCCGAGCGCCATGGCGAGCGCCCAGCCCTTGTCGCCGCCGTCGTCGCGGCCGAGCACCGCGATCGCGAACAGGACCGGCGCCACCGCCAGGTCCTGGAACAGCAGGACCGCGAAGCTGGTGCGGCCCGTGGGCGCGTTCAGCCGCTTCTGCTCGGCCAGGACCGGCAGCACCACGGCGGTCGACGACAGGGCGAGGCCGATGCCCACGATCACCGCGCCGGTGAGCGGCACGTTGAGCCCGTAGAGGATCGCCCCGAGGATCAGCGCGGAGCAGCCCACCTGCAGGGAGCCGAGGCCGAAGACCAGCCGGCGCAGCACCCGCAGGCGCTCCCAGGACAGCTCGATCCCGATCATGAACATCAGGAAGATCACGCCGAACTCGGCGAGGTGCGAGATCTCGGCCCGGTTGCCGATGGTGAAGAGGTGCACGGAGGGATAGGTGTCGGCCAGCCGGCCGAGGCCGAAGGGGCCGAGCAGGGCGCCGGCGCCGATGAAGCCGAGCACCGGCGAGATCCGCAGGCGGTGGAACAGCGGCACCACGATGCCCGCCGTGACGAGAAACAGGATCGCTTCCTTGTAGGAGCCGGCGTGGACCTCTGGCATCGGCGGCGGATCGAACCTCGTCTCTCGGGGCAGGGGGATGCCGATCACGGCTGCGCGATCATGGGTCGCCCCCGCCCTCGGGGCAACCGGATTCGGGTCGCGACCGGCCCCGCGGATGTGCGTTCCGACACAAGCCGGATACAGGCGCGGGTGAGACATTTCGGTCACCGGCGCGCGGGATGCGGACGGCATCCAGAGGCGGCGCGCGCGGAGGGCGTGCAACCCGGCTCAAAATCGGCACAATGCGCGCATACACGCCTGAGTTAACCGGGGGTTAAGCTCGGCCGGGCCCCGCCCGGAACTGGACCGATGGATGCGACGAGGCCGATGATCTCCATCAAATCGATATTTGCCGGTCCGACAGCGCCTCCCAGCCGCGACATCGAGCGCGAGAAGCGCGAGTGGAAGCTCGAGTCGGACCGCTGGCGCCACCAGCGCCACGTCGAGAAGGGCTACCGCATCAAGTGGGGCTACGTGGCGATCGCGTACCTCGTCGAGTTCATGGTGATCGGCGCCTCGCTCTGGGGCGCGTGGCTGTTCGCGGGCGTCTACAGCGACGGCGACTGGCACGCCTTCTACTTCATGCTGCTGGCGCCGCTGGTCTACGCCGCGGTCGAGCTGTGCCGCGTGCCGCTCGGCATCCTGGCCCGGACCCAGCGCTCCTACTTCGTGCGCGGCCTCGCCGTGCTGGGCATCATCTTCGCGGCGGGCGTGACCACCAAGTCGGTGTCGCAGCTCGGCGAGATGATGTTCCATCCCCGCCTGATGGAGGCGGCCCGGACCAAGACCGCCCTGAAGGACGCCCAGGCCGACCGCGCCACGATCGGCGACCGGATCAAGGCGGCGGACGAGCGCGTGGCGCAGTACACGGCCGAGCTCGACCAGATCGAGAAGCGCTCCGCCGACAACGCCCAGCAGCTCGCCGGCCTGCCGGCCCAGCGCTGCGAGCGGGTCTTCGGCACCAACAGCAAGGGCCGCAAGTACCAGAACCTGAAATGCGTGGCCGATCCCCGCGTCGCCGCCCTGTCGCAGGGCGTCGCCAAGGCGTCCGCCGACCGCGCCGGGATGATCAAGGACCTGGAGGAGGCCCGCAAGGCGCGCGCCGCCCTCGATCCGGGCGCCGCCGACCGGCGCGTGGCCGATGCCGAGCAGGGCTACCGGAACGCGGTCAACCGCTCGCAGCTCCACTCCTTCACCGCCATGGTCTACGGCGTCGACCCGATCGACGTGACCGAGAGCCAGGTCCACGCCTTCCTGCGGATCTTCGTGTTCCTGCCCGCGGTCTGCGCGGCCTTCGCGTCGACGATCCTGGCGCTGTGCGCGGTCTCGACCCGCCGGACCTTCATGGACGAGGACGATCTCGGCGCCGCCGTGAACCCGGAGGCGGCCCCCTACATGCTCGACGCGATCGCCGACGCCCTGCGCTCGCATCCCGAGCCGATCCTGCCGCGGGCCGCCAACGCGTCGGGCGCGGTGATCCCGATGAACCGGCCGGCCCAGGGCCAGCAGGCGCTGCCGAACCAGACCCATCCGGGCCCGACCCTCCCTGCCGCTGGAGCCGGCGCATGAACTACGTCGCCAGCGGGACCCCCGAGAACATCGCCCTCGCCCAGCAGGTGAATTCCCGCCTGCGGGCGGATTCGAGCTACGTCGCCGCCCGGGCCTTCCTGTTCCGGGCGCTGGGCTTCGGCGCCTTCGCGTGCCTCGCCGGCATCGGCGTCGGCGCGGCGGCCTACGGCTGGGCGACCCTCAACCAGTTCGACACCGCGGCCGAGAAGATCGCCGCCGCCATGCAGGCCGCGCTCTCGGACGTGACCCTGAAGACCAAGGGCGAGGTCACGCTCACCGACAACGTGCTGAAGCTCGAGGGCCTGCCCAAGGCCTCCGCGACGCCGACGCCGACCAAGGCCCAGCTCGGCAGCGACGCCGCCCCGGCCTCCAAGGCGGCGGTGAACACGACCTTCACGGTGTTCAAGCAGGTGCCCTACCTCGACGGGCAGATCGTGACCGGCTGGAACTTCAAGGACAGCGCCGAGCAGCCCTACCAGCAGTACTGCTACTTCTCCCGCCGCTCCAACGAGGCGAAGGGCCAGGTCGAGATCAAGATCGACCTCGCCATGGACGGCAAGACCCTGCCGCAGCCGCAGAAGTCGGACGTCAACCTGGAGATCCTGGCCCGGAACTGCGTCTGGCACGAGAAGGGCTGAGATCGCTCGCGGCGATACCGTCCTCGCGAGCGGAGCCGAGCAATCCGGGGCGACGCCACGCCCCGGAACGTCGCGCTGCCCTGGGTCACGTCGCATCGCCCGTGATGACGGAGTTCGGACAGGCCCGGCCGGACGGGCTCGGCGCTTGCGGCCCGGCGGCGCGGCGCGCTACCCCTGGGCCCGAGCCCCTCTCTCCGAGACCGCGATGCGCTTTTCCGGAACCGAGACCTACGTCGCGACCCCCGACCTCACCGCGGCGGTCAACGCCGCCGTGGTCCTGGAGCGGCCGCTCCTGGTGAAGGGCGAGCCCGGGACCGGCAAGACCGTGCTGGCCGAGGAGATCGCCAAGGGGCTGAACGCGCCGCTGATCGTCTGGAACATCAAGTCGACCACGAAGGCGCAGCAGGGCCTGTACGAGTACGACGCGGTCTCGCGCCTGCGCGACTCCCAGCTCGGCGACCCGCGGGTCTCGGAGATCGGCAACTACATCCGGCGCGGCAAGCTCTGGGAGGCGTTCACCGCGCCCGAGCGCCCGGTCCTGCTCATCGACGAGATCGACAAGGCCGACATCGAGTTCCCCAACGACCTGCTGACCGAACTCGACCGGATGGAGTTCCACGTCTACGAGACCGGCGAGACCGTGAAGGCCGTGCGCCGGCCGATCGTGATCATCACGTCGAACAACGAGAAGGAGCTGCCGGACGCGTTCCTGCGCCGCTGCTTCTTCCACTACATCAAGTTCCCCGACGCCGAGACGCTGCAGCGCATCGTCGACGTCCACTATCCGGGCATCAAGCACCGCCTCGTCGAGGAGGCGCTGCGGACCTTCCTGGCGATGCGCGAGGTCCCGGGCCTTAAGAAGAAGCCCTCGACCTCGGAGCTGCTCGACTGGCTGAAGCTCCTCGTCTCCGAGGACATCGCCCCCGAGACCCTGCGCGAGCAGGACGGCCGCAAGCTGATCCCGCCGCTGCACGGGGCGCTCCTGAAGAACGAGCAGGATGTCAGCCTGTTCGAGAAGCTGGCCTTCATGATGCGCCGGGACCAGCGCGGCGGCTGAGGCCGGCGGGAAGACCCGAGGACTCCCGCGAGAGGAGCCCGGGACAGGGAGAGGAGCGTGCGGCATGGGCGAGATCGCGATCGTCGGCGGCGGCGTGATGGGGCACGGCATCGCCCTGGTGCTGGCGCTCGCCGGCCACGGCGTGCGGCTCACCGACACGCGGCCCGAGACCCGCGCGCGGATCCCCGCCCTGATGGACTCGGCCCTCGCGACCCTGCGGGAGGCCGGCGCCGCCCCGGAGGGCTGGGATGCCGCGCGGCTGGCCCGGGCCGTCCGGGTCGAGGCGGAGCTCGGCGCGGCGGTGTCGGGCGCCGGTCTCGTGATCGAGGCGATCACCGAGGACCCGGAGGCCAAGGGCGCGCTCTTCTCCGAGCTCGACCGGCTCTGCCCGGCCGACGCGGTCCTCGCCAGCAACACCAGCTACCTCGACGTCTTCCCGCTGATCCCGGAACGCCGGCAGGCGCGGGCGCTGATCCTGCACTGGTACACGCCGCCCTACATCGTCGACCTGGTCGACGTGGTGCCGGGGCCCGGCACCGATCCGGCGGTGATCGCCGCCATGGCCGAGTTCGTGCGTGGCCTCGGCCAGGTCCCGATCGTCCTGAAGCGCTTCATCCCCGGCTACGTCGCCAACCGCATCCAGCAGGCGATCAGCGCCGAGGTGTTCCGGCTCCTCGACGAGGGCGTGGCCGCGCCGCGGGACATCGACGACGCGATCGTCCACGGGCTCTCCTTACGCATCCCGATCCTCGGCCACCTCGCCAAGGCCGACTTCACCGGCCTGGAGCTGACGCAGCGGGCGCTCGCCAACGGCAGCTACGCGCCGCCGCCGCCGCGCACCCGGTCCGAGACCCTCGACGCCCTCTGCGCCGCCGGCCGGACCGGGGTGATGGCGGGGCGCGGCTACTTCGACTGGGGCGGGCGCGCGCCCGAAGAGCTGTTCCGCGAGCGCGACCGCAAGCTCCTGGCGCTCAAGGCGGCGATGGCCGGGATCGGCCGGATGGAGGGAACATGATCGGAGCGGACCTGTCCGGGCGGCGCGTCCTCGTCACCGGGGCCTCCTCGGGCATCGGGCTCGCGACCGTCGCGATCTTCGCCCGCAACGGCGCCGCGGTGGCGCTGAACCACCTGCCCGACGATGCCCGCGGCCCGGCCGAGGTCGCCCGGCTCGCCGGGGAGGGCCTCTCGGTGATCGCGCTGCCCGGGGACGTGTCGCGGGCGGGCGAGGCCGAGGCGATGGTGGCGGCCGGCATCGACCGGCTCGGCGGCCTCGACGTGCTCGTCAACAATGCCGGGACGTCGGCCACGACCGCGCCCATCGCGTTCGAGGATCTCGACGCGATGAGCGAGGAGTTCTGGGCGACGATCCTCGCGACCAACCTGCTCGGGCCGTTCCGCTGCGCCCGGGCCGCGGCCGCGACCCTCAAGGCGAGCCGCGGCGCCATCGTCAACACCGCCTCGGTGGCCGGTCTCGGGCGGCGCGGCTCGTCGGTCGCCTACGCGGCCAGCAAGGCCGGGCTGATCAACCTGACCCGCAGCCTCGCCCGGGCGCTGGCGCCGGAGGTGCGCGTCAACGCCGTCGCGCCGGGCCTCGTCGCCACGCCCTGGACCGACCCCTGGTCGGAGGAGCGCAAGGCCGCGACGGTGGGGCGCACCATGCTCGGCCGCATGGCCCGCCCGGAGGACATCGCCGAGACGATCTTCTTCCTGAGTGCCGGCGCGGCCTACATCACGGGCGAGACGATCACGGTCGACGGCGGAGCGATCTGACGCGCGGGGAGCACACACATGGCGAGCACCACCGTCATCACCTGCGCCCTCACGGGCTCCTTCGACACGCCGCGGAAGAACCCGGCCGTGCCGGTGAGCCCGGAGGCGATCGCCGAGTCGGCGCTCGAGGCCGCCGCCGCCGGGGCCGCGGTGGTGCACATCCACGTCCGCGAACCCGAGACCGCCGCGCCGAGCATGGAGCTCGCCCATTACCGCGAGGTGGTGGAGCGGATCCGCGCGAGGAACGACGCCGTGATCCTCAACCTGACCACGGGGGCGGGGGGTCGGTTCGTGCCGGGCGATCCCGACCCGGCGGTCGCCGGCCCGGGCACCACCTTCGTCAGCCCGGAGGTGCGCACCCGGCACGTCGGCGCGCTGCGGCCGGAGATCTGCACCCTCGACATCGCCACGATGAATTTCGGCGAGCACCTGTTCCTCAACACGCCGGGCCATCTGCGGGCGATGGCGGGTCACATCCGCGACGCGGGCGTGAAGCCCGAGATCGAGGTGTTCGACCTCGGCCAGATCGAGCTGGCCCGGCACCTGATCGCCGAGGGGCATCTGGCGCGCCCGCCCCTGTTCCAGATCTGCCTCGGCATCCCCTGGGGCGCCCCGGCGACGCCCGAGACGCTCGTGGCGATGCGGGCGCGGCTGCCGGAGGACGCGGTCTGGTCGGCCTTCGGCATCGGCCGGGAGGAGTTCCCGATCCTCGCGGTGGCGGCCGGGATGGGCGGCAACGTCCGGGTCGGGCTGGAGGACAACCTGTACCTGTCGAGGGGCCGGCTCGCGCCGAGCAACGCCGCCCTGGTGGAGAAGGC
>NZ_BBUX01000097.1:0-17642 GCF_000974725.1 Methylobacterium sp. ME121
CGAGCCGCGCCCTGCCCCGGACCCGCGACGTGTTCCGCGCCGCGATGGCCGAGGAGCCGTCCTTCTTCGAGAAGCTGTTCGGGGTCGGCGCGGCCGCGCCGTCTCAGGAGAATCGTCAGGAGCCCCGTCAGGCGCTGGCCTATGCCAGCCCGGACGCCCTGCCGCAGGAGGCGCCGCGCACCCGGATCAGCCCGGAGCCCGATTCGGTGGCCGGCACGGCCGTCTACGACATCACCGCCCGCACGGTGACGCTGCCCTCCGGCGAGGTATTGGAGGCCCATTCCGGCCTCGGCGAGCACATGGACAACCCGCGCTACGTCCACCTGCGCATGCGCGGCTCGACCCCGCCCGGCACCTACACGCTGACCGAGCGCGAGCGCCTGTTCCACGGGGTCCGGGCGATCCGCCTCAACCCGGTGGGCGGCAGCGCCGCGATCCACGGCCGCGACGGCCTGCTGGCCCACACCTACATGCTGCGGCAGCCCGGCGCCTCGAACGGCTGCGTCTCGTTCCGCGACTACAACCGCTTCCTGCAGGCCTTCCTGCGGGGCGAGGTCCGGCGCCTCGTGGTGGTGGCCGGCAGCGGCGACGGCGGCATCCTCAACCGGATCGGCCTCGCCGGCCGCCGGGGCGGCCGGGGCTGAGGCTCGGCGGCGCTAGGCCGAGCGTCCGAGATCACTAAAGACCGAGATCACTTCGGCGCGGCGCGGCTTTACGCGCCCGCCCAAGCTGCCTTAACGGGGCTCAGACGCCAGCCCTGACAAGAGGCACCCGATGAAACTGCCCCGCCGCTTCTTCCAGCCCCTCGCCACCGGCGCGCCGGCCCCGTTCCGCGAGCTGCCGGTGCGGCTGGAGCGGATGATCCACTTCGTGCCGCCCCACAACGACAAGGTCCGGGCCCGCGTGCCGGAGCTCGCCGGGACCGTCGACGTGGTGCTGGGCAACCTGGAGGACGCGGTCCCGGCCGACCAGAAGGAGGCGGCCCGCAAGGGCTTCGTCGCCATGGCGCAGGCCACCGACTTCGCCGCCACCGGCACCGGACTCTGGACCCGGATCAACGCCCTCAACTCGCCCTGGATCTTGGACGACCTGTTCACGATCGTGGCCGAGGTCGGGGACAAGCTCGACGTCGTGATGGTGCCCAAGGTCGAGGGGCCGTGGGACATCCACTACATCGACCAGCTGCTCGCCCAGCTCGAGGCGCGCCACGGGGTGACGAAGCCGATCCTGGTCCACGCGATCCTGGAGACGGCCGAGGGCGTCGCCAACGTCGACGCCATCGCGTCGGCCTCGCCGCGCATGCACGGCATGAGCCTCGGGCCGGCGGACCTCGCGGCGTCCCGCGGCATGAAGACCACCCGGGTCGGCGGCGGCCACCCCGATTACCGGGTGATCGCCGACCCGGCCGGCGACGCGCCCCGGGCGAGCGCCCAGCAGGACCTCTGGCACTACACCATCGCCCGGATGGTCGACGCCTGCATGGCCAACGGCATCAAGGCCTTCTACGGCCCGTTCGGCGACTTCTCCGACGGCGCGGCCTGCGAGGCGCAGTTCCGCAACGCCTTCCTGATGGGATGCGCCGGCGCCTGGACGCTGCACCCGAGCCAGGTGGCGATCGCCAAGCGGGTCTTCGCGCCGGACCCGGCCGAGGTGGCCTTCGCGGCCCGGATCGTCGAGGCCATGCCGGACGGCACCGGCGCCGTGATGCTCGACGGCAAGATGCAGGACGACGCCACCTGGAAGCAGGCCAAGGTCATCGTGGACCTCGCCAAGCTGGTCGCCGCGAAGGATCCGGAGCTGGCGGCGGTCTACAAGCTGGGGTGAGCGGGCTGCCGGGGCCGCGTGTGGCGGTCCCGATTCGGCGTCCGCGAGTCGCGACGCGCCCCCCTCTCCCGTGGGGGAGAGGGGACCCGCGTGCCGTTCTGAAGCGATGACGCCGCGGAGCCGGACAATTCGCTGGGGCTAGGCCCGCGCAAGCCGCAGCACCGTATCATCCACCGGGTCCGCAACTGCGTTGCCGGAACCGTGCGGTGAGCAGATCGATCCCGCGCGCGCAGCCTGCGGCGCGCGCAAACAAGCGCCGAGGCCGAGCTCTGGCGCGTGTTGCGCAATCGCGCGCTCAACGGCTGGAAGTTCCGCCGCCAGCACCCGATCGACCGGTTCGTCGTCGACTTCGCCTGCCTCAAGGCGAGGCTGATCGTCGAGGTCGACGGCGCAACGCACTCGACCGCCAGCGAGGTCGCCCGGGATGCCGCGCGCACCGCGATCCTCGAATCGCTCGGCTTCGCCCTGCTCCGTATCCCGAACGCCGACATCCACGAGCATCGCGACGGCGTGCGCGAGACGATCCTGGCGGCCCTCGAACGCCGCGACACGGTCTAGAGCCGTTCCCGATCGGGTTGGGACGCAGGCGATCGGCGAGCCCGTGCCGAACGAGGCGCGGGTCCCCTCTCCCGTGCGGGAGAGGGACAGGGTGAGGGATGAGAACAGTCCGGAAGAGTCGCGCCTGTACGCGCATCGGCGGCCTGTTCAGTCCTGATCCTTCTCGTCCCTCACCCCAACCCTCTCCCGCACGGGAGAGGGGGCCTGGCGCGGTTGGCGAGACCGGGCTCGCCCTCCTTCCCGACCGTTGCAACATGGTCGGATACGGCTCTAGTCCACCCTCACCCGCCGAACCGCGCCCGGTACTCCTGCGGCGTCGCCGCGACGTGCCGCAGGAAGCTGCGCCGCATCGTCTCCTCGGAGCCGAAGCCGCAGGTCCGGGCGACGCGCTTGACCGGCTGCGCCGTCTCGGCGAGCGCGCGCCGGGCCGCCTCCACCCGCAGGCGCTCCACGGCCCTGGCCGGAGTCAGGCCGGTCGCCTCGCGATAGTGCCGGCTGAGGCTGCGCGCGCTCATCCCGGCCGCCGCGGCGAGCGCCGGCAGCGACAGGTCGCCGGACAGGTTGTCGGCGATGTAGGCGTGGAGCCGCCCGAACCGCTCCTCGCCCGCCTGCAGCGCCAGCGCCGCGCTGAACTGCGCCTGCCCGCCGGGGCGCTTGAGGAACATCACGAGGTGGCGCGCCACCGCCAGGGCGGTCGCGCGGCCGAGATCCTCCTCGACCAGCGCCAGGGCCAGGTCGATACCGGCCGTGACCCCCGCCGAGGACCAGACCGGGCCGTCGCGCACGAAGATCGGGTCGGGCTCGATCCGGGCGCGCCGGTAGCGCGCGGCGAGCGCGCCGCAATGCTTCCAGTGGGTCACGGCCCGCCGCCCGTCGAGGAGCCCCGCCGCCCCGAGCAGGAACGCGCCGGTGCAGACCGAGGCGACCCGGCGGGCCCGGCCCGCCCGGGTCCGCACCCAGGCCACCAGGGCGGCGTCGTCGCAGGCCGCGACGACGCCGGGGCCGCCCGCGATCACCAGCGTGTCCACCGGCGTGTGGGGATCCGGCAGCGGGTCGGCCACCAGCCGCAGCCCCGCCGAGGCGGTGAGCCCCGGGTCGCCGGCCGCGATCACCCGCGGCGCGTAGGGCATCCCGGCGCCGCCGTGCTCGTTGGCGGTGGCGAAGACCTGGAGCGGCCCGGCCACGTCGAGGAGCTGCACCGACGGGAAGGCCAGCACCTCGACGGGGCGCGGCGCGTCTGGCGAGAAACGAGGGCTCTTTGGCATTTCGGCCAGATCCTGACGCGGTAGGGTCGTCCTGTCCACCACGGAGGCTCCGGCATGATCCCGCCCGACACCCACCTGCAGATCGGCTCGCTCCTGTTCGAGGGGCTCGACCAGATCGACCTCACCGGCCCGTTCGAGGTCCTGTCCCGGGTGCCCAACAGCACCTACCGGGTCTACGCGCCGCGCCTCGAGCCCGTCCGCGACGTCCGCGGCCTCCGGATGCTGCCGGATGCGACCCTGGCGGAGGCGCCGCGGCTCGACGTGCTGCACGTGCCGGGCGGCCAGGGCCAGGAGGCGCTGATGCGCGACGCCGCCGTGCTCGGCTGGATCCGCGACCAGGCGGCGGGCGCGAGCCACGTCCTCTCGGTCTGCACCGGTGCCCTGCTCCTCGGCGCGGCCGGCCTCCTGGTCGGGCGCAGGGCCACGACCTACTGGAACGCGGTCCACCTGCTGCCCCTCTTCGGGGCCGAGCCGGTGGACGAGCGGGTGGTGCTCGACCGCGACGCGGACGGCCGCCGCTGGGTGTTCGCGGCCGGCGTCACCGCGGGGATCGACGGGGCGCTCCGGCTCGCCGCCGAACTGCGCGGCGACGAGGCCGCCCGGACGATCCAGCTCGGCATGCAGTACGCCCCCGAGCCGCCCTTCGACAGCGGCACGCCCCGAACGGCCTCCCCGGCCACCGTGGCGCGGGTGCGGGCGGCGGCGGCCGACATCACGGCCCGGCGCGAGGCCACCGCCCGGGCGATCGCGGCCGACCTCGGCATCCGGATTTCGTAGGAGACTCCGATGGACCTCAGCCACGTTCGCGCCTTCGCGGCCGCCCTGGCGGCGAAGGACCGGGACGCCATGCTGGCGCAGATGACCGAGGCGGTGGTGCTCAACACGCCGCTCGCCGCCGAGCCCGTGCGCGGGAAGGCGGCGATCCGGCCGGTGGTCGACGCCCTGCTAGCGGCGGTCGACGCCTTCGAGATCCGCGAGATCCTGGAAGGCCCCGCGCACGCCGCCGCCTTCTTCGGCGCGACGGCCGGCCCGCACCGGCTCGACGGGATGGATTACTGGCGCCTCGACGCGGCCGGGCGCATCGCCGAGATGACCGTCCTGTGGCGGCCGCTGCCGGAGGCGATCGCCGTCCGGGACCGCCTGGCCCGCGCCGCCGAGACGCCGACTTCCGCGGCGACCGGGTGACACGATCCGTCATCGGACCTATCTGTCCGATCTGGACGGGTTGAACCATGTCGGACGTGACACTGAGAACCGCGAAATTCGCGATCGGCGCCGTGGTGCGCCACCGGATCTACCCGTTCCGGGGCGTCGTGTTCGACGTCGACCCGGTGTTCGACAACACCGAGGAGTGGTGGCTGTCGATCCCCGAGGAGGTTCGGCCGCGCAAGGACCAGCCGTTCTACCACCTGCTCGCCGAGAACGCCGAGACCGAGTACGTGGCCTACGTGTCGGAGCAGAACCTCCTGCCCGACACGTCGGGCGAGGCCCTGCGCCACGCCGGCATCGCCGAGATGTTCGAGCGCGACGCCGCCGGCGCGTACCGGATGCGCGACCGCGCCACGAACTGAGCGGGTCGGGCCCGTGAAGGTCCTGGCAAGCGGCGGGCGCTAGTCTGCCGCGACGGCCGCTGCCGTCGGACGAGCCCGTCGCCATGATCCGACCCGCCGCTCTGCTCACCGCCGGCCTTCTCGCTACGGCGGCCCGCGCCAACGACAGCGCCGCCGAGCTCGATGCCGGCGGCCTCGTCCTGCGGCGCGAGCCCGGGATCGCCCTGGTGAGCGAGGACCTGTCGATCGCCCGCGACCGGATCGGCGTGTCCTACCTGTTCCGCAATCAGGTTCAGGAGCCGCGCACGGTCCGGATCGCCTTCCCGCTGCCGCCGATCGACGGGCGCGAACTCAGCTTCTCGGCCCTGGCGCTGCCCCGGCCCGACAGCCCGAACTTCGTCGGCTTCACCGTCACGGTGGACGGCAGGCCCCTCGAGCCCGAGCTGGAGGAGCGCGCCTACGTGGGCGAGCGCGAGGTGACGGACCTGCTGCGCCGCCACGGCCTGCCGCTGAACCCGCTGCGCTTCGCGGCGATCAGCGCGGCGGCCGGGCGGATCGGCGCGCCCGAATGGGCCGAGCTGGTCAGGGCCGGCCTGTTCCCCGACGTCGCGGACGCGCCGGACCGGATGACCGAGGGGCTCTGGCGCGGGGAGGCCAAGTTCCACTGGCTCCAGACCTTCCCGGCGGGGCAGGAGGTCCGCATCGCGCACAGCTACGCGCCGGTGACCGGCTTCCACCTGCTCGACCTCAAGGCGGCGTCCCGCGCGGCCTACCGGGCGACCTACTGCCTGGACGCGGCCGGGCTCGCGGCGATCCGGCGCCTGCACGCGAAGGCGGCGGATCCCGGCGGCCACCTGCGGGCGACCGTGGTGCCCTACATCGTCACCACGGCGCGCAACTGGGCCGCGCCGATCGGGCGCTTCACCCTGACGGTCGACAAGGGCAGCCCGGAGGCGGTGGCGAGCTTCTGCCGCACGGACGTCCGGAAGACCGGGCCGACCACGTTCCGCTGGGAGGCCCGGGACTACGTGCCCGACCAGGACCTGCGCGTGCTGATCGTCCAGCCGGACTCGGGGCCCGCGGGGATCCGCTAGACCCCGCCGCCGGACGGGCCAGACGCGAAGGGCCGGACCTCGCGGCCCGGCCCCCGATACGGACCCGCCGCGCGGCGGGTCGCTGGTGCTTACTCGTTACTTGGCGGCGGGGGCCGGGGCCGCGCCGGCGGCCGGGGCAGCGCCCTGCTGCTGCTCGAGCTTCTTGCGCATGTCCTCGGAGCGCTTCTCCAGCTCGGCCTGGAGCTTCTTCTGCTGCTCCTCGAGCACCTTCGGGTCGATGGCCGGGCCGTCGAAGGCCTTGCCGAAGCCGGCCAGCGGCACCGCGAAGGTGACCTCGCGCTGGGTCTGGTTCTGGACCGAGACGTTGAGGGTCGTGCCCTTCTTCATCGCGGCGATCACGCCGGCATCGACGCCGCCGGCCTCCGCGAAGCAGCCGTTCGGGAAGCAGACCGCGAAGCGGCCGGCGGTCGCCGCCTGGCCGTCGACGTTGAAGCGGATGCCCGGCTGCAGCAGCAGGCCCAGCGGGAGCAGGTAGCGCACCACGCGCACCTCCTGCTTCTGGGCGGGGTTCTTCATCTCGTAGACCGCCACGGCCAACACCGGCTGGCCCTGGTCGGACACGAAGTCACGGGTCGTGTAGCAGATGTCGGTGCCCGAGCCCTGGTCCTTGCCGCAGACCTTGGTCCAGTCGGCCTGGCTCGGCTCGGACTTCACGGCGACGATCTGCGGGCCCGTCTGGGCGGCCGGGGTGTTGGCCGCCGGGGTACCCGGGGCGGTCGGCGCCGGCGCGGCCGGGGCGGGCGCGGCGGGCTTCTTCGGCTGCGCCAGGGCCGGCGCGGCCGCGAGGCCGAGGCCCGCGAGGCCGAGGAGAGCGGCGCGGGCGAGCGTCGCGGTGCGGGTGAAGGACATCGGCTCTGACCCCTTGGAAGAGACGTGGTGTGGCTGGCAGGATGCGGAGCCGGCCTGGCGGCAGGTCCGCCGGAGCGACCGGCCGCCCGCCGCGTTGGCGCACCGCCCGGAGCTCCGGATGAATCGGTCCGGCCATCGGGCGGGACGGGCGCCCGTCTGCGCGCATCCCTCACCCCGGCGACCGGGCGGCCTGCCTTTCCCCTCGAATGAGGCGAAGGCATGACACCGCGGCCTTGGGGCTGTCGGAACCGTCCTGGCCGCGCCCGGCCCCCGATAGGCCCCCGTCCGCCCGGCCGCAAGCGCGACGTTGCGCGGCCGCGAGGCACGAGCGCGTGATCGGACCGCGCCGCCGGCCGCCGCCGGCCGCCCTCCTGCGGCGCCCGGCGGCGCGGCCCTCTTAGCGGTCGGTTAACCCTGTGGGGCCGAGATGATAGGAGTTCTGCAGGATCGGCGGGGGCGGCGGGTTTGAGCGCGTTGGCGGTGGCGGAGTGGGCGGTCGACGCCGCACCGGACGCGTCCGCGCGATCCGAGAACGGGCCCGGCGGCCTGTCCGGCGGGCTGTTCGGCGGCCCGTCCGACGGTCTCGCGATCCGCCTGTTCGCCGCCGCCCTGACGGGCCCGCAGCGCACGGTCCTGCGTGATTCGGGGGACCGGGTCGCGTGGTGCGGGCGCCCGAACATCACCTGGACCTACGCGGCCGCCGCCGAGATCGTCGGGCGGCTCGCCCGCGGGATCGGCGCGTGGCGGCTCCCGGCCGGCAGCCGAATCGGGCTGTGGTATTCGGGGGGCGCCGAATCGGCCCTCGCCCACCTCGCCGTCGAGGCGGCGGGCCACCTGCCCTGCGCGATGCCGGCCCTCTGGGACGACGCGGAGCTCTCCGCCGGGATCGAGGCGGCGGGCCTCGTGGCCGTGTTGACGGAGGGCCGCCGCGGCGCGCGCCGGCCCGCGGAGGACCTCACCCGCGCGGCCATGCGCCATTTCGGCCTGCGCTACCTCGCGGCCTTCGGCCCGAGCGTGCCGGACGGCGTGATCAGCCTCGACGCGATGGCCCTGGAGCGGGGCGTGGTCGATCCCGCGCCGAGTCGCGGCCTCGTCACCTTCGCGGGCGGCGATCCCGGCCGGCCGGTCTACCGCACCGCCGCGGCGCTGGCGGCGGCGGTCGCCGCCCATCTCGACGCGCTGCCCCTGACCGCGGACGAGCGGGTCCTGACGCTCCTGCCCGGCCACGACCTGCGCGGCCTCGTGACCGGCCTGGGCACCGCCCTGGCGGCTGGTGCCGGCCTGGAGACCGTGCTGCCCTTCGACGAGGCCGGGTTCCGCGCCGCCCTGCTGCGGCCGGTGCCGACCCGGCTGGTGGTCCCGGCGCGGGTCGAATCGGCCCTCGCCGCCCTGCCCCTGCCCTGGACCGTCCGGGTCCTCGACGTGGTCCACCGCGCGCCCGCCCGGCTGACTTTGCGGAGCGCCGGGCCCGCGGGCCCGCAGCGCCTCGATTCCCTGGTCCTGGGCGAGGTGCTGGTGCTCACCCGCCCCGGCCCGGACGACCTCGCCGCGACCCTGGCCGAGCCCGAGCAGGCCTTCCTGCCCCGCGATCTCCTGGACCTCGCCGGCGGCGCCGACGGCGCCCTCGCCTGCCGGGGGGCGGCCTGCGCGGCGGCCCCTCTTACCCGCGGCGAGACCCCGGCGACCGAGCCCCTGGCGTGGCGGAGCACGGGCTTCCGGCCGCTCCGCGCGGGCGGGCGCGCGGACGGGACGGTCGCGGCGATCGCCGCCGCGGCCGTCCCGTCCGCCTGAACGGCGGGCGATCGCCGGTTCATCCGGCACTCAGGCGGCGCGGATAATCTCGCATCTGCACACGAACCGACGGATCCGATCCGCCTGTTCGCGGGTTCTGCATCGGATTGTCGTGACGGCTATCTTTCCAAGCCGTCCCGGATGGAGTACCGCTCAAGCTTATGGGTGCGCTGCAACAAGTGCTCGTGGTCGACGACGGTGTCCGCGCCGTGGACCGGTCCCTCTCGGGCGAGCTGGCCAGCCTCGGATACGCGAGCGTGACCGCCTCGATGGAGGCGGCGGACGACGTTCTGACCGTGATCGCCCGCCCGGCCGCCGTGCTGCTCCAGGCGCCCACCCGCCGGGATCCCGCCTACGCCCGCCGCGCCGCCCGCCTCCGCGGCCAACTGCGCGAGCGCGGCATCCCGGTGATCCTCATCGGTGATTCGGGCGAGGCCCGCGCCGGCGGCCCGGTCGATCTCGCGACCCGCCTCGGCGCCTACGTGGCCGCCCAGCCGGATCTCTGAGGCCCGTCTCGGCCTCCGACGCGCGGACGGTCGCTCCTCCTCGCCCCACCTGGCCCGGGACACCCGGACGGACCCGCCGGCGCGCCTCGAGGGCGCCCTCCGGCGACCGAGCGCCGTCCGAGCGGCCCCTTCGTCGCCTCCGCTGGCGCTCCCGCGCCCCGGGCCGAGGCAGCGTATCCGTGCGCCGTTGCCCGGGGGAGCCTGCAGCCGAACCCGTCCGTGCCGAGAGGGGCGCGGGTTCCGTCTCCCGTCGGGAGAGTGGGCAGGGCGCGGCGGCCTCGGCCGGAGATGCCCCTCGTCCAGGCGGCCGCAAGACGATCGGGAGCGGTCCTAGCGCGCCGCGCGCATCAGCTCCGGCGCGCCGATCCGGGGCAGCACGCCCTCCCGCATCACCAGGCGCCGCAGCGGTCCGAGCTGCGTCATCGCCAGCAGGCCGAGGCCGCGCAGCGCGTCCACCGGCAGCAGGTCGCTGAGCAGGCTGCGGTTGAGGAGATCGACCGCGGCGGTGCGCGCCGCCGTGTCGACGCGGCGCGCCCGCGCGTAGCCGTCGAGCACGGCGCGCGACCCGGGATCGCGGCGGTCGCGGGCGGCGGCCAGCACCGCGTCGCGCAGGGTCGCGGCGTCGCGCAGGCCGAGATTGAGCCCCTGCGCGCCGATCGGCGGGAAGACGTGGGCCGCCTCCCCGATCAGCGCGAGCCGCGGGGCTACCGGGGTCGCCACCGCGAGGCCGCGCATCGGCACGAGACCCCGGGGGCCGTCGACCCGCATGGCGCCGAGCATCGCCCGGGCCTGTCGCTCCACCGCCTGTCCTAGCGCCGCGTCGTCGAGGGCGGCGAGCCGCCGGGCCGCCCCCTCCCCGGTCACCCAGACGAGGCTGGACCGGTGGCCGCCCGGCAGCGGCACCAGGGTGAAGGGTCCCGACCGGGTGTGGAACTCCGTGGAGACGTCGCGGTGCGGGCGCGCGTGGGCCAGGATCGTGGTGATGGCGCTCTGCGGGTAGGTCCAGTCGCGTACGCGGACGCCGCTGGCGGCCCGCAGCGGCGAGCGCGCCCCGTCGGCTCCCACCACGAGCCGGGCCTCGACGGCGTTCCCGTCCGCCAGCGCGACGCGCGCCGCCGTCTCGCCGGGCACGGCGCCGGCGGCGTCCGCCTCGACCAGGGTGAGGTTGTCCTGCGCCCGGGCGCGGGCGCGCAGGCTCTCCACCAGGCGGGCGCTCTCGACGTTCCAGCCGAAGGCGTCGAGGCCGATCTCGGCGGCGCGGAACTGCGCCGGCGGCGGCCGGAACAGGCTGCCGGTGTCGTCGACGATCTGCAGCGTGCAGAGCGGGCTCGCGTGCGGCGCCACCGCCTCCCAGGCGCCGAGCGCCTCCAGGAAGCGCACCGACCCGTCGAGGAGCGCGACGGTCCGCCCGTCCGCGACTGGGGCGTGGCGCCCGACCAGCGCCGTGGGGATCCCGTCGCGCGCGATCGCCAGCGCGGCGGCGAGCCCGGCTGCCCCGGCTCCGACCACCGCGACCGCGAACGGCGCGCCGGCTTCTTCGACCCTGGTTCCCTCGGACATGCTGCCCCGCACGATCTCCGCTCGTTCCCGTGCCGACCCGACCACGCTCGCCCGACCACGCTCGCCGGAGGCCCGGGACAGGGCCGTCGCGTCGCGTCCGCGCGGCACGTGCCCGTATCTGAGCTTTCGGGTATGTCTGCCAAGCCCGCTCCGCGCAGGCCACAGCGCCGCATCCCGGAGGCGCGTCGCCGCGCCCGCTACGACCGGCTGATCGCCGCCGGTCTGTTCCCGGCGCGCGGCCGGATCTGCGACGCGGGCTACGACATCGCGGTCGATCTGTTCCGGGCCGGCGGCCGACTCAGCGCAGGAACGCCGCCAACTCCGAGAGAACCGCGTCCGGCCGCTCCTCCTGGAGGGTGTGGCCGCAATCCAGCGCCCGGCCCGAGACGTCGGTCGCCTTCTCGCGCCACGTCTCCAGCACGTCGTAGGTCCGGCCGACCACGCCCTTCGCGCCCCAGAGCGCCAGCAGCGGCGCGGTGATCCGGGCCTCGGCATCGGCCGCGTCGTGCTCCAGGTCGATCCCGGCGGCCGCCCGGTAATCCTCGCAGATCGCGTGGCGGCAGGCCGGGTCGGCGTAGCAGCGCAGGTACTCGGCGAAGAGTTCCGGCGGGGTCGAGCCGGGGGTCTTCGACTGGCCGTCGACGTGGTGGCGCAGGAAGTATTCCGGGTCGGCCCCGATCAGCGTCTCCGGCAGGGGATGAGGCTGGATGAAGAAGAACCACCAGAAATAGCGGGTGGCGAAATCCTTGTCGGTGCGCGCGTACATGGTCGCGGTCGGCGCGATGTCGAACACGGCGATCCGCTCCACCGCCCGGCTGTGGTCGAGGGCGAGGCGGTGGGCGACCCGGCCGCCCCGGTCGTGGCCGACCACGGCGAAGCGTTCGTGGCCGAGCGCCCGCATCACCGCCACCGCGTCGGCCGCCATGGCGCGCTTGGCGTAGCTGGCGTGGCGCTCGCCCCCCGGGGGCTTGGCCGAATCGCCGTAGCCGCGCAGGTCCATCGCCACCACGGCGTGCCGCTCGGCGAGGCGCGGCGCGACGTGGAGCCAGGTCGACAGGGTCTGGGGATGGCCGTGCAGCAGCAGCACCGGCGGCCCGGATCCGGCCGAGCGGGCGTTGATCGTCACGCCGGGCGCGGTCTCGATCCGGTGCCGGTCGAATTCCGGCAGGAAGTCGCGGGCCATGGGATCGGTCTCCGGGTTCGGTCTCCATCCTGCCGCACTGGCGCGCCGGGATGCACCGGATGATAAGGCGCCTCCGGCACCATGTCCGCCGAACCGCCATGACAGATGCACGCCCGACTCAGGACCCGGCCTTGAAGGATTCCGACGCGGCCGAGGCGGCGGAGGCCGCCCCCGCGCCTGCCGTCGCCCCGACTCTGCGGCCGAGCATCCTCGATCCGCTCTTCGCGCCGGCCCGCGCCCTGCCGGGGATCGGGCCGAAGATGGCGCCGCTCATCGAGAGGCTGCTCGGGACCCCCGAGCGCGAGGCCCGGGTCGTGGACCTGCTGTTCCACCTGCCCCAGGGCGGCGTGGCGCGGAAGCTGATGGGCTCGATCAGCGAGGCCCCCACCGGCGAGCCGGTGACGATCGGCGTTACCGTGGTGGCGCACCGCCCGGCCCAGGTCGGCGCCGGCCGGCGCCCGCACCGGGTGCTGGTGGAGGATGCCTCCGGCGACATCTCGCTGGTCTTCTTCGGCATGCCCCGCGCCCGGGTGGAGAAGATGCTGCCGCTCGGGGCGCACCGCTACATCACCGGCCGGATCGACCTCTGGGACGGCACCCGCCAGATGGTCCACCCGTCCCGGATCGTGGACGAGGCGGGGCTCGCCGAGCTGCCCGCCGTCGAGCCGGTCTACGGCGCCACCGAGGGGCTGACGTCCCGGGCGATCAACAAGCTCGCGGTGGTGGCCCTCGACCGGCTGCCGGTCCTGCCGGAATGGCAGGACCCGGCCTGGCTGGAGCGGAACCGCCTGCCGGCCTTCGCGGACGCGCTCCGCCTCGAGCACCGCCCCGAGGAGGCGCCCCCGAAGGCCGAGGACCCCCTCCAGCCGCCGCCCGCGACGCCGTCCCGGAAGCGGCTGGCCTACGACGAGCTCCTCGCCTCGCAGTTGGCGCTCGCCCTGCTGCGCGCCCGCCAGCGGCGCAAGGCCGGCCGCGTCAATGCCGGCGACGGGGCCCTGAGCGCCCGCCTCCAGGCCGCCCTCCCCTTCGCGCTGACCGGCGCCCAGGCCCGGGCGGTCGCGGAGATCCGCGCCGACCTCGCGGCGCCCCGGCGGATGCTGCGTCTGCTCCAGGGCGATGTCGGCTCGGGCAAGACCGCGGTGGCCTTGCTCGCCATGGCCTCGGCGGTCGAGGCCGGGCGTCAGGCCGCCCTGATGGCGCCCACCGAGATCCTGGCCCGCCAGCATTTCGAGCGGCTGAAACCGCTGGCCGGTCCCCTGCGCCTGCGCCTGATGACCGGCCGCGACCGGGCCGCGGAGCGCAAGAGCACGCTCGCCGACCTCGCCGCGGGCGAGATCGACATCCTGGTCGGCACCCACGCCCTGTTCCAGGAGGCCGTGGCGTTCCGCGACCTCGGCCTCGCGGTCGTCGACGAGCAGCACCGGTTCGGCGTCCACCAGCGCCTGGCGCTCGGCGCCAAGGGCGAGGCGGTGGACTTCCTGGTCATGACCGCCACGCCGATTCCCCGCACCCTGGCGCTGACCTTCTTCGGCGACATGGACGTCTCGATCCTCGACGAGAAGCCCGCCGGCCGGCAGCCGATCCGCACGATCACGCTGCCGACCGAGCGGATCGACGAGGTCGTGGCCGGCCTCGCCCGGGCGATCGCCGGCGGCGAGCGGGTCTACTGGATCTGCCCCCTGGTGGAGGAATCGGAGTTCGTCGACCTCGCCGCCGCGGCCGAGCGCTTCGACGACCTGCGGAAGCACTTCGGCGACGCGGTCGGGCTGATCCACGGCAAGATGCCGGGGCCCGAGAAGGATGCCGCCATGGCCCGGTTCGCCGCCGGAGAGACCAAGCTCCTGGTCTCGACCACGGTGGTGGAGGTCGGGGTCGACGTGCCCGAAGCCACCATCATGGTGATCGAGCACGCGGAGCGGTTCGGGCTGGCGCAGCTGCACCAGCTCCGCGGCCGGGTCGGGCGCGGCTCGAAGGCCTCCTCGTGCCTGCTGCTCTACCGGGGCCCCCTCGGGCAGGTGTCCCGGGCCCGGCTGGAGATGATGCGCGCGAGCGAGGACGGCTTCCGCATCGCCGAGGCCGACCTGAAGCTGCGCGGCGAGGGCGAGGTGCTCGGCACCCGGCAATCCGGCCTGGCGGCGTTCCGGCTGGCGCGGCTGGAGAGCGACGCCGCCCTGCTGGAGGCGGCCCGCGACGACGCGCGGCTGATCGTGGAGCGCGATCCCGGCCTCAGGAGCCCGCGGGGGCAGGCCCTGCGGGTGCTGCTCTACCTGTTCGAGCGGGAGGCCGCGATCCGGCTGATCGGGGCCGGATGAACGGCTTTCCTGAACGGTTTCGTTCAGGAAAGCCCGGCCTTCCTGAACGGCCGGATCCGGAATCACCGCCGCGTGGCCGGATCCGTACTCCGATGCGGCAATGTCACAGGTGTTCCGAAAAGACGATATTTCTCAAGCGCTTGACGAGACCGCGCGGAAGCTTGGCGGCGCTTGGCGGGCGGTCCGGGAGGCGCTGGACAGGCCTCGTGACCTTGCATCAGCCATATTCTTCCCTTAACTGGAGATGAACGAATGGCCCGGTAAGCCGGGACATCACGGACGAATCTGGAGGACGGACATGTCGAACGGACTGTTCCAAGGCCTGCCGGGCTCCCACGAGATGGCCGGTGCCCACGCCCTGCCGACCGAGCCCTGGCTCCTGCCGATCTCGGATCGCGCCGCCGAGGCGGCGGGCAAGACCGCGGACGAGCTGCAGGCCGCCGTGCGCCGGGCGTCCCGGCCCTTCTGGCTGGCCGCCAACGGGCTCTGCATCGCCCTGGGGCTGGCCCTCACCCTTCAATGCGCGTCCGGCTGGGGCCCGACGGCGCCCCGCAGCGCCGTGACGGTCGCGCAGGCGACGCCGCCGACCATCGCGCCGCAGACGGCCTCGCTGCAGCGCTGAAGCCGCCCAGGCAGCCTGAACATCCGGGGCCGTCCCGCGCGAGCGGGGCGGCCCTTTCTCGTGGCCGGTCTCCGCTGCCGGGCGGCCGGCCGCGCGTCGCGATCGACGATGGAGCGCTCCGAGCCCGGCCCTCAGGCGTCCTGCGGCTCCCGCCGGGGCACCGGACCGCCGGCCTGCTGGGCCGTCCGAAGGGTGGCCGCCATGGCGTTGAGGCGGCCCTGCGGGTCCTCCGGCTGGATCACCCCGGCCGACATCACCAGCTTGGCGGCGTCGTCGACGCTGATGGCGAGTTCCACCACCTCCGCGCGCGGCAGGTAGAAGAAGAAGCCCGTCGTCGGATTGGGCGCGCAGGGCAGGAAGACGCCGACGAGGTCGTCCGCCGGCGCCCCCCGGGCCCGCAGCGCCCCCTCGACCTCGTGAGCCGCCGGGGCGGACAGGAACACCACCGACCACGTGCCCTTCACGGGGAACTCCACGAGCCCCACCGTGCGGAACGAGGTGCCGTTGGCCGAGAACAGCGTCTCGAAGATCTGCCGTAGGCCCTTGTAGAGGCCGGAGATCACGGGAGTCCGCGCCAGCAGCACCTCGCCGAACTCGATCACCGAGCGTCCGACGAGGTTCGCCGTGAGGAAGCCCAGCAGCGTCACCGCCAGGAACGCGATCACGAGGCCGAGGCCCGGGATCGAGAACGGCAGGTAATGGTCCGGCAGGTAGCTCGCCGGCACCAGCGGCTTCACGAACGAGTCGATCAGCGCGATGAACCACCACGTGATGTAGGCGGTGATGGCCAGCGGGCCGGCGACGATGATGCCGGTGAGGAAATAGGTGCGCAGCCGGCCGCGCGCGCTGACCCGCGTCTTCGGGGCGCCGCCGCCCGCCGCGGCGGCGTCGGGCTCGGGAACCTGGATCGGCGGGGGAATCGGCGCCACGGGTGCCCTCTCGGCCGCGCCACGGGCGGCGATGACGCTGCGGGGGCCGTCCCCCGCTGGCAGAGAGGTAGCGGTTGCGCTTGTCCGCCTCAAGGGCGGCCCGGACGGCCTCAGGCGCCCGGGCCGGGCGGCCGGGCGGCCGGGGCCGGCATCGCGTCCCGGGGAATCACGGCGCCGCGATGTCCGATCACCGCCCCGGCCAGGCGGTGCGCCTCGGCGGCGGCGGCTTCCGGCGCCAGCCCGGCGATGCGCGCCGCGAGGTAGCCCGCCGCGAAGCTGTCGCCCGCCGCCGTCGTGTCGACGACCCGCGCGGCGCGCCCGGCCGGCACGGCGGTGTCGGCCGGGCCGTGCAGCACCCGGGCGACGGGGCCTGATGCGCCCGAGGTCTTGAGCACGATCTCGGCCCGGCCGCGGTGGCGCAGCACCTCGTCCTCGCCCGCCGCGCCGAAGAGCCAGTCCAGGTCCTCCGCCGAGGCGAAGATCACGTTGGCCAGAGCCAGGGCCGCGCGGAAGGCCGCCCAGGCCTCGTCCCGGTCGGGCCAGCCGCGGGGGCGGTAATTGGTGTCGAAGGCGACCCGGCCGCCCCGGCCCCGCAGGCGCGCCAGGGTCTCGAACAGGGCGGCGCGCCCGGTCTCGCCGTAGAGCGAGAGGCTGATGCCCGACAGGTAGACGAGGTCGTAGCGCTCCAGCTCCGCCTCCGTCTCGGCGGCGCCCGGCTCGGTGAAGAGGTCGCGGGCCGCGGCCCGGTCGCGCCAGTAGTGGAAGCTGCGCTCGCCGTCGGCATCCGTGCGGATGATGTAGAGGCCCGGCATCCGGCCCTGCAGGCGCCGGACCCGCTTGAGGCCGATGCCCTCGCGGCCCCAGGCCGCCGCCATCTCGTCGCTCCAGATGTCGTCGCCGAGCGCCGTCACGTAATCCACCGCGACGCCGAGGCGCGCGAGATAGAGCGCGGTGTTCAGCGTGTCGCCGCCGAAGCCCCGGACCAGATTCCCGTCCGGGCGTTCGGACAGTTCGACCATGCACTCGCCGATGCAGGCGACCCTCATGCGGTTCCTCCCGGTGCGCGACCCCGTCTCCCCGCATTGTTCGGACCGACCTGTCAATCGTCCACAAGCCCCGGTCTCGCCGGTCCTGTCGCGCGCCTGGCTTCCGGAGCTCGACGATCTGCGAACCGCGCGCCCGCCCGCCCGATCGATGTTCATAGCTTATTTCCGCTGTGTTCTGGAATTAAATATCGCAAATCGACAATTCGTTTAAGTATTTATGTCGATAATCCGTTATGCAAATTGTATTAAATTCGCAAGTTTTCGAATTCTACAACTTAGCCGCATCCTGCGGCGCGTTTGTCGGAGATAGATTCAAAGCCGGAACGGAAAATCACACTTCCGAAACACCATGTAGCCGAGAACGGCCTCCGCGAGAACGGTCGTGGCCGATCCGGAGACCGTCGCGTTGCTGTCATGGCGGTGTGTGCCGAACGCGCCGCGGGGCGGGGCCGGTCGAGGATCTCAGGAGCTTCGGTCCACCGCGCGGCAGCGGCAGATTCGCGAACTCGGCAACAGATCGCGTCGGCGCGTA
>NZ_BBUX01000096.1:0-18005 GCF_000974725.1 Methylobacterium sp. ME121
ACGGCGTCACCGGACCGGTCGCCTCCGCGGCGACGGCCTACGCCTACGCCAAGTAGGCACCGGAATCAGGCACCGGGTCGCCCAGAGGACCGCCGCGGAAAAAAATCGCGTTTCGGCGCGTCCTCGCGTATGGGCACTGGGTGCGGGGCGGGATCGAGGCTACGGAGCCGCATCCGCCGTCGCGCCGACGTGTCGCGCAAGGATGCCCAGAAGAGCCCGATGAAGATCGGACGTTTCGTCCCCGCCCGCGGGCCGCTCCGGCCCGCGCTGATCGCCCTGAGCCTGTGTCTCGCGCTCCTGCCGGCCTCCCGCGCGGCGGCCGACGTGGTGATCGGCGTGGCGGTTCCGCGGTCTGGCCCCTACGTGGCGGTCGGCGAGCAGGTCCTGCGCGGCGTTGAGGCCGCGGCCCGGGACGCCAACGCCATGGGCGGCCTCGACGGCCAGCCCGTGACCCTGGACGTGCAGGACGATGCCTGCGACTCGAACACCGCGATGGCGGTGGCCAACCACTTCGTCCGGTCCAACGTCCGGCTCGTCGTCGGCCATGTCTGCTCGAACGCCTCCATCGCGGCCTCCGACATCTACGCGCAGAACGGGGTGGTGATGATCACCGCGGCCTCGGTGGCGGCGCGGCTCACCGACCGGGGATTGCCGAACATCTTCCGGGTCTGCGGCCGCGACGACGATCAGGCCCGCCTGTCCGCCGCCGTGCTGGCCGAGCGGTTCCGCGACCGGAAGATCGCGCTGATCCAGGACCAGACGCCGGCGGCCCGCAGCCTCGCCGCCGCCACCAAGGACAACCTCAACCGCATCGGCGTGAACGAGGCGCTGTTCCTGTCGTTCTCGCCGAGCGACGCCGACGACGCCGCCCTGGCCGACCGCCTCAAGAGCGCGGGGATCGAGGTCGTCTACTACGGCGGCGACGCCGCCGAGATGGGCCGCCTCGTGAAGATCGCGGCGGACCGGGGCTTCCGCCCCCAATGGTTCGGCACCTCGGCGATCGCCACGCCGGACTTCGCCAAGATCGCCGGGTCCGCGAGCAACGGCGTTCTGATGACCTTCTACCTCGACCCGAGCCGGCAGCCCGCCGCCGCGGCCGTCGTGAAGGCCTTCAAGGCCGAGGGCGTCGATCCCACCGGCTCCACGATCTACGGGTACGCGGCCATGCAGGCCCTGGTGGCGGCCGGCAACTTCGCCCACTCCACCGAGCCGAGGCCCATCGCGCAGGCGCTGCACACCGAGCGCTTCGATCTCGTGCTCGGCACCGTCGGCTTCGACGCCAAGGGCGACGTCACCGCGCAGGGCTACGTGCTCTACGTATGGAAGGACGGGAGCTTCACGCCGGCCGGCAAGTGAGGGGTGGGCTCCTCATCACAGGGCCTGCGCGGCGTCGACCTCCGCGCCGCGGCCGAGCCCGCGCAGCAGCTCGGCGAGATGCGGGCGGACCCGCAACTGCAGGGCGTGCAGCCGCCGCACCGCCGCGCTGAGTTCCCCGTCCCGGTCCAGCATCGCGTCGGCGAAGCCGATCATGCGCGCGTTCGGCCAGGCCGGCTCGCGCAGGGCGTGGAGGCGCTCCACCAGGGCGGCGGCGGGCGCGTCCGGCTCGGCCTGCGCGAACAGGGTCAGCAGCGCCGCGGTGGAGCGCGACAGGCCGTAATGGCAGTGGACCAGGAGATGGCCGGCGCCATCGAGGGACCGCCCGAAATCGAGGATCGCCGCGACGTGCTCCGGTTCCGGCGGGACGAGGCCCTCGCCCGGACCGAGGCAGTCGTGGAACCGGAGGGTCGTGCGGGCGTGGGCGCCGTAGGCGGTGAAGGCCGCGGGCTCCGACGTGCCGGGATCGAGCAGCGACAGGACGTGGCTCACGCCGCGCGCGCCGTGGCCGGCCAGCTCCTCCAGGCCGCAGACGGTGTGCAGGGTGACGGCGGGCTCGGTGCGCATCCCGGGCGCCTAGCACGGGCGCGGGCCGGTTTCGAGGCGCGACGGAACTGCCCCGGCCGCCCGCGGCTTTCGAGAACCGGCACGCACGTGCTACCTGCGACCCCCGATCCGGCCCGGCCGGGCCGGACCTGATCGGACGAGATGCCGTTGGACGAACCTCACCTCGCGCGATCCCCCGCGGCCGGGACGCGGCGCCGCAGCGTGCTGACCGCCGGCCTCGGCGCGGCCGCGGCGCTCACCGGTCCGCTCGCCGCGCCGGCCCGGGCCGAATCCGCCCCGGAGCTGCGCTGGCGGCTGTCCTCCGCCTACGCCAAGACCCTCGACATCCTGTACGGTGCGCCCGAGGCGCTCAGCCGGATCGTCGCGGAGGCCACCGACGGGCGCTTCCAGATCCAGGTTCAGGGGCCCGGCGAGCCGGTCCCGGCCGAGGGCCTGCTCGACGCCGTGGCCGCCGGCACCGTCGAGATGGGCCACGGGCCGGCGACCCTCGGCATGGCCAAGGATCCGACCTTCGCGCTGGCGACTGCGGTGCCCTTCGGCCTCAATGCCCGGGGCGCCGCCGCGTGGTGGCAGGCGGGCGGCGCCGCCGAACTGTTCGCCGAGGTCTTCGCCAAGGCCGGGCTGGTCTGCCTGCCGGGTGGCAACACCGGCGCCCAGATGGGCGGCTGGTTCCGCCGCGAGATCAAGAGCCTCTCCGACCTGCAGGGGCTGAAGTTCCGGATCGGCGGCATGGGCGGGCAAGTGCTCGCCAAGTTCGGCGTGCAGCCGCAGGCGGTCCCGGGTCCCGAGATCTACGCGGCCCTGGAGAGCAAGAAGCTCGACGCCGCCGAGTGGATCGGCCCCTACGACGACGAGCGGCTCGGCCTGCAGAAGGTCGCGCCGATCTACCACTATCCCGGCTTCTGGGAGGGTGGCGCCATGCTGCACTTCTGGTTCAACGCCGAGAAGTGGAAGGCGCTGCCGAAATCCTACCAGGGGATCCTCCGGGCCGCGGCCGCCGAGGTCGGCGCCGACGTCCAGGCGAAGTACGACGCCCGCAACCCGCAGGCCCTGCGCCGGCTGGTGGCCGGCGGCGCGCAGCTGCGGCCGTTCCCCCAGGACGTCATGGAGGCCGCCCTCAAGAACGCCAACGACGTCTACGCCGAGATGGCCGCCAAGAACGCCGATTTCCGCCGCGTCTACGAGGCGATGCGGACCTTCCGCAACGAGGAGTACCTCTGGTTCCAGGTGGCGGAGTACACCTACGACAACTTCATGATCCGCGCCCGGGCGCGGGGCTGAGGCGCGCGCCGCCGCGGGAGGCCGGCGCGGCGCCGCGGGTCCGTCAAAGATGGGGACGTCGGGGGCGCGCCCGATTGCAACGCGATCGGGAACGGCCTTAGCGTCCGGCACGGCATCCGCGAGGGGAGGGCTGCATGTTCGGGACGCTGCGGGTCGGATTGGCGCTGCTCGGGGCGGCCCTGCCGCTCCAGGCCTTCGCACAGTCGGCCGCCAACCTGTCGGCCCTGCGCGGGCTGGTCCCGGTGGCCCGGCTGCAGGCCACGCCCGACGGCAAGGCGGCGCTGGACGCGAACCTGCGGGTCACCGGCGACATCCAGACCGGCGAGCTCAAGCAGCCGACGCTCCTGCCGTTCCCCGAGCAGCAGCAGCTCGCCCTGCGGGACTGCTTCATCACCGACGGCAACGCCGCTAACCTCGCCGACGGCCTCGGCACCACGCTCGCCCAGGCCTACCACGCCAAGGCGACCTACAGCGACTACAAGACCTTCACGAGCATCGCGCCGGCGGTCGCCAACCTGATCGGCTACACCAACAACGTGACCAAGTCGGATTCGAATTCCGGCAAGTACTTCTTCGCCAACGCCACCACGAACGGCAAGCATCCGGTCTCCGAGGAGGCCGCCGCGATCCTGTCGAACGGCGCGGTCACCGACGTGTTCGGCAAGGCCTATGACCGGCCGGCCGGGAGCCCCGGCGCCGACCGCTACGGCAATTCGCGGCCGTTCCAGACCCTGCCGCGCCTCCTCACTTATCGTGGCAAGGACTATTTCGGCGATGCGTCCGACAGCCTCGACTGGCTGCGCGGCCCCTCGCAGGACCTCGTGAACAGCCCGTCCTACCCGAGCGGTCACACCACCTACGGCTACACCGAGTCCATGGTGCTCGCGCTCCTCGTGCCCGAGCGCTACCAGCAGATGGTCGCCCGCGCCGCCGAGTACGGCAACGACCGGATCATCGTCGGCGCCCACTACGCCATGGACGTGCTGGGCGGCCGGGCGACCTCGCTGCACGCCCTCGCGCACCTGCTCGCCAACGATCCGGCCTATGTCGGCCAGATCCGGAAGAATCCGGCCGTCCTCGACAAGGCGTCCGCCGAGGCCGACAAGACGGTCGGCGTGACGGATTACCGGGCGCTCCTGACGGAGGCGCGCGCGGCGATGACGGAGGCGCTGAAGGCCGGCTGCGGCGACACGGTGGCGGCCTGCGCGGCGAAGGATACGGGCCGGTTCAAGGACGCGGCCGCCAACGCGGCCTTCTACGCGGCGACCCAGACCTACGGCCTGCCGGTGGTCCATCCGGACACCGCCGGCCGGCGGGAGGATGTGGGCAAGGTCGCGCCGGAGGCCGGCCACCTGCTGACCGCGGCGTTCCCGGCGCTGACGCTGGACGAGGCCAACGCGATCCTCACCGAGACGCAGGGCCCGGGCGGCGGCTTCCTCGACGACGGCTCGGAATTCGGCGTCTACGCGCGCCTCGACCTCTACACGGCGGCCGGCAAGGCCGCCGCGCTGGCGGCCAGCCGGGCGGGGGCCGGCGCGACGCGCTGACGCGCCCCCACGCGGCGACCGACGGCCCCCGCGCGGCGGCTCGCAGGCGGGAAGGATTGCCCGCCGAGGCGGCCGGACGGGGCGGCGTCGCCCGATCCCGCGCGGGCCGAGGCGCCCAACGTGCGGATCGGCGCGCGCCCTCGCGCCGTCTGAGAGGGGGGCGGGCCTCCGCATCCTCCGGACAGAAAAAAGGCCACTCCCGAAGGAGCGGCCCGAAGTCTAGGGAGGAAACGCCCAAGAAGGGCTGCGAGAGGGCGACGCCATCGCCTTCCCGCGCTGCACAATCTGCGCTCCCGGATGGAAAATTCAAGAGCATCAGGACAGCAGGGCTGTCCTTTCGTGCGTCCGCGCACGCATCCTCGCCGGCCTGTGTTGAAAATGTCGCAGACTGTCGCGCGCGAGCGAAACCTGCATTGCCCCGGCAGGGCGCGATCGATCCTCCCGCAAGTCCCTGATGAGACGGTGTTCTGGCGGATCGAGCCGGAGTTCGGCCCGCATTCTCGACTGCGGCTTTTCATCCGCCCCGTCCGGACGGACGAAATTCCCGCCCGCTCTACCTTCTCCAGCCAAGGTTCGGCGCGACGCGCCAAGCAAGGGGCAGGTGAGTATGGCGATCCAGGGTGAGCGGGTCCGGATCCTCAACGATGTCGAGCCGGGCGGAGACGGCGCCTACGTCCTGTATCTCCTGCAGCAGGCCAATCGGGCGACGTTCAATCCGGCCCTTGAACTCGCCATCGAGGAGGCGAACCGCCTCGACCTGCCGGTCGTCGCCTGCTTCGGCCTGCTCGACGGCGCCAGCGGCTTTCCCGAAGCCAATGCCCGCCACTACGCCTTCCTGCTCCAGGGTCTCGCGGATACGAAGGCGGGCCTGGAGAAGCGCGGGGTCGGCTTCGTCATGCGCAAGTGCTCGCCCGCCGAGATCGCCATCGCCCTCGCCGAGGACGCCGCGCTCCTCGTGCTCGACCGCGGCTACCTCGCGATCCAGAAGGGCTGGTACCGGGAGATCGCCGCGGCGGTGAAGACGCGGATCGTCCAGGTCGAGGGCGACGTCGTCGTGCCGGTCGAGACGGCCTCGCCGAAGCACGAGTACGCCGCCCGGACGCTGCGGCCGAAGCTGAACCGGCTGTGGGACCCGTTCCTCGCGCCGCTGAAGCCCCGCAGGGTGAAGCACTCCGCCGATCGGCTGACGCTGAAGAGCGCGATCGACGTCTCCGATCCGGAGGCGGTACTCGCCGGGATGACCCTCGACCGGGAGGTCGGCCCGGTGAGGCGCTTCACCGGCGGCGAGACGCAGGCCCGCAAGCGCCTGAAGGCGTTCCTGAAAGACGGGTTCTCGGGCTACGGCGCGGGGCGCAACATGCCAGAGGCGGCCGCCGCCTCGCACATGAGCCCGTACCTGCATTTCGGGCAGATCTCGCCGGTGGAGATCGCCCTGGCGGTGCGGGAAGCCAAGGTCGGCGATTCCGACGACCGCGGCGCCTACCTGGAGGAGCTGATCGTCCGGCGCGAGCTCGCCATGAACCACGTCTACTACACGGAGGGCTACGACGATTACGACAGGGCGGTGCCGGACTGGGCGCGCAAGACCCTGGCGGAGCACGCGAGGGACGAGCGCCCCCACGCCTACTCGGAAGCGCAGCTCGCCGCCGGCGAGACCCACGACCGCTACTGGAACGCCGCGATGCGCGAGATGCGCGAGACCGGCTACATGCACAACCAGCTGCGGATGTACTGGGGCAAGAAGATCCTCGAATGGTCCCCGTCCCCCCGGGAGGGCTTCGCCCGGACGCTCCGGCTGAACAACCGCTACTTCCTCGACGGGCGCGATCCGAATTCCTTCACCAACGTCGCCTGGGTGTACGGTCTGCACGACCGGCCCTGGCAGAAGCGCAAGATCTTCGGCACGGTCCGCTATCAGAGCGAGAACTCGCTCAAGAAGTTCGACGCCAAGGCGTACGTGCGGGCGGTTGAGAGGCTCTGCGCCGCGGAGGTCTGAGGCGGGACCGACGCGTCCGTGCGCTGCCGCACGGGCGCCGCGACGCGCGCGAAATCGTTACGGGATGACCGAAGCCGTCGGCAAGGTATCGCGACGCTCGCGGGTGCGGAGGCGAAGTCGTTCGCGCGCACAGGTTTGTGAAGAAACGCTTTCCGGGCTTCGGATGTTTCGAGCGCACTTCCGGCTCATCGCAAACAGCCGGATCGCATCCGGTGAGAACTCGGTCGGACCGGGGCCGGATCATCGCTCTGCTCGCGACTGAAAGGAGGACGACGATGCGGATGAAGCTGGCAGGCGCAGCACTCCTCGCACTCGGAACCTTGACCGCCACGGCCGGGACGGCGGAAGCCGCCCAGGGCTGCGGCCCGGGCTTCCACCGGGGCTGGTATGGCTGGTGCAAGCCGAACTGGCGCCCCTACGCGTACCGCCCGATCTACTACGCCCGGCCGGTGGTCTACGGCTGGCACCGGCCCTGGGGTTGGCACCACCGGTGGGGCTGGCGCCACGCGGGCTGGCACCGCCCCTGGGGCTGGCACCACCACGGCGGCTGGCATCGGGCCGCTTGGCACCACAGGTGGTGATCGGGTGAGCGGCGGGGCCGGCACGCGGGTGCCGGCCTCCGGCCGTCCCGCGAAGGGGGTCTTTCCTTGACCGTTGCGCTATAGCGTCCGCTCCGACTGCGCGGACGAGGTGCTCTTTCATGGTCGAGAAGCGGGACGAGGTGCGGGAAACGACGGATGCCCCGCCCCCGCAACGGTCGCGCTACCGACGCTCGATCATGCGCCTGCGGTCGGCCTCGATGGAGGCTTACCCGCTCTGGCGCGGGCGGCTGCTCTTCCTCGTGGGCGGGATCGGCGTCGGCCTCGCCGCCGTGCTGATGGCCAAGGGTGCCGACCTCGCGCAGGACGGGTTCCGGCGGCTCACGGCGCCGTCGCCGCTGATCGCCCTGGTGCTGACGCCCGCGGGCTTCGCCCTCGCGGCGCTCCTCGCCCTCACGGTCTTCCCGAACTCGCAGGGCTCGGGCATCCCGCAGGTGATCGCCGCCCGCCACGCCCGGGATGCCGGCTTCCGCTACTCGCTGATCTCGCCGCGCGTGGCCTTCGGCAAGGTGCTGGTCCTGTTCCTGGGCCTGTTCTGCGGTGCCTCGGCGGGCCGCGAGGGGCCGACCGTGCAGGTCGGCGCCGCGATCATGGCCGCCTTCGGCCGCCTGACCCCCGAGCGCCTGCCCGGGCTCCTCCTCGCGGGCGGCGCCGCCGGCGTCGCGGCGGCCTTCAACACGCCGCTCGCCGGCATCGTGTTCGGCATCGAGGAACTGGGACGCGCCTACGAGGCGCGCTCCTCCGGCCTGATCGTGGCCGGGATCGTGGCCGCGGGCCTGACCTCGCTCGGGCTCCTCGGCAACTATACCTATTTCGGGACGACCGACGCCGCCCTGCCGCTGGCGGCCGGCTGGATCGTCCCGCTCGTCGCCGTCGTCGGCGGCCTCGCGGGCGGCCTGTTCAGCCGCTTGGTGATCCTGTTCGCCCGCGGCCTGCCCGGCGCGGCCGGACGGGCGATCCGGAAGCGGCCCGTGATCTTCGCGGCGGCCTGCGGGCTGTGCGTCGCCCTGTGCGGCCTCGCCTCCGGGGGCGCGGCCTACGGGACCGGCTACGAGGAGGCCAAGGCCATCCTCCACGGCGACGCGGCGGCCGGCTGGACCTACGCGCCCCTGAAATTCGCCGCCACCGTGCTGAGCTCGATCAGCGGCATCCCGGGCGGCCTGTTCGCGCCGTCCCTGGCGGTCGGGGCCGGCCTCGGCGGCACGGTCCACGGCCTCCTGCCGGGCATGCCCGTGGGCGCCGTCGTGCTGATCGGGATGGTGGCCTACCTGACCGGCGTGCTGCAGGCGCCGATCACCAGCTTCGTCATCGTCACCGAGATGACCCAGAACCACGCGATGGTAATCCCCCTGATGGTCGCGGCCCTGCTGGCCGACGCGGCCTCGAAGGCGATCTGCCGGGGCGGCCTCTACCACACCCTGGCGGAGATCATGCTCGAGCGCGCCGACGTGCCGGCGCAGCCCGTGGCGAAGACCGGCTGACCGCGCCGCGACCCGCGCGACCGAGCGCGGGTAAGAATAAAAGCGGACCGGGCCGGAATCCGCGGAACGGTCTCGCTTGGCGCCGGTTGAGGCAGCAGCATCAGGCCCCGCGCCGGGGCGCAGCCGGAGTGACGCCATGACCCTTCTGAAATGGGCCCTCATCTGCTTCGTGATCTCGCTGATCGCCGGCGGTCTCGGCTTCACCGGCATCGCCTCCGGCGCCGGCTCGCTGGCCCGCATCCTGTTCGGCCTGTTCCTGCTCATCGCCATCGTGATCGTGGTCATCGCTTTCGCGGTCGGCCAGGCGGTGTTCTGAGGCCGGCGCGGTGCGCGGCACGGTCTGCCTCGTCACCGGGGCGACCGGCGGCATCGGCTACGAGACGGCCCTCGGCCTCGCGCGCCTCGGCGCGCGGGTCGCCATCGTCGGGCGGGACCCCGGGAAGCTGCAGGCCTGCGCCGACCGAATCCGCGCCGCGGTGCCCGGCGCCGCCGTGGAGCCGCACCGCGCGGATCTGTCCGCGCAGGCCGAGATCCGCCGGCTCGCCGGGACCCTGCGGTCGGCCTATCCGCGCCTCGACGTGCTGGTGAACAATGCCGGCGCGATCTTCGACCGGCGCACCCTGACCGTCGACGGGATCGAGCGCACCTGGGCGCTCGACCATCTCGGCTACGTGCTCCTGACCCTCGAACTGCTCGACACGCTGAAGGAGTCGGCGGCGACGGGCGGGAAGCCGCGGATCGTCAACGTCGCCTCCGCGGCCCACTACCGGGGGCACATCGACTTCGACGACGTCGAGGGCGCCCGGCGGTACCGGGCGATGGGCGCGTATGCCCAGGCCAAGCTCGGGAACGTGCTGTTCACCTACGCGCTGGCCCGACGGCTGCGGGGCAGCGGCATCACGGTGAACGCCGTCCATCCGGGGGTGGTCAATACCGGCTTCGCCAAGAACACCAGCGGGCTGCTCGGCGCGGCCTGGGCGCTGATGCGGCCGTTCCTGATCACGCCCGAGAAGGGCGCGCGGACCTCCCTCCGCGCGGCCAGCGATCCGGGCCTGGACGGGGTCACCGGCCGATACTTCTCCCACGGGCGACCGAAGGTCTCCTCGGCCGAGAGCCGCGACGAGGCCGTCCAGGAGCGGCTCTGGGCGCTGAGCCTCCGGCAGGTGGGCCGGAGCGACTGACGCCCGACCGTTTCGCGGCGCCGGTCTCAGGCGACCGGCGGGTCGAGCAGCACCCAGAGCCGTCCGATCCTGCCGTCCACGATCTCGGCGACGTCCATCCCGGTGACCGCGATCGGCCCGCCCTCCGGGCCGGCTTCCCAGCGCAGCGATCCCATTCCGTGGTGCCCGACAGCCCTGCCGACGGGCCTGAAGCGGAAGGCTGGCCCGAACCGGTCCAGGAGCGCCCCGGCGACCGCGCCGATGGCCGCCCGCCCGCGCACGACATTGTCCGGCTCGAACAGGATCGGCTCGGCCACGTAGAGCAGGTCCAGGGCGGCCGCCCGCTCGACGGCGTCCCGCTCGTTGAAGACCCGTTCCAGGTTGGCACGCAGCAGCCGGTCGTGGTCGGGCTCCGCCGCCGGTACGGCCGCCGTGATGTCGGACATCGCGCTTCTCCTTCGACGTGGGCGATCGGCCGCTCAGATCAGGCGGCCGCCGCCGTCGATGTGGAGGGTCTCGCCGTTCATGAAGCCGTTGCCCATCAGGAAGACGACGGCTGCGCCGGCCTCCTCGGCGGTGCCGAGGCGTCGCTGCGGCAGCCTCTCGGTGAGCCCGGCCACGTAGGCGTCGCGGTGGGCGCCGAGCGTGCGGGCCAGGAGCGGGGTGTCGGTGGTGCCCGGCGAGAGCGCGTTCACCCGCACCGGTGCGAGTTCGAGGGCAAGGCCGCGGGCGAAGGCCTCCATCGCGGCCGACGCCGCCGCCAGCACGGCGGTCCCCTGGGCGCTCGGGCGGTCCGCCAGGGCGCCGGAGATGAGCGTGACCGATCCGTCGCCGGCCAGCCGGTCGCCGAGGGCGCGCAGGGCGTGAACCGCGGCCCAGATCCGCTCGTCGAAGGCCCGCTTCAAGTGGTCGACCTCGGCCTCGCGGATCTTGCCGGCCACGAAGGTGCCGGCCAGGAGCGCGAGGTGATCGACGCGGGGAATATCGGCCAGGGCGGCCGCGACTGCGTCGGGCCGCGTCACGTCCGCGGCGCGCCAGCCGGCGAAGCCGTTCCCCGCCGCGACGCGCTCGGCGCCCGCCGCGTCGCGGCCGACCACGATGACCGCCGCACCCGCGGCCTTGGCCTGGCGGGCGGCCGCCAGGCCGATGCCCGATGTGCCGCCGAAGACCACGACGCTGCGGTCCTGGAGGGTGCTGCTCAGGGCGGGAAACATGGCGGGAAACCTTGCCGCTCGGCGCCAGGGTGGCGGCGAGGGACACAAGATTGGAGCGGCGCCTTCGCCTTGATAATCGGGCCGCAATTCGCTTCAGTCATGCCGTCATGGAACAGATCGGCCTCGACCGGCTGACGGGCATCGTCGCTTTCGCCCGCTCCGCCTCCCTCGGCAGCTACTCGGCGGCCGCCCGGTCCCTCGGCATCTCGCCCTCGGCGGTGAGCAAGAGCGTGCAGCGGCTGGAGGCGCGGCTCGGCGTGAGCCTCTTCACCCGCACGACGCGCTCGCTGACACTGACGCCCGAGGGACGCGACCTGCAGGAGCGGGCGCTGCGACTCCTGCGCGAGGCCGAGGCGATCGAGCAGGCCGCGGTCGCGGCGCGCTCCGAGCCTGCCGGCACCCTGAAGGTGGCGGCATCGATCCCGGTCGGTGTGCACCTGCTCGGGCCGGCCCTGCCGCGGTTCCGCGCCCGCCATCCGAAGCTGTCGGTCGACCTGCGCCTGAGCGACCGGTTCGTGGACCTGATCGAGGAGGGCATCGACGTCGCGATCCGAGTCGGCGAACTCGCGGATTCCCGGCTGGTCTCGCGGCGCCTCGCCCCGCACCGGCTCGGCGCCTTCGCCGCGCCCGTCTACCTGGCGCGGCGCGGCACGCCGCGGCACCCGGACGACCTCGTCCACCACGACTGCGTGAACTTCCGCTTCCAGAGCACGGGCCAGGCGCTGCGCTGGCCGTTCCAGGTCGGCGGCCGCCGGGTCGAGTTCACGCCGCATGCCGGCATCGTCGCGGATTTCAGCGACGCCGTCGCGGCGGTGCTGGTGGCCGGCGGCGGCATCGGCATCTCGCCGACCTACATCGCCGCGCCGCACGTCGCCCGGGGGGCGCTCGTGCCGGTCCTGCAGGATTTCGCGGTCGACCGCTCGGTCTTCACGGCGCTGTGGCCGGAGAGCCGGCGCGGCAGTCCGAACGTGAAGGCGTTCCTCGCATTCCTCGACGAGGTGTTCCCGTCGCCGGCCCCCTGGGACGGCGTGCGCCCGCCGCCGCCGATGCGCGGGGAGGATGCCTGACAGAGATCCGCACTCGCCGGCGAGGCGGGCGTGCTCAGGCCGCCGCCCGCACCGTGTGATCGCCCTGCTGCTGGATCTCGATGAACACTCGGGTCACGTCGGGGCTGCGCGCCTTCAGCGCCCGGTCGAGGCGCGTGACGAGGCTCTCGACCTCGCCGGCGCTGAGATCGTCGGTCATGTCGATGCTGAGATTGACCAGGATGTCGGAGGGGCCGAGGTGCTGGGTCAGCACCTCGTTGACGTGGAGAACGCCCGGCTCGGCGCGGACCAGCTCCGAGATGGCCGCGACGACCTCGGGATCGGCCGCCTCGCCGATCAGCAACCCGTGGGTCTCGACCATCAGGAACGCCGCCATGCCGATGAGCACGAGGCCGATGCCGACCGACGCCCAGCCGTCGAGGCTCGGCATCTCCAGAAGGTGGGACAGGGCCACACCGGCGAGCGCGATCAGCAGGCCGATCAGGGCGGCGGTGTCCTCCGCGAGCACCGTGAACAGGGTCGGATCCTTGCTGCGCCGGATCGCCCGCACGGCCGAGTGCTTGCCCTTCTCGGCCCAGAACTGGCGCATCGCCACGAAGAAGGACGTGCCTTCCGCCGCGATGGCGAAGCCCAGGATCGCGACGTTCACCCAGAGGCCGGGCAGCCGGTAGCCGAACAGCTCGGCATCCACGTCCGGCTCGGGATGGCGGACCCGCTCGATTCCCTCGTAGACGGCGAACAGGCCGCCGCCGAGGAAGATCATCAGCGCCACCACGAAAGCGTAGAAGTAGATCTCGCGTCCGTAGCCGAACGGGTGGCGGGCATCGGCCGGGCGCTTGGCCCGCTTCATGCCGACGAGGAGCAGCACCTGGTTCGCCGTGTCGACCACCGAGTGCACGCCCTCGGCGAGCATGGCGGTCGAGCCTGTCAGCGCCCCGCCCACGAACTTCGCCGCCGCGATGGCGAGGTTGGCGCCCGCCGCCGCGTAGATCGCTCCCGTGCTCTCGTGCGCCATCCGGAACTCCCTGCGCGGTCTGTGGGACGCCGGGCCATCGGACCCCGGCACGGCGCCGCCGCCGCGGCGATGCAAGCGTCGCGGCGGGTCGGTTGTTCCCGTGTGGACGCGGGCGGGTACCCCGTGCAACCTGCGGCCGCTCAAGGAGTCCCGGAGGCAGAATGGCCGACGCCCGCTACGATCCCGACAACATCTTCGCCAAGATCCTGCGCGGCGAGATCCCCTGCCACCGCGTCTACGAGGACGCCCACACCCTGGCCTTCATGGACGTGATGCCCCAGGGCGAGGGCCACACGCTGGTGATCCCGAAGGCGCCGGCCCGCGGCCTGCTCGACGCCGACCCGGACTCGCTCGCCGCGCTGATGGCGAGCGTCCAGAAGGTCGCCCGCGCCGTGAAGGCCGCCTTCCGGGCCGAGGGTCTGACCCTGTTCCAGTTCAACGAGCCGGCCGGCGGCCAGACCGTGTTCCACCTGCACGTCCACGTCATCCCGCGGCGCGAGGGCGTGCCGCTGAAGCGCCACGAGGGCGGGATGGCCGACAACGCGGTCCTCGCCGAGCACGCCGCGCGCATCCGCGCGGCGCTCGAGTCTCAGGCCTGACGCTCAGGCCCGGGACTCAGGCCGCGCTCGCCGAATCGCCCGACTGGGCCATGCTGGCGAGCAGCCGGCGCAGGGCGGCGTTCTCGGTCTCGAGCTCGCTGATGCGCTTCAGCAACAGGGTCACGGAGGCGTCCGTCGCAGCCGGATCGGGCGAGGCCGGCGCGGTGCCGGCCCGGGCCGGCACCTCGAAGGTCACGCCGATGCCGTCCTCACGGCGCCAGCGCAGGGTGGCCCGGTAGGTCCGGTCCTTCTGGGGGATGTAGAGATCGAACGCGTCCGGGAGCGTGGTGGCCTCGCTCATCACGAGGCGCGCGCCGGTGGGGGACATGTCGCGCACCAGGCAGTCGAGGCTCGACGACCCGTTGTTGAAGACGACGCGCCCCTTGAGGAAGACCCTCTGGCGCGTCTCTCGGCGGTGCTCCGACATGCGGGCGGCTCCGGACAGCTGACGGTTCCGCGAAACCTGCACGCCAGCCCTTAAGGAATCTTGGTCGCGATCGCCGAGTCGAGGCCCGCTACAGGGCTCGAGACCGATGACGGGCCGCCGCCACGATTCCGGGAAAGGGAGTCCGCGTCCCGGGCCGGTCCGACTTACGCCCGATGACTTCAGTAATGTCGTCTCCGCGCCGATCATCCCGCCGGCGTCCCGCGCGCCGTGACGGGCGGGGTGGGGGCCTGTCGGGGCTCCCGGGAGCGGAGGCCGTCGGATCGCGCGTGATCGGTCCGGACGCGCGGCTCCGCCCGCGCGCCAGGGTTGAGCCCCGGGGCGTCCCGCCGGAGACGACGCGCGACGGCCGCATCCTGCTCAGGCGATGAAGCGCCGGTCCACGGTCTGGAACAGGTAGAAGCCGTTGAAGCGCACTGCGGTGTCGGCGGCCCGCCCGTCGAAGTCGAGGGGCTGCCGGCTGCCGTCGCAGAGCTTGCCGCCGAAGGTCCAGCGACCCGCGCCGATGAAGGGCGGGACCGTGCTGGCTTCCGGCACCGCGCAGCAGAGGCCCTCCTCGCCCTTGAGCTGGAACAGGTTGTAGCTTCGCATCCGAAGTCCTCCGCCTGGCCGCCCTCGAAGCCAATTTTCCCAATACAAGATCTTGCATTGCGAAGAATCGGCTTGACCGTGCTCATAATGGCACAATCGGTCGAGTTTGTGACGGTCAAGTTTCAGGGACGTTTCGGTTCAACTCGTCGATCCAGATCCGCGCCGACCCGTCGGAGGGCGCGCGCCAGTCGCCCCGGGGCGACAGGGAGCCGCCGGCCGAGACCTTCGGCCCGTTCGGGAGCGCCGAGCGCTTGAACTGGCTGAAGCCGAAGTAGCGGGTCAGGAACACCCCGAGCCAGCGGCGGATCTCCGGGAGTTCGTAGGCGACCCGCTTGGTCTCCGGGAAGTCCGGCGCCCAGGTGCCGCGCTCCCGGTCGCCCCAGGCGTGGAGCGCCAGGAAGGCGATCTTCGAGGGCCGGAACCCGTAGCGCAGCGTGTAGAACAGGTTGAAATCCTGCAGCGCGTAGGGGCCGATCGTGCCCTCCGTGCTCTGCGGGCTGTCGTCCTGGTCCACCGGCACGAGCTCGGGGGAGATCTCGGTGTCGAGGACGGCCTGGAGGGTGCGGGCCTCGTCCGCGCCGACCTCGCCGTTGCCGATCACCCAGCGGATCAGGTGCTGGATCAGCGTCTTGGGCACGCCGGCATTGACCGCGTAGTGGCTCATCTGGTCGCCGACGCCGTAGGTGCACCAGCCGAGTGCCAGCTCCGACAGGTCGCCGGTGCCGACCACGATGCCGCCTGCGTGGTTGGCGAGCCGGAACAGGTAGTCGGTGCGCAGGCCCGCCTGCACGTTCTCGAAGGTGACGTCGTAGACCGCCTCGCCCTTGGCGAAGGGGTGGTTCATGTCGGCGAGCATCTGCTTGGCGGCCGGGCGGATGTCGATCTCGGCCGCCGTGCAGCCCAGCGCCTTCATGAGCGCGTGGGCGTTGGTCTTGGTCGCGTTCGAGGTGGCGAAGCCCGGCAGCGTGTAGGCCAGGATGTCCGAGCGCGGGTAGCCGAGGCGGTCGAACGCCTTGGCGATCACGATCAGCGCGTGGGTTGAATCGAGGCCGCCCGAGACGCCGATGATGGCCTTGCGGGTGCCGGTGGCCTCCAGGCGCTTGGCGAGGCCGGCGACCTGGATGTTGTAGGCCTCGTAGCAATCCTGCGCGAGGCGCGACGGGTCGGCCGGCACGAACGGAAAGCGCTCGATCCGCCGGATCAGGCCGAGATCGGCCTCCGGCGGGCTGAGCCGGAACGGCACCCGGCGATAGGGCAGGGTGTGGCCGCGCGCGTCGTCGTCGAAGCTGCCCGCCTGCAGGCGCTCCTGGGCGATCAGGTCGAGGTCGATGTCGACCAGCGTCGTCACCGGCTTCTCGGGGAAGCGCTCGCCCTCCGCGAGGCGCACGCCCAGCTCGTCGATGCTGGTCTGGCCGTCCCAGGACAGGTCGGTGGTCGATTCGCCCTGGCCGGCCGCCGCGTAGACGTACGCGCAGGCGCCCCGCATCGAGGCCGCCCGGGAGAGGAGCGCCCGCGACTCGGCCCGGCCGACGGTGATCGGGCTGCCCGAGAGATTCGCCAGCACGGTGGCGCCGGCGAGCGCCGCGCGCATGCCGGGGGGCTCCGGCACCCACAGATCCTCGCAGATCTCCACCCCGACCACGAGGCCCGGCAGGTCCTCGGCGGGGAACAGCAGGTCGGTGCCGAACGGCGCGTCCCGACCGGCGACCCGGACGGTCTCGCCGGCGATCCCGGCGCCCGAGGCGAAGTGGCGCTTCTCGTAGAATTCCCGGTAGTTCGGCAGGAATGTCTTCGGGACGACGCCGAGCAGGCCGCCGCCCTGGATGGCGAGCGCGCAGTTGTAGACGCGGTGTCGCCAGCGCAGGGGCGCGCCGACGAGCAGCAGCGGCCGGAGATTGGCCGATTCGGCGATCACCCGGGCTGCGGCGGCCTCGACCGCGTCGAGCAGCGTCTGCTGCAAGAGCAGGTCCTCGATCGCGTAGGCCGAGAGGCCGAGCTCGGTGAAGACCGCCAGCGCCGCCCCCGAATCGTGGCAGGTCCGGGCGAGGTCGAGGATGACGTCGGCGTTGCGCTCGGGCTCGGCCGGATGGCTGCGGCCGGTGCAGGCCGCGACCCGGGCGAAACCGTGGCGATAGAGGGAGCGGAAGCGCGCCGGCGATTCGGAGGTGGCTGGAGACACGGGCACCTGTCCGGATGAGGGGTGGCTGCGGGTCATATAGGGGATGCGGACTGTCGGGGGCGCGGAGCCTGCCCGCACTCTAGCCCGTTCTCGACGTCATCCCGAGAGACCGCGCCGCGGCGCCTCGGGACGGGGACCAGATCTCGATTTCCGGTACATCGCGCGACGTTCCCTCGTGATTCCGCGGCCAAACCGGCCCCGGAGGCGGTGACGGCGCGGTCGCGGCGACGCGGGGTCCGGCCGGATGGCCGGGCCGATCGCCCCGCATGGTTTCCGCGCCGCGGCCGGTCGCAAGCCTCCATTAACGACGAATGGCCTAACTCAGGAACAGCCGCCGCGCGTCGGCGGATCCCTGTTTCGAGTATCGTCTGAGAACCCATGCGCGCATCGGGACGGCCTCCGTACTCCCACCGTGACCCCGCCCGCCCTGTCCGCGGCGGCGACCGCTCGGGCCTCTCCCTGGGAGCCCTGGCGCACCGGCTGATGGCGCTCCGCGCGAGCCTCACCCGCCGCCTCTCCGGCTCTCCCGCCGGCCTGCCCGCCCGCCCGTCCTACGGCGCGCCCGGGCGCCGGGCGGAGCCGAGCTGGCTCACCCCGCCGGGCGCGATGGTCGGCCGCGAGGGCTCCGAGCGCGCCGCGCGCGCCGCGGCGCCCGAGCCGCACTGGCCGGCCCAGGTCTTCGACGACCGGGCGAGCCTCGACGTCCTGGACGGTCCGGCCCTCGAGAGCCGGATCGACCGCAGCGCCTCCTCGCCGGGCGTGCTGGTGCGCCAGCCGCGCCGTCCCGCCGCCATCGCCCCCGACTACGCGCCGGCCGCAGCTCCAGCCGCTGGACATGTCGCCGGTCACGTCGCGGCCCCGGTCCACGCGTCGGCTCCGGCCGCCGCCCCCTCGGCCGTGCGCTACACCCG